>JAGOEI010000149.1 GCA_017997795.1 Thauera sp. | reverse complement strand
TCACCTTCTGCGTCTGCTCGAACTGGTTGAGCAGGCGGTTGACCTCCTGCACCGTGACCCCGGCGCCCGCGGCGATGCGACGCTTGCGGCTGGCCTTGAGCAGTTCGGGCTTGGCGCGCTCGAGCGGGGTCATCGAGTTGATGATGCCCTCGATGCGGCCGATCGCCTTCTCCTCGGCGCCACCCTGCAGCTTGCCAGCGGCCTGCGCGAACTGCGCCGGCAGCTTGTCCATCATCGACGAAAGGCCACCCATCTTGCGCATCTGGGCGATCTGCTCCTTGAAGTCGTTGAGATCGAAGCCCTTGCCGGTCTTCAACTTCTGCGCGAAAGCTTTGGCCTTGTCCTCGTCGACGCCGCGGCGCGCCTCCTCGACAAGGCCGAGGATGTCGCCCATGCCGAGGATGCGGCTGGCCATGCGGTCGGGGTGGAAAGGCTCGAGCCCGGAGAGCTTCTCGCCGACACCGGCGAACTTGAGCGGCTTGCCGGTGACGTGGCGCACCGACAGCGCCGCGCCGCCGCGCGAGTCGCCGTCGAGCTTGGTCAGCACGATGCCGGTGAGCGGCAGCGCCTCGTTGAAGGCGCGCGCGGTGTTGACCGCGTCCTGGCCGAGCATCGCGTCGACCACGAACAGGGTCTCGATCGGCTTGACCGCGGCGTGCAGGGCCTGGATCTCGGCCATCATGGCCTCGTCCACCGCGAGCCGGCCGGCGGTGTCGACCAGCAGCACGTCGATGTGGTGCTTGCGCGCGTAGTCGAGCGCGGCGAGCGCGATGTCGACCGGCTTCTGCGCGGTCTCGGAGGGGAAGAAGCCCACCCCGGCCTGCGCCGCCACCGTCTTCAACTGCTCGATGGCCGCCGGGCGATAGACGTCGGTTGACACCACCAGCACCTTCTTCTTCTGCTGCTCGTGCAGCAGCTTGGCGAGCTTGCCGGTGGTGGTGGTCTTGCCCGCACCCTGCAGGCCGGCCATCAGCACCACCGCGGGCGGCTGGGTGGACAGATCCAGCCCTTCATGGGCGCCGCCCATCAGCGCCTTGAGTTCGTCGTGCACCACGCCAACCAGGGCCTGGCCGGGGGTCAGCGAGGCGATGACCTCCTGGCCGACGGCCTTTTCCTTGACCTTGGCGACGAAGTCCTTCACCACCGGCAGCGCGACGTCGGCTTCGAGCAGCGCCATGCGCACCTCGCGCATGGCCTCCTGGATGTTTTCTTCCGTCAGGCGGGCCTGGCCGCGCAGGGTCTTGACGACTTTGGACAGGCGTTGAGTCAGATTGTCGAGCATGTTCGGGCAGGCCTTGGGCGCGTGACTTGGAGTAAACTGCAGCTACGTATGCGGACAATTCTACTTCATCTGGTTCCTGCCTCGCTTTATGCGGCGGGCGGGTTGCTGTTCTGGCGAACCTGCGTCATGGCCGGCGCAGCGAGGGATCGATCGCGCGAATGCATGAGCACGCGCGAACGGCTTCTGCTGCTTGCCGCCGTGCTGACCCACGGCGCCGCCCTCCATGCCGACATCTTCCCGGGCATGGACATGCGCTTCGGCTTCGGCGTGGCGCTGTCGCTGATGGTGTGGCTGGCAGTGTGCTTCTACTGGGTCGAGACCCTGTACACCCGGCTCGAGGGTCTGCACGCGGTGATCATGTCCGCCGGCGCAGTCGCGAGCCTGTTCCCGCTCTTCTTCCCCGGCGATCACGTGCTCGCCAATGCCGCCTCGCCAGCCTTCCGCGTGCATTTCGTGATCGCGATGCTGGCCTACAGCCTGTTCACGCTCGCGGCCCTGCACGCCATGTTGATGTCGGTCGCCAGCCGCCAGTTGCACAGCGCGCGTTTCAGCCGCCTGCTTGCGGGCCTGCCGCCGCTGCTCACCATGGAGGCGCTGCTGTTCCGCCTGATCAGCATTGCCTTCGTGCTGCTGACGCTGACCCTGGTCACCGGCCTGCTGTTCTCCGAGACCCTGTTCGGCCAGGCGCTGCGCGCCGATCACAAGACCGTGTTCGCAGTGATCTCGTGGATGCTGTTCGGCGGCCTGCTGGTGGGGCGCCGGCTGTGGGGCTGGCGCGGACGCGTGGCGCTGCGCTGGACCCTCGCGGGCTTCGTGGCGCTGATGCTGGCTTATGTGGGCAGCCGCTTCGTCATCGAAGTGGTACTCCACCGCACGGGATGAGCACGGCTGCTGCCGCGCCATTGACAGTGTCCTGACCCGCTCCAATACTCGAGCTCCCGCAGACTCCACGCTCCCCTTGTGTCGGACATCCACCTGACGCTTCAAATCACCGCCCTCGTCGTGCTGCTGGTGCTGTCGGCCTGCTTCTCGATGTCCGAGACGGTGATGATGGCCGCCAACCGCTACCGCCTGCGCTCGCTTGCCGCCCAGGGACAACGCGGCGCCGAACTTGCGCTCGACCTCCTTGGCAAGACCGACCGCCTGCTGGGCGTGATCCTGCTCTTCAACAACCTCGTCAACACCGCGGCCGCCACGCTGGTCAGCGTGATCACGCTCGAGCTCTTCGGCAACGAGCGCTGGGCGCTCGGCATCGCGACGCTGCTGGTGACCTTCGCGATCCTGGTGTTTTCCGAGATCACGCCCAAGGTGATCGGCGCCAACCACGCCGACCGCCTCGCACCGATCGTCGCCTATCCACTGTCGGCGCTGCTGCGCACCTTCTACTTTGCGGTGTGGTTCGTGAACCTGTTTTCGCGCGGGCTGCTCGGGCTGCTGAACCTGAAGTCGAAGGAGGACACCAGCACGGCGCTGTCGGTCGAGGAGCTGCGGGCGATGGTGATCGAGTCGGGCCAGTACATCCCGCACAAGCACCGCAGCATCCTGATGAACCTCTTCGACCTCGAGAGCATCTCGGTCGAGGACGTGATGACGCCGCGTGGCGCCATCGAAGGCATCGACCTGTCCGACCCGGAGCAGGAGATCCGCCACCAGATCGCCACCAGCTTCCACACCCGCCTCGCGGTCTACGACGGCGACCGCGAGCACGTGGTCGGCGTGCTGCATCAACGCCGCCTGCTCAGCGACACGCTCGAGCAGGACTTCGGCACCGAGCGCATCCGCGAGTTGCTCGCGCGGCCGTACTTCGTGCCGGCCGATACGCCGCTGTACTCGCAGCTCCAGTTCTTCCAGGAGAACCAGCAGCGCCTGGCCTTCGTCGTGGACGAGTACGGCGAGTTGCTCGGCCTCATCACGCTCGAGGACATCATCGAGGAGCTGATCGGCAAGTTCACCACCAGCACGCCCGACGCCGGCGATCGCGTGGTCTGGAACGAGGACGGCAACGTGCTGGTCGATGGCTCGGCCAACCTGCGTGAGCTCAACCGCAAGCTCGAACTCGAGCTGCCCACGGACGGACCGAAGACGCTCAACGGCCTGATCCTCGAGCACCTGCAGGACATCCCCGAAACCGGCGTGTCGATGAAGATCGCCGACACCCCGATCGAGGTCGTGCAGACACAGGACCGCATGGTGCGCACCGCACGCGTGTTCCGGCCGATCTCGCGCACCAACGAACAATGAGGCAGCCGATCACGGCAAGCGTGGAACGGCGCTTTACAAGGCTGCAGGCGGCGGGCAACATCGACCGCACCTCGAACGCGAGCAAGGCATGGCGGCTACCACCAAACCGACCCTGAGCGGATTTGCCAGGGCGCTGATCCAGCACGGTCATCTGCAGGAGGCCGATGCCCTCGCCTGCTCCGCGCACGCGAGCGACAGCACCAACGCCTTCATGCTCGAGGTTGCCAATCGCGGCCTGATGAACTGCGCGGCGATGGCGCGCTTCGCGGCCGAGACCTTCGGCTATCCGCTGCTCGACATCGCCGCCTTCGACCCCGCGATGTTCGCGCGCGAGGCGGTCGACCGCAAGCTGCTCGCCAAGCACCAGGTCGCCCCGCTCGCCAAGCGCCAGAACCGCATCACGCTCGCCACCGCCGACCCGTCGAACCTGCGCGCGCTCGACGAGATCCGCTTCCAGACCGGCATGCAGCTCGACCTCGTGATCGCCGAAGCCGACAAGCTCAAGCGCGTCGTCGACACCCTGTCCGAATCGGCCGCCGACACGCTCAAGGAGCTCACCGGCGAAGCCTTCGACATGGACATGCTGCAGCAGGACAGCCCGACGCAGCAGCGCGACGAGGACGAAGCGAACGAGGTCGATGACGCCCCGGTCGTCAAGTTCATCCAGAAGGTGCTGATCGACGCCATCAACGAGGGCGCCTCCGACGTCCACTTCGAGCCCTACGAGAAGTACTACCGCATCCGCGTGCGCACCGACGGCATCCTGCGCGACATCTCGCAGCCGCCGCTGGTGCTCAAGGACAAGATCGCGGCGCGCATCAAGGTGATCTCGCGCCTCGACATCTCCGAGAAACGAGTGCCGCAGGACGGGCGCATGAAGCTCGTGCTGTCCAAGAACAAGGCAATCGACTTTCGCGTATCGACCCTGCCAACGCTGCACGGCGAAAAAATCGTGATGCGGATCCTCGACCCGAGCTCGGCCATGCTGGGTATCGATGCGCTCGGCTACGACCCGGACCAGAAGGAGGCGCTGGTCAATGCGATCAAGCGCCCCTACGGCATGGTGCTGGTGACCGGCCCCACCGGCTCGGGCAAGACGGTGTCGCTGTACACCTGTCTCAACATGCTCAATGGCGCGGACGTCAACATCTCCACCGCGGAGGATCCGGCCGAAATCAACCTGCCCGGCATCAACCAGGTCAACGTCAACGAAAAGGCCGGGCTCACCTTCTCCGCCGCGCTGCGCTCCTTCCTGCGCCAGGACCCGGACATCATCATGGTGGGCGAGATCCGCGACCTGGAGACCGCCGAGATCGCAGTCAAGGCCGCCCAGACCGGCCACCTCGTGCTGTCCACCCTGCACACCAACGACGCACCCTCGACGCTCGAACGCCTAAAGAATATGGGCGTGGCGCCGTTCAATATCGCATCCTCGGTGATTCTTATCACGGCCCAACGCCTCGCACGCCGGCTATGCTCCTGCAAGAAGCCGATGGAGATTCCGGTGGAAGCGCTGATGCAGGCTGGATTCGGTGCAGAGGAGCTGGACGGGAGCTGGCAGCCGATGGGCCCCGTGGGCTGTGACCGCTGCAAGGGCAGCGGCTACAAGGGCCGCGTGGGCATCTATCAGGTCATGCCGATCACCGAGGAGATCGCCCACATCATCATGACGGGCGGCAACTCGATGGACATCGCCGCCCAGGCCCAGCGCGAAGGCGTGCGCGACCTGCGCCAGTCGGGTCTGCGCAAGGTAAAACAGGGCGTCACCTCACTTGCAGAAGTGCTGGCGTCGACCAACGAATAAAGGACGTTCGATCTCATGGCGACAGCAAGCCGGGCAGTGCGCGCCACAGGCCC
>JAGOEI010000148.1:1862-5383 GCA_017997795.1 Thauera sp. | reverse complement strand
CCGGCGATCTTCATGCGCTCGATCAGCACCGACCCGCACAGCTTGGCGCCGCGCGGCAGGGCGTCGTTGCCCACCGCGACGATGTTGCGGAACATGTCGCGCAGGTTGCCGGCGATGGTGATCTCCTCGACGGCGTGCTTGATCTTGCCCTTCTCTACCCAGAAGCCTGCCGCACCGCGCGAGTAATCACCCGTGACGTAATTCACGCCGTGGCCGAGCAATTCGGTCACCAGCAGGCCCTTGTCCATTTTCCTGATGAGCGCGGCGAGGTCGTGCTCGCCCGACTTGACGATGAGGTTGTGCGAGCCGCCAGCGTTGCCGGTGGTCTGCATGCCGAGCTTGCGTGCCGAATAGGTCGACAGGAAGTAGCCGTTGAGTACGCCGTCGCTCACCACCTCGCGATCGTGGGTGACGACGCCGTCGCTGTCGAAGGGGCTGGAGCCGAAAGCCTTCTTCAGGTGCGGGCGCTCGGCGATGCTCACCACCGGCGAGAACACCTGCTGGCCGAGGCTGTCGAGCAGGAAGCTCGACTTGCGGTAGAGCGAGCCGCCGCTCACCGCCTGCACGAAGTTGCCGACCAGCGCCACGGCGAGCGGGGCCTCGAAGATCACCGGCACCTCGCAGGTGCGGATCTTCTTCGCGCCAAGGCGCGCCAGGGCGCGCTCGCCGGCCAGCCGACCGACGTCCTCGGCCGCCATCAGTTCGGCGGGATCGCGGCGCGAGTCGTACCAGTACTCGCGCTGCATGGCGTCGCCCTCGCCGGCGATCACCGAGCACGACAGGCCGTGGCGGGTGGTGGCGTAGCCGCCGATGAAGCCGTGGCTGTTGGCCGACACGAAGTGCGACTGCTGGATCGAGGTGTTGGCGCCCTCGGAGTTGCTGATCTTGGGGCTCACCGCAAAGGCCGCGTCTTCGCAGCGGCGCGCGAGCGCGATCGCCTCGCCGACATCGATCTGCCACGGGTGGAAGAGGTCGAGCTCGGGCATGTCCTTGGCCTTCGCCATGAGCGCAGCGTCGGCCAGCCCGGCGCAGGGGTCGGGCGCGGTGAAGCGGGCGATCGACAGCGCCGCCTCCACCGTGGCCTTGAGCGCCTTCTTCGAGAAGTCCGAGGTGCTCGCGTAGCCGCGCTGCTGGCCGACATAGACGGTGACGCCCACGCCCTTGTCGCGGTTGTACTCGATGGTATCGACCTCGCCCTTGCGCACTGCGACCGACTGGCCGAAGCCTTCGGAGACGTCGGTCTCGCAGGCGGAGGCGCCGTGCTTCTTCGCGTGCTTGAGGATGTCGGTGGCGATTTCGGCGAGATGCGCCTGCGAAAAGGAAAAGCCTGGGCTGGACATGGGCGGGCCGGATGCGTGCAAAGGCTATAATCTTAACCCGATCAAGCCAGACCCCCCGCACGCAATGCGCCCAGATTCGCGCCGTCACGGTCAATCCGCCCCCGAAGACGAGGACGATTTCCTCGAGCCGCCGAGCAAGAGCAGCCGCAAGCGCGACATGCATGCGCTGCAGGATCTCGGCGAGCAACTTGTCGCCCTGTCGCCCGAGCGCCTCAAGAAGGTGCCGCTGCCCGATGCGCTGTACGAGGCGATCCGCGCCGCGCAGGGCTTCAAGATGGAGGCCCGCCGCCGCCAGCTCCAGTACGTCGGCAAGCTGATGCGCAAGGTCGACCCCGAGCCCATCCAGGCCCAGCTCGAGATCTTCGCCGGCAACTCCGCCACCGAGATCGCGAAGATGCACCGCCTCGAGCGCCTGCGCGAGCAACTGCTCGAGGACGAGCAGACCATCGGCACCATCGCCGAGACCTGGCCCGAGGCCGACCTGCAATACCTGCGCACCCTGCGCCGCAACGCCTTGAAGGAGCGCGAGGCCGCCAGGCCGCCGAAGTCCTTCCGCGAGATCTTCCGCGTGCTGCGCGAGCTGCAGGAAGCCAGCGACGCCGCCGCCGAGGCTGAGGCTGAGGTGGAGCGCGCTGCCGATGAGGACGCAACCGAACAGGGACCGAACCCATGAGTGAACACATCCGCATCGGCCTGGTGTCGATCAGCGATCGAGCCTCCGACGGCACCTACGAAGACCAGGGCCTCCCCGCGCTGAAGGACTGGCTGGGCAGGGCGCTGACCTCGCCGTGGAGCGCCGAGACCCGGCTGATCCCCGACGAGCGCGCGCTGATCGAGCGCACCCTGGTCGACCTAGTCGATACCGCCGGCTGCAACCTGGTGCTCACCACCGGCGGCACCGGCCCGGCGGTGCGCGACGTGACCCCCGAGGCCACGCTCGCGATCGGTGACAAGGAAATGCCCGGCTTCGGTGAGGAGATGCGCCGCATCAGCCTCAACTTCGTGCCCACCGCCATCCTGTCGCGCCAGGTCGCGGTCATCCGCGGCAAGTGCCTGATCATCAACCTGCCGGGCCAGCCCAAGTCGATCCGCGAGACGCTCGAGGGCGTGCGCGACGCCGACGGCAGCGTGCGCCACCTCGGCATCTTCGCCGCCGTGCCGTACTGCATCGACCTCGTCGGCGGCCCTTATATCGAGACCGACGACGCGGTGATCAAGGTCTTCCGCCCCAAGCACGCGATCCGGCCGAAGCAGGGCTGAATCCGGTGAGCGCATCCCCCGATCGCGTCGCTGGCGCGTCCCCGGATGGCGTCGCGAGCGCAGCCCTTGATGCCCTGGCCGCCGCCAAGCCTGCGACCGTGGCGAAGCCTCGCCCGCAGGCACCCGGCGAGCCCGCGCAGATCGTGTGGGAAGAGGCGGCGGGCGCCGAGGGCGCGGCGCGCACCTGCCAGGCGCGCTGGCGCTCCGAGAGCGGCCAGGCGCCACCGCGCCGCGTGGTGGTGGCCGACGACACCATGAAGGCCGACACCGCCTGGCGCCTGGCCTGCGAGGGCAGCGCGCTGCTGTGGCGCGGCGACTACCACAACGCCCGCCAGCTGCTGCAGGCGATGGCGCGCCGCGCCGACGGCCGCGCGCGCAAGCCGGGCAAGGCGGCCAGGCCGCCGGCCACCCCCGCCGAAGCCTTCCACCTCCACCGCATGGCGCAAGCGCAGCGCGCGCGCACGCTCGGCATGCTGCTGATTCCCTTCGAGGCCGGCGCGCAGATCCCGCTGCGGCGCGCCCCCGCGGTGGCCGAGGTGCTCGCCGAGGCGGTCGCGGGCACGCCGGACGCGGACCTGGCCGACGCCCCCTTCGTGATGTCGCTGCGCGAGCTGCTCGGCCTCATCGGCGCGCACGAGTGGCGGCGCAAGGGCGTGCTGGTGCCGGCGCTCGGCGAGCGAATCCATCCGTGGTACGGCGTGTATTCGCCGATCCGCGGCGAATATCTCGACCTCGTCGCGCGCGTGCCGCTGCCCGCGCGCACGCTTGCCTTCGACATCGGCACCGGCACCGGCGTCATCGCCGCGCTGCTCGCGCGCCGCGGGGTGGGGCGCGTGGTGGCCACTGACCTGTCGCCGCGTGCGCTGGGCTGCGCGCAGGACAACCTCGCCCGCCTCGGGCTGCTGGCCGAGGCCGCGGAGC
>JAGOEI010000148.1:0-1762 GCA_017997795.1 Thauera sp. | reverse complement strand
CAAAGCACAAGGACCCTACTGCCGCGGCACGATCCTGATCACCGGCCGTTGCAGGTGCTTCGCCGGCGGCGGCACCGACAACTGCCTGCGGCGCTCGAGTTCGCGCCACCACGCGCGCACGCCCAGCAGCGCGGCGAGGATCAGCGCGTAGATCGCCGGCTCGAGCACGTCGGCCTTCACCAGCCACCAGAAATGCACCACCGCGATGATCGCGATCGCGTACACCGAGCGATGCAGCGACTGCCACTGGCGTCCGCCGAGGCGGCGGATCGCGAAGCTGTTCGAGGTTGCAGCGAGCGGGATCAGCAGCACGAAGGCGGCGAAGCCGACGGTGATGAAGGGGCGCTCGAGGATGTCGCGCGCGATCGCGCCCCAGTCGAAGAACTGGTCCAGCCACAGGTAGATTGCAAAGTGCGCAGTGGCGTAGGCGAAGGCATACAGCCCGAGCATGCGGCGCAGACGCAGCAGCCAGTGCAGCCCGGTGAGCCTGCGCAGCGGCGTCACTGCCAGCGTGATCAGCAGGAAGCGCAGCGTCCATTCGCCGCTGGCGCGGGTGATGGTCTCGATCGGGTTGGCGCCGAGCGCGTCGGCCTGCCAGCCGAGGGCGAGATTCACCGCCGGCAGCAGGCAGAGGAAGAAGACGATCGCCTTGATGACGGTGATCGCAGTGGCGGGCGGTGTTCGGAGGGAAAGGCTCATCGGCTGAAATGCGTTGTGTGCGGTACGTGGGGCGCGCCGTGCGCGATCTGCGCCTGCGGGCCCGGCTGGCGGTCGCGCCGCGGGTGCGGCCGGCCGCCCGGTTAGTAGAATTTCCTCAGGTCCATGCCCTGGTACAGGCTGGCGACCTGCTCGGCGTAGCCGTTGAAGGGCTGCGTCGGGCGCTTGCGCAGCTCACCGATGCGGCGTTCGGTGGCCTGGCTCCAGCGCGGGTGCGACACCGCCGGGTTCACGTTGGAGTAGAAGCCGTATTCCTGCGGCGCCGCCTTGTTCCAGGCGGTGGCGGGTTGCGTTTCGGTCAGGCGGATGGTGACGATCGACTTCGCGCTCTTGAAGCCGTACTTCCACGGCACCACCAGCCGCACCGGCGCGCCATTCTGGTTCGGCAGCACCTCGCCGTAAAGCCCGACGGCGAGGAGGGTGAGCGGATGCTGGGCTTCGTCCAGGCGCAGGCCCTCGCCGTAAGGCCAGTCCAGCACCGGGCGGCGGCTCATGATCGCGGGGTCGTAATGGGTCAGGAATTCCACGTACTTCGCACTGCCCAGGGGCTCCACCTGCTTGAGCAGCGCCGCGAGCGGGAAGCCCACCCACGGGATCACCATCGACCAGCCCTCCACGCAGCGCATGCGGTAGATGCGCTCTTCCAGCGGCGCGAGCTTGAGCAGGTCGTCGATGTCGAAGCGGCGCGGCTTGCCGACCAGGCCTTCGACTGCAACCGTCCACGGCTGCACCACCATGCGGCCTGCGTTCTGCACCGGGTCGCCCTTGTCGGTGCCGAACTCGTAGAAATTGTTGTAGGTGGTCACCGCCTTGTAATCGGTTAGCGGCTCGGTGGTGCTCAGCGCCGAGGGCGTGGTCTGCAGCTTGGCGGCGGCGGCGCGCGCGTCGGCTGGCACGCCGTGCCACATCGCAGCACCGGCGATCAGCCCGGCGCCGCTGCGGGTGAGGAATTCGCGTCGGCGCTCGAACAGGCCGCGCGCGGTGATTTCGGAGGGCAGGATGTCGCCGGGCTTGTGGATCAGCATTTTTCGGAATCTCGGAGGAG
>JAGOEI010000147.1 GCA_017997795.1 Thauera sp. | reverse complement strand
TGCCGCGGAACTCGGCCTTCGGACGCACGATGATGCGCCCGCCCGACAGGCCCTTGCCGACGTAGTCGTTGCCCTCGCCCACCAGCTCGAGCGTCACGCCGCGCGCCAGGAAGGCGCCGAAGCTCTGCCCGGCGGTGCCGTTGAGGCGGATGTGGATGGTGTCGGAAGGCAACCCGGCGTGACCGTAACGCGTCGCGACCTGGCCCGACAGCATGGCGCCGACGGTGCGGTTGATGTTGCGCACCGGCAGGTCGATGTTGACCTTCTCGCCCTTCTCCAGCGCGGGCGCGGCGAGCGCGATGAGCTGCCTGTCGAGCGCCTTGTCGAGGCCGTGGTCCTGCGTCTCGGTGTGCAGGCGCGGCACCTCGGCCGGCACCGGCGGCAGGTAGAAGATGCGCGAGTAATCCAGGCCCTGCGCCTTCCAGTGCGCGATGCCCTTCTTCATGTCGAGCAGGTCGGCGCGGCCAATGAGCTCGTCGAACTTGCGGATGCCGAGCTGGGCCATCAGCTCGCGCACTTCCTCGGCGACGAAGAAGAAGTAGTTGACCACGTGCTCGGGCTGACCGGCGAAGCGCGCGCGCAGCACCGGGTCCTGGGTGGCGACGCCGACCGGGCAGGTGTTGAGGTGGCACTTGCGCATCATGATGCAGCCTTCGACGACCAGCGGCGCGGTGGCGAAGCCGAACTCGTCGGCGCCGAGCAGCGCACCGATGACGACGTCGCGGCCGGTCTTGATCTGGCCATCGACCTGCAGGCGGATGCGCGAGCGCAGGCGGTTGAGCACCAGGGTCTGCTGGGTCTCGGCCAGGCCAAGCTCCCACGGCGAGCCGGCGTGCTTGATCGAGCTCCACGGGCTGGCACCGGTGCCGCCGTCATGGCCGGCGACGACGATGTGGTCGGCCTTGGCCTTGGCCACGCCGGCCGCCACCGTGCCGATGCCGATCTCGGACACCAGCTTGACCGAGATGCTGGCCACCGGGTTGGTGTTCTTGAGGTCGTGGATGAGCTGCGCGAGGTCTTCGATCGAGTAGATGTCATGGTGCGGCGGCGGCGAGATGAGGCCGACGCCCGGCACCGAGTGGCGCAGGAAGCCGATGTATTCCGACACCTTGTGGCCGGGCAACTGGCCGCCCTCACCGGGCTTGGCGCCCTGGGCCATCTTGATCTGGATCTGGTCGGCGTTGACCAGGTACTCGGTGGTGACACCGAAGCGGCCCGAAGCCACCTGCTTGATCGCCGAACGCAGCGAATCGCCCGCGTTGAGGTCAAGGTCGCGCGCGATGCGCGTCTCGCCGATCACCTGCGACAGCTTGATCGCCGCGGTCAGCGGCTTGAAGCGCATCGGGTCCTCGCCGCCCTCGCCGGTGTTCGACTTGCCGCCGATGCGGTTCATCGCCACCGCCAGCGTGGTGTGGGCCTCGGTGGAGATCGAGCCGAGCGACATCGCGCCGGTGGCGAAGCGCTTGACGATTTCCTTGGCGGGCTCGACCTCGTCCAGCGCCACCGGGGTCTCGGCGGCCTTGAGCTCGAACAGGCCGCGCAGCGTCATGTGGCGCTTGCCCTGGTCGTTGATGATGCGGGCGTACTCCTTGTACGTCTCCGACTTGCCCGAGCGCGTGGCGTGCTGCAGCTTGGCGATCGCGTCCGGCGTCCACATGTGCTCTTCGCCGCGGATGCGGAAGGCGTATTCGCCGCCGGCGTCGAGCATGTCGTGCAGCACCGGGTCGGTGGAGAACGCGGCCTTGTGCAGGCGGATGGACTCTTCCATCACCTCGAACACGCCGATGCCCTCGACCTGGCTGGTGGTGCCGGTGAAGTACTTGTCGAGCAGCGCCTGCTTGAGACCGACGGCCTCGAAGATCTGCGCGCCGGTGTAGGACATGTAGGTCGAGATGCCCATCTTGGACATGACCTTCATCAGCCCCTTGCCGACCGCCTTGACGAAGTGCTTGACGTACTTCGCCGCCGCCTCCTCGTCACCGGCCAGGTGCTGCAGGGTCTCGAGCGCGAGGTAGGGATGCACGGCCTCGGCGCCGTAGCCGGCGAGCACCGCGAAGTGATGCACTTCGCGCGCCGAACCGGTCTCGACCACCAGGCCGGCGCGGGTGCGCAGGCCCTTGGCCACCAGGTGCTGGTGGATGGCCGACAGCGCCAGCAGCGCGGGAATCGCGACGCGGTCGGCCGCCAGCTTGCGGTCGGACACGATCAGGATGTTGTTGCCGCCCAGCACCGCGTTCTCGGCGTCGGCACACAGCGAGGCGAGGCGCGCTTCCACGCCCTCGTTGCCCCATTCGGCCGGGTAGCAGATGTCCAGCTCGGCCGAGCGGAACTTGTTCTGCGTGTAGCGCGCGATGTTGCGGATCTTGGCCATGCCCTCGAAGTCCAGCACCGGCTGGCTCACCTCGAGGCGGAACGGCGGGTTGATCTCGTTGATCTCGAGCAGGTTCGGCTTGGGCCCGATGAAGGACACCAGCGACATCACCATCTGCTCGCGGATCGGGTCGATCGGCGGGTTGGTGACCTGCGCGAACAACTGGCGGAAGTAGTTGTAGATCGGCTTGTTCTTCGACGACAGCACCGCCAGCGGCGAGTCGTTGCCCATCGAGCCGGTCGCTTCCTCGCCCGCCTTGCCCATCGGCTCGAGGATGAACTTGATGTCTTCCTGCGAGTAGCCGAAGGCCTGCTGGCGGTCGAGCAGCGGCGCGACGCGCTCGGCGGCGGCAGCGGTGTCGAGCACGGCCGGGGCCTCGAGGGTGTCGAGCTTGATGTTGATGCGGCGCAGCCAGTCGGCGTAGGGCTTGGCGTTGGCGAGCGACTCCTTGAGTTCCTGGTCGCCGATGATGCGGCCCTGTTCCATGTCGATCAGGAACATCTTGCCCGGCTGCAGGCGCCACTTCTTGACGATCTTGCTGTCGGGGATCGGCAGCACGCCGGACTCGGAGGCCATCACCACGAGGTCGTCGTCGGTGACCAGGTAGCGCGCCGGGCGCAGGCCGTTACGGTCGAGGGTGGCGCCGATCTGGCGGCCGTCGGTGAAGGCCACCGCGGCGGGGCCGTCCCACGGCTCCATCATCGCCGCGTGGTATTCGTAGAAGGCGCGGCGCTTCTCGTCCATCTGCGTGTGCGACTCCCAGGCTTCCGGGATCATCATCATCATCGCGTGGGCGAGCGAGTAGCCGCTCATCACCAGCAGCTCGAGCGCATTGTCGAACGAGGCCGAGTCGGACTGGCCGGGGTAGATCAGCGGCCAGATCTTCTGCAGGTCTTCGCCGAGCAGCGGCGAATGCACGCCTTTTTCGCGCGCGCGCATCCAGTTGTAGTTGCCGCGCAGCGTGTTGATCTCGCCGTTGTGGGCGATGTAGCGGAACGGGTGGGCGAGGTTCCACTTCGGGAAGGTGTTGGTGGAGAAGCGCTGGTGCACCAGCGACAGCGCCGACACCGCGCGCGCATCGAGCAGGTCCGAGTAGTACTCGCCGACCTGGTTGGCCAGCAGCAGGCCCTTGTAGTTCACCGTGCGTGCCGACATCGACACCATGTAGAACTCTTTGCCGTGCTTCAACTTGAGCGCACCGATGGCGTTGGCCGCGCGCCGGCGCACGACGTAGAGCTTGCGCTCGAGCGCCTCGGTGACCATCACGTCGGGGCCGCGGCCGATGAAGATCTGGCGGATCACCGGCTCCATGGCCTTGACCGTCGGCGACATCGGCATGTCGCGATTGACCGGCACGTCGCGCCAGCCGAGCACGATCTGGCCTTCGCCGACGACCGCACGCTCGATCTCTTCTTCACAGGCCAGGCGCGAGGCGGCTTCCTTGGGCATGAACACCATGCCGACGCCGTACTCACCGGGCAGCGGCAGGCTCACGCCCTGGGCCGCCATCTCCTCGCGGTAGAGCTGGTCGGGGATCTGGATGAGAATGCCAGCGCCGTCACCCTGCAGCGGGTCGGCACCGACAGCGCCACGGTGATCGAGGTTCTTCAGGATCTCGAGGCCCTGCAGAATGATGTCATGACGTTTCTCGCCCTTGATGTGGGCGATGAAACCCACGCCACAGGCATCGTGTTCATTGGCGGGGTCGTACAGACCCTGCTTTTGGGGCAGATCCATCTTCTTTTCCTCAAACGACACGCAAGATCACGCGTTGGGGGACGGACAAGGCCTTGCCCGCAGGCAAGCGCCGACAAACCGAACGCGCACAAAAAAGCCGGGCGCGCGCGCACCGGCTTTGTAGTTTGCACCAAACTGGTGCAAAAACAACGATCTGAAGGGCAGAAATCGCAGAGTTCCGACCCTGCATGCACCAACTTGGACACGCGCGCCTGACTCGTTGCTTTCGAAAAAACTATACCCCCCAAAGCTGCGGAGATTCAACAGTTTTTTTGCACTGCGGCACGCCATCGATCGGACACTCCGCCTGCTGGCGCAGCCGCCCCGTCGCGGCCGCGAGCAGACCCGTGGGAGCGGCCTTGGCCGCGAAAACGGCGCTTGGTCTCGCGACATTCGCGGGCAAGCCCGCTCCCGCAGACCCTTGCTCCCACGACCGCAGCGCCGGTCAGTGGATCTCGCCAACCGCGAACAGCCGGCGGTGCTCCTTCATCGCGTAGCGGTCGGTCATGCCGGCGATGTAGTCGGCGATGGCCCGCGGCTTGTCCTCGCGCGCCATCGCCTGGTACTGCGGCGGCAGGATGTGCGGGTCGTCCATGAAGGCGGCGAACAGGTCGCCGACGATGCGCCGCGCCTTGTTGGTCATGCGCAGCACCTGGTAGTGCCGGTACAGGTTGTCGCGCAGGAACACCTTCAGCTCGCGCAGGCGCGGCAGCAAGGCGTCCGAGTACGCCACCAGGCGCGGCGCGGCGCGTACGTCGTCGAGCGTGGCGACGCCGGCGGCGGCGATGTTGGCACGGGTCTGCTCGAGGAGGTCGATCACCATCAGGTGGATCATGCGGCGCACGGTCTCGTTGATCAGCTTGCGCCCGGACAGCCCCGGCCAGCGCGCCTCGGCCTCGCGGCGCTGGGCGGCGAAGAGCGGCACGTCCTCGAGCTGCTCGAGCGTGATCAGGCCCGAACGCAGGCCATCATCGACATCGTGGTTGTTGTAGGCGATCTCGTCGGCCAGGTTGGCAAGCTGGGCTTCGAGCGCGGGCTGGCTGCCTTCCAGGAAACGCCGGCCCACGTCACCCAGGCGCTCGGCGTTGGCGCGCGAGCAATGCTTGAGGATGCCCTCGCGCGTCTCGAACATCAGGTTCAGGCCGTCGAAGGCGGCGTAGCGATCCTCGAGCAGGTCCACGGTGCGCAGCGACTGCAGGTTGTGCTCGAAGCCGCCGAAGTCCTTCATGCAGGCGTTGAGCGCGTCCTGGCCGGCGTGGCCGAAGGGGGTGTGGCCGAGGTCGTG
>JAGOEI010000146.1 GCA_017997795.1 Thauera sp. | reverse complement strand
TTCTGCTGGCCCTTGGTGAGCCGGTTCATGTCGCGCACGTCATGCTCGAGGAAGTACAGGATCACCGGGTTGGCACGCGCATCCTCGACGGTGGGCAGCGTCAGCCGCCGCTCGGCGCTCAGGAAGTCGGCCTCGCCGGTGCAGCAGGTGCCGGCCGCGGTGGGGGACAGGCGCAAGGTGACCTTGTCCTCGAAGTCGGCCTCGAGCGAGCCGTGCTTGTTGAAGCGGTAGGCGAGCGTCTGCGGCGGCTGCACCTTGCCCAGATGCTCTGTCATGAAGATGATGCGTTCGGCCTCGGAGTAGTCCTGGGCGTTGGCCTGCGGGGTGGTGTCCGGGGTGGCGGACTGCACGGTCGATTGCGCATTCGCCGTGCTCGCCAGGGCGGGCAATGCCAGGACCACGGCGAGCATCGCGGCAAAAAGGCCGCAACGGGCGCGCGGAGGCGGAAGGGTGGAGCGGGTGGAGAGGGTCTTCGGGCGCATGGGTTTCCTGCACTGCGGCGGCAGGACGGGCGCCGGGGCGCGTCGTCCTGCGCACGGGGCTCAGTTGCTGACGACCTTCTGGTCACCCTCGACCAGCGGCACGTTGTAGGTCTTCAGGATCTCGGCGATCTGCGCCTGGTGGGTGTCGAGGAAGCCCTCGAGCTGCGCCTTCCATTCCGGTTCGCCGCGCCGGATGCCCATGCCGAAGGCGAAGTCGAACTGCACGCCCGGTTCGGACTTCATCGGCACCACCTTCATCGGCGGATTGAACTTGCTGGCGTAGTAGCCCGCGACCGGCCCCCACACGATGGCGACGTCGAGCTTTCCGCCCGCGAGGTCCTTGTCGATGATGTCGCCGACGTAGTGGTCCATGGCCACGTTGATGGTCTGGTAGGGCACGCCCTGATCGACCAGGTTGTGGCGGTCCATCCACTGTGACGCCGGCGACTTGTCGTACAGGCCGATCTTGAGTTTCGACAGCCGTTCGGGCCCGAGCGCGAGGAAGTCGTCGACGCTGTTGACGTCATCGAGCCCCTTGCCCTGCGCGAAGACCATCGCGTAGGTCGAGCGGTAGTAGGGCTTGGTGACTGCGACCTGGTCGAAGCCGACCGGCACGCCGATGATCACGTCGCACGGGTAGTCCTCGCCCGGCAGCTTGTAGCGCAGGGTGTTGCGGATGAAAACGAAGCGCTGCGGGTAGTTGAAGTAGGTGACCGGCACGCCCAGGTGCTTGCCCAGCAGCTCGGCGATGCGGTTCTCGAAACCCTGCTCCTTGTCGTTGGCGAAGGGCAGGTTGTTCGGGTCCTGGCACACGCGCACGGCGTCGCGACCGCCGGCCTTGCCTTCGCCGGCCTGGGCGGCAGGCGCGGTCGCGAGCAGGAAGGCGGTCGCGCATGCAAGGGCTGCGCCCGCGGTGAAGCGGCGCCGGCCGGCGCGATCGGCGTTGATGGGGCGGCGAGTCTCGGTCATCTGGATTCCTTTGCGGCCGTGAGCCTTCATTCGATCGCGCTCACGCGGGCGCGCGTGATCGCGCCGTCCGAGCGCCCCTTCAGATAGGCATAGAGATGGTCGATGTTGTCCATCACGCGCGGGTCGGCGCCGAAGCTCTGCATACCCTTGTCGAGGCGGCCGTCGCGCACGGTGGCGATGAATTCTTCCTTGCTCAGCACCTTCAGGCTTTCGATCAGCGAGGGGCCGACCATGCCTTCCTGGTTGGCGCCGTGGCAACGGTCACAGGCGGCTGAACGCCAGGTCCTGAAACCCTTCAGGGTGTCGGCATCGACCTTGTAACCGTCAACGACGGTGTACAGCGGCTTGTCCGACTCGCCCGTCTTGGCTGCGGCTTGAGCGTCCTGGGCCTGGGTCGCACCGCCAAAGCAGAAGAAGGCAAATGCGAGGGCGAACTGCCTGTGTTTCATGAGGGACTCCTCCTCGGTGCGGATCCTGTGTGTTCCGCTGGTCTTGTCGATTCGAATTGCGCCCGGGACTGGTGCCGGGCGCCGGCTGCCGCGGCTGCGGCAGCCGGTTTGCGCGCTTACTGGTTGGGTAGCGCGAAGATGGTCAGCGAACCACCGAGCTGGGTGTAGTTCTGCAGGTCACGATAGCCACCGACCGCACCCAGGCCATCGTTGTCCTTCTCGAGACCCGCCGCCATGCCGATGCCGGCCCAGCCGCCGATGCCCGAGAACACGCCGAGGTACTGCTTGCCCTTGTGGGTGTAGGTGAACACGTTGCCGATGATGCCGGACGGGGTCTTGAAGCTGTACAGCTCCTTGTTGATGTCCTTGGCATCGACGCACTTCAGGTAGCCTTCGAGCGTGCCGAAGCAGGAGATGCCGCCCGCGGTGTTGAGCGCACCGCTCCACACCGAGAACTTCTCGGGCTTGGACTGCACGATCTTGCCTTCGCCCGCGTCCCAGGCGATGAAGTTGCCCATGCCGCCGTGGCTGTTGGGCGTCGGATACATCGACAGCGTGGCACCGACGTAGGGCTGGCCGGCAACGTAATCGACCTCGAACGGCTCGTAGTCCATGCACACGTGGTTGGTCGGCACGTAGAACAGGCCGGTGTTCGGGTCGAACGAGGCCGGTTGCTGGTCCTTGGTGCCGAGCGCCGCCGGGCAGATGCCCTTCACGTTCACGTCCGGGCCGTGCTCGGGGTTGGTGAACTTGGAGGTGGAGTACTTGGCGACGACCTGCGGGCGGCCGGTCTTCATGTCGACATGCGAGGCCCAGTTCACCGTCGGGTCGTACTTCTCGGCGACGAGCAGCGCGCCGGTGGCGCGGTCCATGGTGTAGCCGAAGCCGTTGCGGTCGAAGTGCACCAGGGCCTTGGTGTCCTTGCCCTTGACCTTGATGTCGGCAAGGATCATTTCGTTGACGCCGTCGAAGTCCCACTCGTCGTGCGGGGTCATCTGATAGACCCACTTGGCGACGCCGGTGTCGAGGTCGCGGGCCCAGATCGTCATCGACCACTTGTTGTCACCCGGACGCTGCGAGGGGTTCCAGGTCGAGGGGTTGCCGGAGCCGTAATAGACCAGGTTGAGCGCCGGGTCGTAGCTGAACCAGCCCCAGGTGGTGCCGCCGCCGATCTTCCACTGGTCGCCCTGCCAGGTCTTGAGCGACGAGTCCTTGCCGACCGGCTTCATCTCGCCGTCGGTCCAGGTCATCGTCTTCTCGGGGTCCATCAGCATCTCGGCGTCGGGGCCGGTGCTGTAGCCCTTCCAGACCTGTTTGCCGGTGTTCATGTCGTAGGCGGCGAGGAAGCCGCGCACGCCCCATTCACCGCCCGAGATGCCGGTGATGACCTTGTCGCCGAACACGTGCGGTGCCTGGGTGTTGACCGCGCCGAGCTTCGGATCGCCGTTCACCACGCTCCACAGCACCTTGCCGTCCTTGGCGTCGAGCGCCACCAGCGTGCTGTCGGCCTGCTGCAGGAAGATCTTGCCTTCGGCATACGCCAGGCCGCGATAGACGGTGTCGCAGCACATCTGCGCGATCACCGACGGATCCTGGCGCGGCTCGTAACGCCACACGATCTTCTGGGTGTCGAGGTCCAGCGCAAAGACCTTGTTGGGGAAGGGGGTGTGGATGAACATCATGCCGTCGATGACGAGCGGCGAGCCTTCGTGGCCGCGCAGCACGCCGGTGGAGAAGGTCCACGCGACCTGCATCTTGCCGACGTTGTCCTTGTTGATCTGGTCGAGTTTGCTGTAGCGCTGGTTGTAGAAGTCACCTGCCTGCGCGGCCCAGTTGCCCGGGTTGTCCATCTTGCTCTTGAGGTCTGCGTTCGCGAGTGCGAGCCCGGGCAGGGCCAGCAATACTGCGGCCAGCAGTTGAGGGCTGCGGCGGGCGGGTTTCCCTGTTTGTTTCATTGTCGTCTCCTCACTTATCAACACTGTGGTGTTTTGCCGCGCCAACCGAGCTTCCCCGCCGCGGCACACGAGGACTACTGCTGCAGCATGCCCGCCGTCGCCAGCGAGCCTCGGGTGCTCTGAAGCTGGCAACTTCAATGCAAAGCTTGTGCCAGGCCGCAGCCGGCCGGCGTATGCACGCATTTGCATGGCGGCGCAGGGGGAGGAGTCGGGCGGGTTCGCGAGAGCCCCGTTTCGGGCGCTGCAAAGCATGCCGGGGCTGCGTGGGGCGGCGCGCGGCTGCGGCCGGCGGTCGGGTGCGCGGCGAGCTGGTCACGCTGCTTAAATCTGGGGCAGGTGCTCAGTTTTGGCACAACGATCGACCCCTGCGGCAGCGTCAAGGTCCGGTGGCAGAATGCAGCGATGACGAGCTCACGTTCTCCGCAGCAGCCACCCGCGCGCCTGGCCTTCGTCGCGACCTCCGCCCGCAGCCTGGTCGAGTGCGCACGCGCGAGCGGCTTTTCCCCGATCGCGCTCGACGTGTTTGGCGACATCGACACCGGCCGGCTGGCGGAGGCCTGCGTGCACATCGGCGGCACCGGTCTGGCGATGGAGCGCGACGCCTTGCTGGCCGCCCTTGCCGGCCTGCGGGCGCGCGCCGACGTCGCCGGCTGGGTGGCGGGCAGCGGATTCGAGGCGCAGCTCGACCTGCTCGCCGAGGCTGCGCGCGTGCTGCCGCTGATCGGCAACCGGCCCGAAATCGTGCGCCGCGTGCGCAGCCCGGCCGATTTCGCGGCGCTGCTCGATGCGCTGGGTATCGTGCAGCCGGGCTTCAGTGTCGTGCGGCCGCTTGATGCGCGCGGCTGGCTGGTGAAGGACGCCCACGCCTGCGGAGGCTGGCATGTGCGCCCGGCGGAGGCGGCGCCGGCATCGGGCCTGGGGGAGGGCGCGTATTTTCAGCGTCAGGTGGCGGGGGAGGCGTTCTCGTGTCTCTTCGTCGCGGCTGGGGGCGATGCGCGCGTGCTGGGTTTTTCGCGCCAGATCGTGCGTGCGCTTGGCGGGCGTCCGTATGTGTATCGGGGTGGCGCGGGGCCGGTGGCCTTGCCGTCCGCGGCCGGGCAGCAGATTGCGGATGCCGCGCAGAAGCTGAGCCGGGCGCTGGGCCTGGTCGGGCTCAATGGCATCGACTTCGTGCTGGATGCGGCGGGGCAGCCGTGGCTGCTGGAACTCAATCCGCGGCCGACCGCGGCCATCCAGCTCTTCGACGACGCTTTCGAGGGCGGGCTGATGCGCGCGCATGTCGAGGCTTGCGCAGGCCGCCTGCCCGTGTCGGTGTCCGCGCCGGCGTCATCGCCGGTCTGCGGCTCCGCCACCCCGGCCTCGACCGGGACGGTCGTGCGCGGCTTCGAGACCGTGTTCGCGCGCCGCGCCGGGCAGGTGGACGCGGCGAGCGCGGCCTGGCTGGCCGGGCAGGGGTGGTGCTGCGACATCCCGCGCGCTGGCACGCGCCCTGCGTGGGGCGATCCGGTGTGCACCGTGCGCGCGCAGGCCGACTCGGTCGAGGCCGTGCTGCAGCAATTGAGCGAACGCCGGCGCAGGGTGATGCTGCACCTGCAGCCCCGAGCGGAGAATCCGACTGCATGCCGATGAGTGCCGAGCTGCCTTCTTCC
>JAGOEI010000036.1 GCA_017997795.1 Thauera sp. | reverse complement strand
CAGGTTTGCAGCGCGCTCGCCTCGCCGGGGGCGAAGCCGGCGACTCGGATGAGCGTGCCGTCATGCATTTGCCATGCTTCGAGGCCGAGCGCGTCGAGCGCCAGCAGGAGCGGTTTGCGCAGCATGGGCTTACACCGGCAGACGGGTGATGATGTCGTAGATCGGGCCGAGCACCGCGCTCGCGATCCACAGCAGCAGGCCGCCCATCAGCACGGTCAGCGCGGGTTCGGCGGCGGCCTGCAGGCGGGCGATGCCGTCGGCCACGTCGCGCTGGTACAGGCTCGCCACCTTGTTCAGCGCCCCATCCAGCGCGCCGGTGTGCTCGCCCAGGCGGAGCATGCGCGTGACCAGCGGCGGAAACACCTGCGCCGCCTCGAAGGCCGCGGACATCGGCCGGCCTTGCTCGATGCCCTGGCGGGCGGCGCGCAGGCCTTCGCGCAAGGCGAGATTGCCAACGGCGTCCTCGCTGGCGCGCAGCGCGTCGATGATGTTGATGCCTGCGGCGTAGAGCGTGGCGAACAGGGCGGCGAAGCGCGCCAGCGCCAGCTTGCGCAGGATCTCGCCGACCAGCGGCAGGCGCAGGCGCAGCGCGTGGGCGCGGATGCGCAGGGGCTCGGAACGCGCCAGGGCGTGCGCGCCGAACGCCAGCCCAGCGCCGAGCACGAGCAGCATCGCCCAGCCCCAGTCGCGGACCGCCTGCGACAGGCCGACCAGCAGGCGGGTCTGCAGCGGCAGGGACTGGCCGGTGCTGCGCAGCAGCTTCTCGACCTCGGGGACGACCTGGGTCAGCGCGACCACGATCGCCAGCAGCAGGATCGAGCCGACGATTGCCGGATAAACGCTGATGCGGCGGGCGTGGGTGGCGAGCGCATCCTCCTGGACCAGGGTCGCGCCAATGTCGCGCACCGCCATCGGCAGGCGGCCGGCCGTCTCGCCGGCGCGCAGCAGGCTGACGGCCACCGGCGAGAAGGCCTGCGGCTGGCGCGCGGCGGCGTCGGACAGTGGGCTTCCGCGCTCGATGTCGGCGAGCAGCGCGGCGATCGTGCGTTGCAGGCGCGGCTCGGTGATCGCGTCGCGCAGGGCGGCGAGGCTCTCGAAGGGCGGCACGCCGGCTTCCAGCAGTTGCTCGAGATGGAAGCAGAAGGTGATCAGCTCGCGGCGCGGGATGCGGGTGGCGCCCAGCAGGCCGGGGCGGCGCGGCTGGCCGTTGATCAGCAGCAGGCCTTGCGTGCGCAGGCGATGCTCGAGTTCGCCCAGGTCGGCGGCGTCGAGCTCGCCGCGCACGCGACGGCCGTCCTCGGCGAGGGCGCGGTAACGGAAGCGCCTCATGCGCGCGCGCCGGATGCCGGGGCCAGGGGCGACAGATCGACCACGCGCGCGAGTTCGCGCACGCTGGTGCTGCCATCGAGCACGCGCCGCACGCCGTCTTCGGCAAGGCTGTGAAAGCCCGTGCGCCGCGCCGCAGCGCGCAGCTCGGCGGTGGGCGCGCGGCGCGCGATGAGTTCGTCGAGCTCGGCGTCGATCGCGAGGATCTCGGTGATCGCCAGCCGGCCCCGGTAGCCGCGGAAGTCGCAGGCCGGGCAGCCTACGGCCTCGTACAGCGCGGGGGGCGCGGCGTCGATGGGCAGGCCGAGGCGGGCGAGTTCGTCCGCAGTGGCAGGGCTGGCCTTGCGGCAGGCCGGGCACAGCCGGCGCACCAGGCGCTGCGACAGGAGGCCGGTCAGGTTGCCGGCGAGCAGCTCCGGGCTGAGGCCGATCTCGACCAGGCGCGGGATGGCGCCGAACACCGAGTTGGCGTGCAGGGTGGCGAACACCTGATGGCCGGTGAGTGCCGCGCGCAGCGCCATGGTGGCGGTGTCGGCGTCGCGGATCTCGCCGATCAGGATCACGTCCGGGTCCTGGCGCAGCAGCGCACGCACGCCGTCAGCGAAGTCGAGCCGCGAGGCCTCGCCGACCTGGGTCTGGCGGATCATCGCGAGCGGGTATTCGACCGGGTCCTCAAGTGTCATCACGTTCACCGCCTCGGTGCTGAGGTGGTTGAGGATCGAGTACAGCGTGGTGGTCTTGCCGCTGCCGGTGGGGCCCACCACCAGCACCAGGCCTTCGGGGCGGGCGAGGATGCGCGCGAGCTCGTCCGCCTGCGCAGGCGTGAGGCCGAGCGCCTCGAGCGGCACGATGCCCTTGTCGCGGTCGAGGATGCGCAACACGATGTTCTCGCCGTGCAGCGTGGGCTGGGTGGCGACGCGGAAGTCGACCGGGCGCCCGCCGATCGCCACGCTGATGCGTCCGTCCTGCGGGCTGCGCGACTCGGCGATGTCCATGCCGGCGAGCACCTTGAGGCGCACGGCGAGCTCCGGCCAGCACGCACGATGCAGCGCGCGCACCTGGCGCAGGGCGCCGTCGATGCGATGACGGATGCGCAGGAAGCCGGCCTCGGGCTCGAAGTGCAGGTCGGAGGCGCCGCGCGAGGCGGCATCGGCGAGCAGCGCATCGACCAGGCGCATGACGAGCTGCGGGTCGCGCGCCGATGACGTCGTCGGGCCGGTGCGCTGCTCGAGCGCACGCACGAGCTCTTCGATCGAGCTCGCCTGGCCGTAGTGCTGGTCGATCGCACGCCCGAGTTCGCCGTCGCCGGCCAGGCGCAGCTCGATGTGCACGTCGGGGCCGAGCTCGGCGCGCAGGCGGTCGAGGGCGACAATGTCGTGGGCGTCGGCCATGGCCACGATCAGCCGGTGGCGGGCAGCGTCGTATTGCAGCGGCAACAGGCGGTGGCGGCGCGCCAGGGCCTGCGGCACGCGCGCGATCGCGTCCGGGTCGGCGAGCGCGGCCGCCAGGTCCACGCAGGGCAGACCACTGCGCGTGGCGAGCACTTCGCGCAGCGCAGCCTCGCTGACGAAGCCGAGCTGGACCAGCACGTGGCCGAGCGGCTGGCGGCGCTCGAGCTGTTCGTGGAGGGCGATGCGCAACTGGTCCTCGCCGATGAGGCCGGCGGCGAGCAGGGTCTGGCCGATGGGCAGGGGCGCGTTCATGGCAGGCGGTCGGTCGAGGTGGCGGGGGCGTCGGTTGCGCTGGCGGCAGGCACGAGCAGCGGGCGCAGCGGCATGTGCGGGAAGTTGCGCTGTCCGGGCGAGGGGGCGCTGGCCAGGAAGTCGTCGTCGGGCAGGTGCGCCGCGTAGCCGGCATAGCCGGCCTGCAGCGTGGGCTCGTCGATGAGCAGCGGGCGCAGGAAGATCAGCAGCTCGGTGCGCCGCACCGCGTTGTCGCGCCGGGTGAAGAGTTCGCCCACGACCGGGAGGTCGCCGAGCAGCGGGATGCGACCGGTGTCGTGGTCGACGCGGTCTTCCATCAGCCCGCCGAGCACGGCGATCTCGCCGCTGCGCAGGCGCAGCATGGATTCGATCTCGCGCGTGCGGATCTGCGGCACGCGGTTGGGGATGTTGCCCAGCGATGGGTTGGGGTCGTCCTTGAAGCCGGAGATGCCCGAGATCGTCGGCCGCACGTTGAGCGTGATCTCGCCCTCGGCGCTGATCTGCGGCGTCACCGACATCACCATGCCGACCGAGACCGACTGCGGCGTGGTGGTGGCAGTGATGCGGGCCTGCTTGCGGTCGTCGTACTCGGTGGTGGTGCTGTCGACCAGGAAGTAGACGACCTCCTCGACTACCTTGAGCATCGCGGTCTGGTTGTTTAACACCGACAGGCGCGGGCTGGACAGCACCTTCACCGTGCCGAAGGTCTCCAGCAGCTCGAGCTGGACGTCGTTGCGCGCCGAAAGATACGACACGGTGGGCTGGCCCGACAGCGCGTCGCCGCTGCCGCGCGGACGGATGTTCCAGCCCGGCACGCCGATGCGGGTCCAGTCGATGCCCTGGCGGTAGCCGTCGGCCAGGGTGACCTCGACGATGGTGGCCTCGATCATCACCTGCCGGCGCGCGGCCTGCTGCACGCTGCCGAGGAAGGCGCGCAGGTTGTCGTGCTGGCGGGCGGTGGCACGCACCATCAGCACGCCGCTCTCGCGGTTGATCATGACGTCGGGGCTGTGGCAGGCGCGCGCGGCGCCATCGCCGCCGCAGCCGCGCGCAGCCGTGCCCGATTCGGCCAGGATGCTGACCAGATTGGCCTCGAGCGCGGCCCAGAAGTCGTTGCTGGCGCGCGTCTCGATCTGCGTCACCGAGGTGTTGCCGCTGCCGCTGCCGCCGTTCTGGCCCGCCGTGCCGGTGGTGGCGATCTGTGTGCTGGTGGCGACGGTGCCACGCATGTCGCGGCTGATATTGACGTAGTCGAGCGCATAGCTGCGGATCATCGGGGTGTCGGGGCGGACGACGAGATGGCGGCCGCGGAGCTCGTAGCGGATGTCGGCCTGGCGGGCGATGCGCGCCAGCAGCTCGTGCAGCGGCTGGTCCTGTGCGCGCAGGGTGATGCGGCCGTCGATGCCGGCGTGGAGGTCGAGCTCCAGGCCGGCATCGCGACCGATGGCGAGCAGCAGTTCGGCGACCGGGATGTCGCGCACGTCGAGCGAGTAGCCGCGCGCGGGGCGGTGGGGAGCGGGGTCCGCAGGGCGCAGGTTCGGCGCCTCGGCGGCCGCGCGGGCATGGGCGGGGGCTTCCATGTCGAGCGGGCGCGCTTGTGGGGCGCCTGGCTCGTCATGTTGCGGGGCGGCCAGTGCCGGTCGCGACCCGGAGGCAGCCCGCACATCGAGGTGGCCGAGCGGTCCCTGCGCGGGCTCGAGGGATGAGCAAGCGCCTGCGAGAAGGGCTGCTGTGATAAGGGCAGAAAATCTTTCGATGCGGCGCATGTGCGCATGCTAAATGGATTTAAATGTATTGTGAATATCCTTATTGAATTATCTGGAGGGCCTTCCCGGTTGTGGCACAAGGGCTGCAAGTATCTGGAACAGAACGCATCTCACAGGAAGCGGTCAGTCCGGCATTTCTTGTTGCATTGCAGCAACGCCGGGTGGTTGCGGTTTGTCTCTGCTATAGTTCAGGGTTTTTCCGAGCACTCAATCCCCGTGTCCACGTCTGCCGATCAGACTTCTCCGCTGGTTTCCCTGCGCGACGTGCGCTTCGCCTACGGCGAGCGCGAGATCCTGCGCGGCATCGACCTGAGCGTGCATCGCGGCCAGGTCGTCGCCATCATGGGCGGCAGCGGCTGCGGCAAGACCACGCTGCTGCGCCTGATCGGCGGCCAGTTGCGCGCGTCGGGCGGCACGGTCGAGGTCGAGGGGCGCAACGTCGCGCGCCTGACGGGCAAGGAGCTTTACGCCCTGCGTCGGCGCATGGGCATGCTGTTCCAGTTCGGGGCGCTGTTCACCGACATGAGCGTGCATGACAACGTCGCCTTTCCGCTGCGCGAGCACACCGCATTGCCGGCCGACATGATCCACGACCTGGTGCTGATGAAGCTGCAGGCGGTGGGCCTGCGCGGCGCGGCGAAGCTGAATCCGGGCGAGCTCTCGGGCGGCATGGCGCGGCGCGTGGCGCTGGCGCGCGCGGTGGCGCTCGATCCGATGCTGATCCTGTACGACGAGCCCTTCGCCGGCCTCGACCCGATCTCGCTCGGCATCATCGGCCAGTTGATCCGGCGCCTGAACGACGCGCTCGGTGCGAGCACCGTCATGGTCACCCACGACGTGCATGAGTCGCTGGAGATCGTGGACTACATCTACTTCGTTTCCGACGGACGCATCGTCGCGCAGGGCACGCCGGACGAGATCCGTGCCTCGACCGATCCCTTCGTGCATCAGTTCGTCAATGCCGAGGCCGATGGGCCGGTGCCCTTCCACTATCCGGCGCCGCCGATCGACAGCCTGCTGAACGAGGAGGGCGCATGAACGCGATCGCATCGGCGCTGCGCCGCATCGGCGCGCTGACCATCGACGGCGTCTGGCGGCTGGGCTTCATCACCCGCTTCCTGTTCGCGGTGCTGATGCACTCCGGGCAGTCGCTGCGCCGCATTCACCTGACCATCCGCGAGCTCTATTTCAGCGGCGTGCTGTCGCTGCTGATCATCGTGGTGTCGGGACTGTTCGTCGGCCTGGTGCTCGGCCTGCAGGGCTACGACATCCTGCAGCGCTACGGCTCGGCCGATGCGGTGGGGGTGATGGTGGCGCTGTCGCTGCTGCGCGAACTCGGGCCGGTGATCGCGGCGCTCTTGTTCGCCAGCCGCGCCGGCTCGGCGATCACCGCCGAGATCGGCCTGATGAAGGCCACCGAGCAGTTGAAGGCGATGGACATGATGGCCGTCAACCCGATCGCGCGCGTGGTCGCGCCGCGCTTCTGGGGCGGCGTGCTGTCGATGCCGCTGCTGGCCGCGCTGTTCTCGGCGATGGGCATCTTCGGCGGCTGGCTGATCACCGTGGCGGTGATCGGCGTCGATGACGGCGCCTTCTGGTCGCAGATGCAGGCTGCGGTCGAATTCGAATACGACGTGATGAACGGCGTGATCAAGTCCGCGGTCTTCGGTACGGTGGTGTCGCTGATCGCCGTGTTCGAAGGCTACGATTGCCAGCCGACCGCCGAAGGCGTGTCGCGCGCGATCACCCGCACCGTCGTGACCTCGGCGCTGGCCATCCTGGCGCTGGATTTCGTGCTTACCTCTTTCATGTTCCGGGGTTGATGATGAGTCGTACCGCGCTCGACCTGTGGGTCGGCATTTTTGTTGCGATCGGTTTCGCCGCGCTGGTGTTCCTGGCGATGAAGGTCGGCAATTTCTCGGGGCTGGACGGCAGCGAGACTTATCGCGTCGAGGCCCCCTTCGACAACATCGGCGGCCTCAAGGTGCGCGCGCCGGTCAAGAGCTCGGGCGTGCTGGTCGGCCGTGTCGCCGCGATCCGCTTCGACACCGAGATCTACCGCGCGGTGGTCGAGCTCGAGATCGACAAGCGCTACGCTTTTCCGGCCGACAGCACGGCGTCGATCCTGACCTCGGGCCTGCTCGGCGAGCAGTACGTCGGGGTTGAGGCCGGTGCCGACGTCGAGATGCTGAAGAGCGGTGACCGTGTGCTGATCACGCAGTCGGCGGTGGTGCTCGAGAAGCTGATCGGCCAGTTCATGTTCGATCGCGCCGCTGACGCGCCGCCGGCGCAGTAAGGCGCAGGATTTCCGGAGAAAACAACAATGCCAAACGTCTTCCGTTCCTCCCGTGCCGGCGTTGCGGTGGTCGCGCTCTCGGCCGCGCTGCTCGGCGGCTGTGCCACCACCGGCAACCCGAACGATCCGCTGGAGGGCTACAACCGGGCCATGTTCAGCTTCAACGATCAGGTCGACAAGATCGCCATCAAGCCGGCCGCGCAGGTGTACGAGGCCGTGCTGCCGAGCCCGGTGCGAACCGGCGTCGGCAACGTGCTCGGCAACCTCGGCGATCCATGGATCGCGCTCAACAACATGCTGCAGGGCAAGTTCGCCGAGGGCATGAGCGACCTCATGCGCTTCGCGCTCAACTCCACCTGGGGTCTGCTCGGCCTGCTCGACATCGCCAGCGAGGCGGGCCTGCCCAAGCACGACGAGGACCTCGGCCAGACGCTCGGGCGCTGGGGCGTGGGCGAGGGCGCCTACATCGTGCTGCCCTTCTTCGGGCCGCGCACGGTGCGCGACGCGGTGGCCCTGCCCGCCGACATGATGGGTAACGAGCCTTTCAGCATCGATCACGTGCCGACGCGCAACACGCTGCTGGGCACGCGGGTCGTGCATGGCCGCTCGGTGCTGCTTGGCACTGACCGCACGCTGGAAGAGGCCGCGCTCGACCGCTACGCCTTCGTGCGCGACTTCTACCTCGAACAACGCCGTTACAAGGTCAGCGATGGCCAGCAGGCGCGTGAGTACGAAGATTTCGACGACCAGTCCGCGGCGCCGCTCGGCGACGAAGTGGACACCGCCGCGGCCGCCGCGGTCGAACGCCTGGAGCTCGTCGGCATCGGCGAACTGGCCTTCGAGCGCGCGACGGCATCGTCAACCCACAGGAACTAAGGGCAAGACATGAAAAGACTGCTGAACCGTTTCTTCCTTCCGCTGTTGTGCGTGCTGTTCGTCGGCACCCTGCCGGCGGCCGCGGCAAGCGACACCCGGGCGCCGGACGTGCTGGTCAAGGACGTCACCAACGAAGTGCTCGAGATCGTGCGAGCCGACAAGGCCATCCAGGCCGGCGACACCAAGCGCGTGATCGAGCTCGTCGATGCCAAGGTGCTGCCGCATTTCGACTTCCGCCGCATGACCATGCTCGCCGTCGGCCGCGACTGGCGCCAGGCCTCGCCCGAGCAGCAGGGCAAGCTCACCGATGCCTTCCGCACCCTGCTCGTGCGCACCTACTCGAACGCGCTGACGCAATATCGCGACCAGCGCATCGTGTTCCCGCTCTCGCGTTTCGCCGCGGCCGACACCCGGGTGCAGATCCGCTCCGAGGTCATCCAGACCGGCGCGCAGCCGGTGGGCATCGACTACATGCTGGAGAAGAGCGAGCAGGGCTGGAAAGTGTTCGACGTCATCGTCGCCGGCGTGAGCCTGGTCACCAATTACCGCAGCAGCTTCGGGCAGGAGATCAGCCGTGGCGGCATCGACGGCCTGATCAAGTCGCTTGAGGATCGCAACCGCAGCCTCGCAGAGCAGCACGGCCTGCAGCAGGGCGAAGGCGGTCGCGGCGCATGAGCGCACAGGGCGGCGCGGTGACGGTATTCGCGCCGGCGGGCGAGCTGACCATGGTGTCGGCGCCTGCCGTGCTCGAGGACGGCAGGCGGCTGGCGCGCGCGGGCGATATGGTGGTCGACTTCGCGGGTGTCACCGTCGCGGATTCGGCGGCGCTCGCCTTGCTGCTCGACTGGATGCGTTGCGCGCGCGCGGCTGGCAACCGCCTGGCGGTGCGCGGCCTGCCTGCCGCCATGGCGAGCCTGGCCGCGCTCTACGACATCGATGCCTTGTTGCCGCTGGAGTCCGCGCTATGACGGTGCCGGCGATCCGCATTCACGGTGTCGTCAAGCACTACGGGACGCTGAAGGCGCTCGGCGGCGTGGACCTGGAGGTCGCGCAGGGCGAGTTCTTCGGCTTGCTCGGGCCCAATGGCGCGGGCAAGACCACGCTGATCTCGGCGCTGTCGGGGCTGGTGCGGCCGGACGGCGGCTCGATCGCGGTCATGGGGCACGATGTCGTCGGCGACTACCGCAACGCGCGCCGCAATCTTGGCGTGGTGCCGCAGGAGCTGGTGTTCGATCCCTTCTTCTCGGTGCGCGAGCTGCTGCGCATCCAGTCGGGCTACTTCGGCATCCGCAGCAACGACGACTGGATCGACGAGATCCTCGCCAGCCTCGACCTCACCCACAAGGCCAACGCCAACATGCGCGCGCTGTCGGGCGGCATGAAGCGGCGTGTGCTGGTGGCGCAGGCGCTGGTTCACCGGCCGCCGGTGATCGTGCTCGACGAGCCCACCGCCGGCGTGGACGTCGAGCTGCGCCAGGGGCTGTGGCAGTTCATCCGCAAGCTCAACCGCAACGGCCACACCATCGTGCTCACCACGCATTACCTGGAAGAGGCCGAGACCCTGTGCGGGCGCATTGCCATGCTCAAGTCGGGCAAGGTGGTGGCGCTCGATACCACCGAGAACCTGCTGCGCCGTTTTGCGACGCACAGCCTGCGCGTGCGCCTCGCTGATCCGGCGCGTGGGGTCGAGATCGGTGGCGTGGCCGGGGAGGGTGGCTGGGTCGATTTCGGTTTCGACAGCTACGCCGACGTCGAGACCCTGCTCGCCCGTCTGCGTGAAGCGGGGGCGGGCATGACCGAAATGCAGCTCGGCGAGCCCGATCTCGAGCGCGTCTTCGTCGAGGTGATGCACCGTGCCTGAACGTTCTTCCGCATCCATGTCCGCACCGCTTACCCCACCTGCGCCGCGCATCGAGCCGATGGCGGCCGAGTCGCCGCTCACCGGTTTTCGCACCCTGCTGTACAAGGAGACCTTGCGCTTCTGGAAGGTCAGCTTCCAGACCGTCGCCGCGCCGGTGCTCAATGCGCTGCTGTTCCTGCTCATCTTCTCCCACGTGCTCGACCGCCACGTCACGGTGTATGGCGAAGTGGCCTACACCAGCTTCCTGGTGCCCGGCCTGGTGATGATGTCGGTGCTGCAGAACGCCTTCGCCAACAGCTCGTCCTCGCTGATCCAGAGCAAGATCACCGGCAACATCATCTTCGTGCTGCTGCCGCCACTGTCCTATCGCGAGTTCTACGCCGCCTACGTCATCGCCTCGACCCTGCGCGGGCTGATGGTGGGTGCGGGCGTGCTCGCGGTGTCGGCGGCCTTCGTCGAGGTGCCGATGGCCAACCCGCTGTGGGTGCTCACCTTCGCGATTCTGGGCGGCGTCATCCTCGGCTCGTTCGGCGTCATCGCCGGCATCTGGGCGGACAAGTTCGACCAGTTGGCTGCGTTCCAGAACTTCCTGATCATGCCGCTCACGATGCTGTCGGGCGTGTTCTACTCCATCCACTCGCTGCCGCAGTTCTGGCAGGACGTGTCGCATTTCAACCCGTTCTTCTTCATGATCGACGGGTTCCGCTACGGTTTCTTCGGTCAATCGGACACCTCGCCCTGGCTGTCGCTGGGCGTGGTGAGCCTGTGTTTCGTGGTACTCGCGGTGCTCACCCTGGCGATGCTCGCGCGGGGCTACAAGCTGCGTTCGTAAAGGATTCCAAATGTTTGAAGCAAGCGAAATCAAGCGTCTGATCGAGCAGGGCCTGCCCTGCGAGTTCGTCTTCATCGAAGGCGACGATGGCGTGCATTTCCGCGGCATCGTCGTCAGCGCGACCTTCGAGGGCAAGATGAAGGTGCGCCAGCATCAGGCCGTGTACGCCACCCTCGGCCGGCTGATGGGCAACGAGATCCACGCCCTGCAACTGCAGACCTTCACCCCCGCGCAGTGGGAAGAAGGCCGCGGCGAACTGGGCATGTGAGGCGAAGATGGACAAGTTGCTGATTGAGGGCGGTACCCGCCTGTCGGGCGAGGTCGCCATTTCCGGCGCCAAGAACGCCGCGCTGCCCATCCTGTGCTCGGCCCTGCTGACCGCCGAGCCGGTGACCTTCACCAACGTGCCGCAGTTGAACGACATCGGCACGCTGCTCGAGCTGCTCGGGCAGATGGGCGTGAAGATCGAGCGCGCGGGCGACACCGTCACTCTGGACGCCTCGGGCCTCAACAACCCGGTCGCGCCCTACGAGATGGTCAAGACCATGCGTGCGTCCATCCTGGTGCTCGGCCCGCTGGTCGCGCGCTGTGGCGAGGCGCGCGTGTCGCTGCCCGGCGGCTGTGCGATCGGTGCACGGCCGGTGGATCAGCACATCAAGGGCTTGCAGGCGATGGGCGCCGAGGTGCGCGTCGAGCACGGCTATGTGCACGCCAAGGTGCCGCGCCTGAAGGGCGCGCGTCTGTTCACCGACATGGTGACCGTGACCGGTACCGAGAACCTGATGATGGCCGCCGCGCTGGCTGACGGCGAGACCGTGATCGAGAACGCCGCGCGCGAGCCCGAGGTGGTCGACCTGGCCAACTGCCTGGTGGCGATGGGGGCGCAGATCTCCGGCGCCGGCAGCGACGTGATCCGCATCCGCGGCGTCGAGCGCCTGCACGGTGCGACCCACCGCATCATGCCCGACCGCATCGAGACCGGCACCTACCTGTGCGCGGCGGCGGTCACCGGTGGTTCGGTGCGCCTCACCGGCACCAGTACGAGCTACCTCGACGCGGTGATCGACAAGCTGATGGATGCCGGTTGCGAGGTGGTGTCCGAGCGCGACGCGATCCGCCTGTCGGCGCCCGCCCGGCTCAATGCGGTGAGCTTGCGCACCTCGCCCTATCCGGCCTTCCCGACCGACATGCAGGCGCAGTTCATGGCGATCAACTGCGTCGCCAACGGCGTGGCCATGATCCGCGAGACCATCTTCGAGAACCGCTTCATGCACGCGGTCGAGCTGCAGCGCCTGGGCGCCGACATCCGCATCGACGGCAACACCGCGGTGGTGCAGGGGGTGGCAAAGCTGGAAGGTGCGACCGTGATGGCCACCGACCTGCGCGCCTCGGCGTCGTTGGTCGTGGCCGGTCTGGTGGCCGAGGGCGAGACCGTGATCGAGCGCATCTATCACCTCGACCGTGGTTACGAGCGCCTGGAAGAGAAACTCGCCGCGCTCGGCGCGAAGGTTCGGCGCCTGGCCTGAGCGCCAGTCCCGCCGAAACGGCGACCCGACGCAGGAGCGGGCCCCGTGGGAGCGGGCTTGCCCGCGAATGCGGCGCGTCCGATTGCGACCTTCGCGGGCCGGCCCGCTCCTACGGTGTCAGACCAACGCCGCCGCGTGCGCCGGCCAGGCTGCGAACTGAAAGCGGGAGTCGCCCTGTCAGAGTTCGAACTGGCCGTTGGCCTCGGGCTGCCAGGTGACCTCGATCACCTTCAGGCGGATTTCCTTGCCGTCAGACGCCTTCCAGTCGATCGACTGGCCGGCCGACAGGCCGAGCAGCGCGCTGCCCGCGGGCGAGAAGATCGACACACGATGCGCCTCGGCGTTGGCGTCCTTGGGGTAGGCCAGCGTCAGCTCGTACTCGCGCCCGGTGCCTTCCTCCACGAAGCGCGCGCGGCTGTTCATCGTGATGACGTCGGCGGGCATGTCCTGCGGCTCGCGCACGTCGGCACGTTCGAGTTCCTCGCGCAGACCGTCGAGGTCGCTGCGGCTGCGGAAGGCGGGGAGCGTCAGCAGGCCCTCGAGGCGCTCTAGGTCGCTGCTGGAGACGATGATCGACGGTTTCATGTGGCGGGTTTCCTGCTCGAGGCGCGCACCGCGGTGCGGCGAAACAAAAGAAAAGGCCGAACCGCCACGTGCGGTTCAGCCAGTTGCGGCGAAGGTTAACAGAAGCGGCGCCGGGTTACAATGCGCGGTCCCCACGATCAAGGCTTTTCACGTGTCCAGCATCACGCTCGCCCTCTCCAAGGGCCGCATCTTCGAAGAGACGCTGCCGCTGCTCGCCGCCGCGGGCATCGTGCCCACCGACAACCCCGAATCCTCGCGCAAGCTCATCATCGGCACCAACCGGCCGGACGTGCGCCTGGTCATCGTGCGCGCCACCGATACCCCGACCTACGTGCAGTACGGCGCCGCCGACCTCGGCATCGCCGGCAAGGACGTGCTCATCGAGCACGGCGGCAACGGCCTGTACCAGCCGCTGGATCTGGAAATCGCCAAGTGCCGCCTGTGCGTCGCGGTGCAAAAGGGCTTCGACTACGCCGCCGCGACCCGCCCGGGCGGGCGCATCCGCGTCGCCACCAAGTACATGAACGCCGCCAAGGCCCACTTCGCCGGCAAGGGTATGCACGTGGACCTGATCAAGCTCTACGGCTCGATGGAGCTCGCGCCCCTGGTCGGGCTGGCCGACGCGATCGTCGACCTGGTGTCCACTGGCGGCACGCTGCGCGCCAACAACCTGGAAGAGGTCGAGGACATCATGCCGATCAGCTCGCGGCTGATCGTCAACCAGGCCTCGCTCAAGCTCAAGCGCGAACTCATCCAGCCGGTGCTCGACGCCTTCGCTGGCGCGATCAAGCCCTGAGGCAAGCACCAAATCGTTTTTTGAAGAAGCGCTGTTCCGTCGGGCGCGTGCAGCACGCTCCGGCCCGACCGCCATGCGCCAGGAGCCGTCCATGAGCCAGGAGCCGTCCATGAGCCAGGAGCCGTCCATGAGCCAGACCCCGATCCGCCGTCTCGACGCGCGCGAACCCGAATTCCTGTCCACGCTGGATGCGCTGCTCGCCTTCGAATCCGAAGCCGACGAGCGCATCGATACCGCGGTCACCGAGATCCTGCGCGCGGTGCGCACCACCGGCGATGCCGCGGTGGTCGAATTCACCCGTCGCTTTGACGGCCTCGACGTGCATTCGATGGCGGCGCTCGAGTTGCCGAAGGCCGAACTGCACGCTGCGCTCGACAGCCTGCCGTCCGCGCAGCGCGAGGCGCTGACCATCGCCGCCGACCGTGTGCGCGTCTATCACGAACGCCAGAAGGGCGAGTCCTGGGAGTTCACCGAGGCCGACGGCACCCGCCTGGGGCAGAAGGTCACGCCGCTCGACCGCGTCGGCCTGTACGTGCCGGGCGGGCGCGCGTCCTACCCGAGCTCGGTGCTGATGAACGCGATCCCGGCCAAGGTCGCCGGTGTCGGCGAGCTGATCATGGTGGTGCCCACCCCGCGCGGCGAGAAGAACCCGCTGGTGCTGGCCGCCGCGGCGATCACCGGCGTCGATCGCGTGTTCACCATCGGCGGCGCGCAGGCGGTGGCGGCGCTCGCCTACGGCACGCAGACCATCCCGCAGGTGGACAAGATCGTCGGTCCGGGCAACGCCTACGTGGCCGAGGCCAAGCGCCGCGTGTTCGGCACCGTCGGCATCGACATGGTCGCCGGGCCCTCCGAGGTGCTGATCATCTCCGACGGTTCCGGCCACGCCGACTGGGTGGCGATGGACCTCTTCGCCCAGGCCGAGCACGACGAGCTCGCGCAGTCCATCCTGCTGTGCACCGACGCCGGTTTCATCGACGCGGTGCATGAGGCGATCGACCGCCTGCTGCCCACCATGCCGCGCCGCGACACGATCGCGAAGTCGCTCGCCAACCGCGGCGCGCTGATCCACGTCGACAGCCTGGAGCAGGCCTGCGCGATCGCCAACCGCATCGCGCCCGAGCACCTCGAGCTGTCGCTCGACGATGCCGAGGCCTGGATCGACCACATCCGCCACGCCGGCGCGATCTTCGTCGGCCACTGGGCGGTGGAGGCGCTCGGCGACTACTGCGCCGGCCCCAATCACGTGCTGCCGACCATGCGCAGCGCGCGCTTCTCGTCGCCGCTGGGCACCTACGACTTCCAGAAGCGCACCAGCATCGTCAACATCTCGCAGGCCGGCGCGCAGCATCTGGGCAAGGTGGCGTCCATCCTCGCGCATGGCGAGGGATTGCAGGCGCACGCGCGCTCGGCCGAGATGCGGCTGAAGGTTTGAGTGCCCGGGGGGCTGGGAAATCGCGGGCGAGCCCGCTCCCTCGGGGCCGTTTCTGTGGCGCTACCTTCTGGATCGGTGCCCGCGAGACGCCTCCGCTCCGGGTGCCGCCGGTTTGAACCCGGGAGCCGCGGGGCAGCCCGCGCAGCACTTGCGGACCCCGCGGAGCCGTTTCCCCGGTGCGAGCGGGCTCGCCCGCGAATGGGGCAGGCTGACGAGGAAGCGTTCGTGGGAGCAGGCTTGCCCGCGAATCAGCCTGCGAGGATTTCGCGCAGCGCCTGCACCAGCGTGGCGCACTGCGCATCCGTGCCCACGGTGATGCGCATGAACTGATCGATGCGCGGCGCCTTGAAGTGGCGCACGATGATCGCCCGTCTGCGCAGTTCGGCGGTCAGCTCGGCGCCGTCGCGCTGCGGATGGCGGGCGAAGATGAAGTTCGCCGCCGAGGGCAGCACCTCGAATCCCAGCGCCTGCATGTCCGCGACCAGCTTGTCGCGGGTCGCGATCACCTTGCGGCAGCTCTCCTGGAAAAACGCCTCGTCCTCCACCGACGCCACCGCGCCGGCAATCGCCAGGCGGTCGAGCGGGTAGGAGTTGAAGCTGTTCTTGACCCGCTCCAGGCCCTCGATCAGGTCCGCATGGCCGACCGCGTAGCCCACGCGCAGCCCCGCGAGCGAGCGGCTCTTGGAGAAGGTGTGGGTGACGAGCAGGTTGGGGTGGCGGTCGACCAGCGCGATCGCGCTCTCGCCGCCGAAGTCCACATAGGCTTCATCCACCAGCACCACCACGTCCGGATTGGCGGCGACGATGCGCTCGACCTCGGCCAACGCCAGCAGGCGGCCGGTGGGGGCGTTGGGGTTGGGGAAGATGATTGCGCCCGGGCGCTCGGCGTCCGCCTGTCCTGCCTGGGGCAGGTAGTCCTCCACCCGGATGGTGAAATCGCCGGCGAGCGGGATGCTGCGGTGCGCGACGCCGTACAGCCCGCAATACACCGGATAGAAGCTGTAGGTGATGTCCGGGAACCATAGCGCGCGATCGTGCTTGAGCAGCGCCATGAAGGCGTGCGCGAGCACCTCGTCCGAGCCGTTGCCGACGAAGATCTGCTGCGGCTGAACGCCGTGGCGCTTCGCGAGCGCGGCCTTGAGCGCGTCGGCGTTGGGGTCGGGGTAGAGGCGCAGGCTGTCGCCGGTGGCGGCGCGGATCGCTTCCAGCGCGCGGGGCGACGGGCCGTATGGATGCTCGTTGGTATTGAGCTTGACCAGGTTGTCGAGCTTGGGCTGCTCGCCCGGGACATAGGGGGTCAGGCCGTGTACGACGGCGCTCCAGAAACGGCTCATGGGGATGCCTGCGGTTGGGGTGGAACGAGCGCTCGCTGCACGCGCCGGGCGTGACCACTTTGCGGGGCGGCCGGCAACGCGATAGCGCGACCGATCTCACGCCATAGCCTGCGCGTTGCAGCGAGTTTGCTGCGCGATGTTATCATGGTCGCGACCTTCATCCTTTGGCCCGAAGTCTCCCATGCGGCAAGCAGAAGTCACTCGCAACACCCTCGAAACGAAGATCACGGTGCGCATCGATCTTGACGGCACCGGCCAAGGCAAGCTCGATACCGGCGTGCCCTTCTTCGATCACATGCTCGACCAGATCGTGCGCCACGGCCTCATCGACCTCGACATCCACTGCGAGGGCGACACCCAGATCGACGACCACCACACCGTGGAAGACGTCGGCATCACCCTCGGCCAGGCCTTTGCCAAGGCTGTTGGCGACAAGAAGGGCCTGCGCCGCTACGGTCACGCCTACGTGCCGCTCGATGAGGCGCTGTCGCGGGTCGTGGTGGATTTTTCGGGCCGCCCCGGGCTGCACTACTTCGTCGATTACACCCGTGCCCGCATCGGCAACTTCGACGTGGACCTGGCGCGCGAATTCTTCCAGGGCTTCGTCAATCACGCCGGCGTCACGGTACACATCGACAACCTGCGCGGCGACAACGCCCATCACCAGTGCGAGACGGTGTTCAAGGCCTTCGCCCGCGCGCTGCGCATGGCAGCCGAGCGCGACGAGCGCGCGGCAGGCACCATCCCGTCGACCAAGGGCGCGCTCTGATCCCTTCATTGTCGCGGCTGCCCGGCGGGTGGCCGCCTTCCTGTTGAAAAGCGAGTCAAGCCGATGACCACCGTGGCCATCATCGATTACGGCATGGGCAACCTGCGCTCGGTCGCGAAGGCGATCGAGCACGTGGCGCCCGGCCACGACGTCTTCGTCACCTCCGACCCGGCGCGTGTCGCCGCGGCCGAGCGCGTCATCTTCCCCGGCCAGGGGGCGATGCCCGACTGCATGCGCGAGCTCGATGCGCGCGGCTTGCGCCCGGCGGTGCTCGCCGCCGCGGCAGAAAAGCCCTTCCTCGGCATCTGCATCGGACAGCAGATGCTGTTCCAGCACAGTGCCGAGGGCGATGTGCCCGGGCTCGACATCCTGCCCGGCGAAGTCGTGCGCTTTCCCGAAGCGCGCATGCGGCTCGCCGATGGCAGCCGGCTGAAGGTGCCGCACATGGGCTGGAACGAGGTCTGGCAGTCCGCGCCTCACCCGATGTGGGACGGCATCCCGGACGGCGAGCGCTTTTACTTCGTGCACAGCTACTTCGTCGCGCCCGCCGACCCCGCGCTCACCGCTGCCGAAACCGACTACGGCCTTCGCTTTACCAGTGCGGTAGCGCGGGCTAATATCTTCGCGGCTCAGTTCCACCCGGAAAAGAGCGCCGCTGCAGGTCTTCGGCTCCTTGCAAACTTCATCCGCTGGCAGCCCTGAGCGCCGACGGCCTGTCATTCGACCTCCGCCCACTGAACTGATCCCCGTATGCTGCTGATCCCCGCCATCGACCTCAAGGACGGTCAATGTGTTCGCCTGAAACAGGGCGAGATGGACGACGCCACCGTGTTCTCCGAAGCCCCCGGTGACATGGCGCGCCACTGGCTCGACGCCGGCGCCCGCCGCTTGCACCTGGTCGACCTCAACGGCGCCTTCGCCGGCAAGCCCAAGAACCGCGCCGCGATCCGCGCCATCACCGACGTGGTCGGCGAGGACATCCCGGTGCAGCTCGGGGGCGGCATCCGCGACCTGGACACCATCGAGCACTACCTCGACAACGGCATCAGCTACGTCATCATCGGCACCGCCGCGGTCAAGAACCCCGGCTTCCTGCATGACGCCTGTACCGCTTTCCCCGGCCACATCATCGTCGGTCTGGACGCCAAGGACGGCAAGGTGGCGGTCGATGGCTGGTCCAAGCTCACCGGCCACGACGTGGTCGACCTGGCGAAGAAGTTCGAGGACTACGGCGTGGAGTCGGTGATCTACACCGACATCGGCCGCGACGGCATGCTCTCCGGCGTGAACATCGAGGCCACCGTGCGCCTGGCGCGCGCGCTGCGCATTCCGGTCATCGCCAGCGGCGGCGTCACCGACATGCGTGACATCGATGCGCTGTGCGCGGTCGAGGATGAAGGCATCCTCGGCGCGATCACCGGGCGTGCGATCTACGAGGGCACGCTCGACTTCTCCGCCGCCCAGGCGCGCGCGGACGA
>JAGOEI010000035.1:14414-18660 GCA_017997795.1 Thauera sp. | reverse complement strand
GCTGGTGGCCTGCCGAGCGATTCCTGAATCTGCCGCCGATGGAGAACCGCAGCAATGACAACCGCAACGACCAAGGAAACCATGATGCAGCCGACCGACTACAAGCCCTATGCCGACGCGCTCGCCAGTCAGACGGAACTGCGCGATGCACTGGAGAAGGCCCAAGCCCGACACCGCGAACTTTCGGACCGGCTCGCCAACATCGCCACGGCCGAAGGCTACGCGGCACCCGACCCGCTGCAAGTCGCAATCGCAACCGCGCGAGGACTGCCGACCGGCACCCGCGTGGATGAACTGGAACGCCTGCGCTCCGAAGTGGCCGCGCTGAGTACCGCAATCGGCCGCCTTGAGCGAGGACTAGCGGACGCAACCTCGCGCGTGAATATCGAAACCCGACGCGCCCAAGCCGCCGCCTATCGAGCGCAAGGCGAGGCGCTGGAGAAGCTGCGCAAGGATTGGATTCACTCGGTCGACGCGATGCTGCGCGCGGTGGAGGCAGAGGACGCGCTGCTTGCCGAGCTGGTGACGCGAGGATTCTGCACCGGGGATGCAGTCATCACCCGACCTCATGACGCCTATGTAAGCCGCGAGCGACTGCGCGACTTCCTGACCAGCGAGCGCACCCGGCTTTTCAACCTGAAGGGGTAACGCAACCGCCGGCCGTGCCAACCAGGGCGGCCGGCATCACTGGAGAGCCGAGAACATGCGAGAGACAGAACAGCGCCGGCAAGCGGTACGCGAGGCAGCAGAGCGCCGGGGGTTGAAGGTGGAACCGCACGGCCGCAACGCCTGGAGGATTCACGGTAAGGGCGTGGAAGTCATCGCCGCCGACTTAGCCGCAGTGGATATGCACGAACTGAGACCGCCCAAGCCGGGCAAGCCCTGGCGCATCACGCACCGGGGGGCGGGTTGAAACTCGGGGGCACCGATAGCGGTAACCGCACGGTTAGGTTTCTTTCGCTAAACGTGGTTTTTTTCCAACAAACCGCCGGAGATTCAAAGCCATGACGCCGGAGAATTGCAAGACGTGCGGAGCGCCCCTAGAACAGCCCGAGACAGGCCGCAAGCGCCGTTACTGTGGGGTGGCCTGCCGGCGCAGGCAGGAGGCCGCGCTAGACCGCATACGCAGCGCCCTAGCGCATGTGGAGGCCGCGATTGCACGGCACCAAGCGCACCCGAGCGCATGGGGAGCGCGAACGCTGCCGCTACTGGAACCCAAGCGCGACCGACTGGCGCGAGAGCTTGCCGACCTTCAACGATGACGAGGGGCGGGGGCGGGTTGAAAGTCTGGAACCCCTCGACCGAAGAAACCGCGCCCATTCGCACGCGCAGAAAAAACCCCCGTTTTCAAAAACAATCAAACTGAACCCGTCCGATAGCCTTGCGCTATGCAGGTTTCGCCCGTTTTGATTCCCGCGAAAATCAGCAAACGACCTCGACGCGCGGCCGCCCGGACTGAACCCCGCGCCCCCTGCGAACTGAACCGCCCCCGAGGCGGTTTTTTCGCCTGCCGTGCGACGGGAGCGAGCCGCCAAGCTGCGCCGCACAATGCCAACGGCAACCAGAAGCAAGAATCGACGCATCACCCGGCCTGCAATGTGAGCCGCACGAGGGCACGCCCCTTGCTTTTGCTTCTGGCGTGCTGCATTGCATCAGAAGCACCGCGCACCAGAGGCCGCACAAGCCGCCGCAGCGCCCGGCAAGGGCAGAGCATCACCCCGGCCTGCTGCGCCTGCTGTGGCCGTTCCTGGCGCGCCTGAAGGGCATTCCCGGCGGCCGCCTGCCGCCAAAAATCACGAGGAACCGAGCGCGCGAACCGCATGGCCCCCCTTTCTTCACCGCTAACCGCGAAAAACGACGAGGCCGGCCGCGTGGTGCTGACCTCGCGCTGGCGCTTACAAAGGGCTTACACGGAAGCCGGAAAGCAAAACGCCAGCCCCGAAGGACTGGCGCAAGTGCTTGATTTTCTTGGTAGGCCGTGCGGGATTCGAACCTGCGACCAACGGATTAAAAGTCCGCTGCTCTACCAGCTGAGCTAACGACCCGAAAAACGAGGCCGAACTATAGACGGTCCTTGCGGTCGGCGTCAAGCGGGAAGCAAACGTCTGTCGGGAAGCGAGCGCCCATGTTGAGGCGCCGCGCCGCGTCAGGCTTCGCGCATCAGCAGCCAGTACTGGATCTTCATCGTGACTGCCGAGCCGGCGATGATCGCGGCGGTGGTCAGGATCGAGCCCACGGCCAGCGTCGACAGTCCGGTGACGCCCTGGCCGATGGTGCAACCGAGCGCGGTCACGCCGCCAAAGCCCATCAGCAGGCCACCGATCATGTGGCGGACGAGATCGCCGGTGTCGCGGAAACTCTCGATGCGAAAGCCGCGGCTGAGCAGCGCGTGGATCGCCGCGCCGACGATGACCCCGAGTGCGCTGGCGATGCCGAAGGTGACGATGCGGCTCTTGTCGCTCCACATCAGCAGCAACTCGAGCGTGTACGCGACCGGGGCGACGAAGGTCAGGGATTCCGCTCGGCCGCTGTTGGTGGCGATGAAGGCTTCCTCGAGCGTTTCGGGATGCTCGGCCACGTAGCCGATGTGTCCGGAGACGTACCAGCCGGCCACGACCGTGGCGCCGACCACGATGCCACCGAGCAGCACGTCGGCGCGCCAGGCCTCGCGGCTGGCCAGCGACCACAGCAGCAGTCCGCCGCCGATCACCGCGGTGGCGAGCAGCAGCGCGCTGGTGGGCTCGAGGCCGGCGGCGGCGAGGAAGGCAGGGATGTCCTGGCCGTGGGGCAGTTCGGTGGCGAACGGTTCGATGAAGCTGACCCGCCACACGCCGAACAGGCCGCGGATCGTCATGTAGGCGCCGATCGCCAGGAACACGAAGACCACGATCGACTTGAGGTTGCCGCCGCCGATGCGGATCAGGGTCTTGCTGCCGCAGCCCGAGGCCAGGGTCATGCCGATGCCGAAGCAGGCGCCGCCGATGAGGTGGCCGAGCCAGTTCAGCCGGCTGCCGGTGTACAGCGTCTTCGATGCGTCGAACAGCCCCAGCCACTGCAGGGCGCCGGTGCCGAGGATGGCGATCGCGATGGCGAGCGCCCACATCCGCATGCGGTTCCAGTCGCCCATGTTCACGATGTCGGACACCGCGCCCATGGTGCAGAAGTTGGTGCGGTGGGCAACCAGGCCGAACAGCGCGCCGATGGCGAACGCGAGCCAGACGATGGTCGAGGTGGAGACCAGGGTTTCTTCCATGATGCGGACCGGAGAGCGGCGGGAGCCGGGAGTTTAAAGGAAAGACCGGGGGCGCCGTCAGGCGGCGCGCGTCCGGTAAGGAGTGGGATCGGGGACGCCGGCGGCCAGGAAGCCGGCTGCACGCAGGCGGCAGGCTTCGCAGCCGCCGCAGGCGCGACCCTCGTCGTCGGCCTGATAGCAGGTCACGGTGATGCCGTAGTCCACGCCCAGCGCCATGCCGCGGCGGATGATGTCGGCCTTGGAGAGGTCGATCAGCGGGGCGTGGATGCGCAGCCGGGCGCCTTCGACGCCAGCCTTGGTGGCGAGGTTGGCCATGTGCTCGAAGGCCTCGATGAAGGCGGGCCGGCAATCGGGATAGCCGGAGTAATCCACTGCATTGACGCCGACGAAGATGTCGTTGGCGCCGAGGACTTCGGCCCACGCCAGCGCGATCGACAGCATCACCGTGTTGCGCGCCGGTACGTAGGTGACCGGAATGCCGCCCTTGTCCTCGTTCATCGGCACGGCAATGCCCGGATCGGTCAGGGCCGAGCCACCGAACTGGCCAAGGTTGACGCTGGCGGTGCGGTGCTCCCTGGCGCCCAGCGCAGCGGCGACGCGTCGTGACGCGACGAGCTCGGCGGCGTGACGTTGGCCGTAGGCCACCGACAGCGCGTAGGTTTCGAAGCCCAGGTCGCGGGCGATGGCGAGACAGGTTGCAGAGTCGAGTCCGCCGGAAAGCAGGACGACGGCGCGAGGCGGGTTGTTCATGTCGGCAATTTCCATCAGGGCGCGCGTCCGGCGCAAAGGCATGCGGCACGGCATCGTTGGCGCCGCGGGCGGTCGACTAGCGCCCGCGCGCGTCGTTCCACAGAATCTTGTGCAACTGGAGCTGGAAGCGCACCGGCAGGCGGTCGCGAACGACCCAGTCGGCCAGTTCGGCGGGGTCGAGCGCACCGGCCACCGGCGACAGCAGCACGCTGCAGCGCCGGTCGAGCGCGTGGGTGGCGATCT
>JAGOEI010000035.1:8328-14314 GCA_017997795.1 Thauera sp. | reverse complement strand
GGGATGTTCTCGTAGCGGTTCTTGTCGACCTCGCCCGAGCCCGGGGCCTTGAGATCCACGATGCGGGCGACGCGCGCATCGACCTCGGCGATGTCGAGGGCACCGCTGGTCTCCAGCGACACGTCGTAGCCGGCGTCGCACAGGGCGGTGAGCAGGGCCAGGCAGCCCTTCTGCGCAAGCGGCTCGCCGCCGGTCACGCACACGTGGCGCAGGCCATGGCGGGCGACTTCAGCCAGGATGTCGTCGAGTGTGCGCGTGCTGCCGCCGGTGAAGGCATAGGCGGTGTCGCACCAGGTGCAGCGCAGCGGGCAGCCGGTGAGGCGGACGAAGACGGTGGGCAGGCCCACCCGGCTCGATTCGCCCTGCACGGAAGCAAATATTTCGGTGATGCGAAGGCGGACGGCGGCGGCCGTCCCCGTGTCCATGACCGCCATGGACTCAGCGTGTGGCCAGGCGCTGGCGCGCGACCTGAGCGGCGTTGCTCTGCGGATAGCGTTCGGTCAGCGACTTCAACGTGTTGCGCGCCGCGGTGGCGTCGCCGAGGGCCTGCTGGCTGTTGGCCAGGCCGAGCATGGCGTCGGGGGCAACGTTGTCGCTGGGCCACTTGTCGGTCACGGTCTTGAAGTGACGCGTTGCGCTGGCGAGGTCCTTGGACTGCAGGGCCGCATTGCCAGCCCAGAAGTGGGCGCCGGCGGTGAAGTTGCCGGACGGATAGCGCTTGGTGAAGCTGTCGAAGGCGGCGAGCGCCTCCTTCTGCTTGCCGTTCTTGAGCAGGGTGAGCGCAGCCTCGTAGTCGGCTGACTCGGCGCCTGCGTCATTGCCGGTCGGCGCCGGCGCCGCAGTCCCGTTGGCCGGGGCTGCGGCCGTGCCGCCGGTTTCGATCTGGCGCAGACGCGCGTCCAGATCGACATAGAAATCCTTCTGCCGCTGCTTGAGCGTTTCCACCTCGTTCATCAGCAGTTCGATCTGGCCACGCAGGCGCGCCACTTCGGCACGCATCTGTTCGTTCTGCATGGCGAGCTCGAGCTGGCCGCGGCTGGTGGTCTCGATCTGGCCCTGAACATCCTGCCGGAGCTGGATGATCTGGTTGCGCGCCTCGGTATCACCCCCGAACAACTGGGCGTGCGCCGGTGCGACCGGGGCGAGGGCAAGCAGTGCGACGAGCGGCAGAAGGCGTTTCATGACGTGGCTCTCTTAGAACTCGCCCGAGTACAGCATGTCGCCACGACGGTTCTCGCCGTAGCAGGCCTCGGTGCGGTCTTCGCAGCGCGGCTTCTCTTCGCCCAGGCTGACGGACTCGATCTGCGCTTCCTTGGCGCCCAGCAGCATCAGGGCCTGCTTGACGACGTCGGCACGCTTCTGGCCGAGCGCCAGGTTGTATTCGCGGCTGCCGCGCTCGTCGGTGTTGCCCTGGATCAGCATGCGCATCTGCGGGTTCTGCACCAGGAAGCGGGCGTGGGCTTCGACCAGCGCACGGGCTTCCTGCTTGATGACGTAGCTGTCGAAGTCGAAGAACACGCTGCGCTTCGACAGGATGTTGTTCGGGTCGGTCAGCGCTGCAATGCCGCTGCCGCTGGCGCTGCCGGCGGTCACGGTGGCGACGCCAGCGCCACGATCCTCGACCGAGGTGCCGGCGGTTTCGGGGCCGGTGCTCGAGCAGGCGGCCAGAGTCAGGGCCAGCAGGGCGGGGAGAACGAGTTTTTTCATGGGTATTGCTCCAATACTTGTTTTTGAGACAGCAGAAAGGAATGCGCGGCTTGTTTGCCGCTTCTTGATTTACCGGATCTGCGGACCCCAGGCGGGTTCGCGGACATCGGCGGCCTGCACCGTCAGCCGCTGGCGGATGCGCCCGTCCGTCGACACCGCCGACAGCACGCCACGGCCACCGCTGTCGGTGGCGTAGAGGATCATGCGGCCGTTGGGGGCGAAGCTGGGCGATTCGTCGCGTGCCGAATCGGTGAGGATGGTGGTCTGCCGCGTGGCGAGGTCCTGCACGGCCACCTGGAAGCGGCCGGCATTGCGGGTGATGAAGGCGAGCAGCTTGCCGTCGAAGGACAGGCGCGGCGACACGTTGTAGTTGCCGTCGAAGCTCACCCGCTGGGCGCCACCGCCACTGGCAGGAATGCGGTAGATCTGCGGACTGCCGCCGCGATCGGAGGTGAAGTAGATGTTGCCGTCGGCGCCCCAGAACGGCTCGGTGTCGATGCCGGCCGACTGGGCCAGGCGGCGCACGCCGGAGCCGTCGGCGCTGACGACGTAGAGCTGCGACTGACCGTCCTTGGTCAGCACCACCGCGAGCTGGCTGCCGTCGGGTGACCAGGCGGGCGCGGAGTTGGAACCCTTGAAGTTGGCGACCACGCGGCGCTGGCCGGTGGCGAGCGTGTGCACGTAGACGATCGGCTTCTTCTGCTCGAAGGACACGTAGGCCAGGCGCGTGCCGTCCGGCGACCACGCCGGCGAGATGATCGGCTCGCGCGAGCGCAGCGCGGTGGCGGCGTTCATGCCGTCGGCGTCGGCGACCTGCAGCTCGAAGTTGGGGCCGGACTTGATGACGTAGGCGATGCGGGTGGCGAAGTAGCCGGGCAGGCCGGTGAGCTTCTCGTACACGAAGTCGGCGATGCGGTGGCCGATCAGGCGGTTCTGTGCCGGGCTCATCGGCAGCGCCATGGCGCCGAGCTCCTGCTGCTTCTGCGCGTCGAACAGGCGGAAGCGCGCCTCATAGCGACCGTCGGCCATCGGGACGAGGCTGCCGGTGAGCACCGCGTCGGCACCGCGCGCGCGCACGCCGGCGAGGTCGGGCATCACCGATTCGGGCATCGGCAGCGGGCCGGTGTCGATGAGCGTGAACAGGCCGCTGCGCTCGAGGTCGGCGCGGACGACGTCGGTGACGCTCTGCGGCAGGCGGCCCTCGTTCTCGAAGATCGGGATGATGACCGGGAAGCGCGAGGCGCCGGTGCCGGTGATCTCGATCGACAACTGGGCGTGCGCGCCGAGCGCGAGGCTGGCGAGCAGGCCGGCGAGGAAAAGGCGGACGATGTGCAGGGTTTTGATCATGCGGGGTTTTCTCCAGCCGCGGATTATAGACATGACGGACTCAATCGTCCGCCAGCGGACGGAATTTCAGTTCGAGCGTGCGCTGGAACTGGCTGCGATTCTCCGGCAGCGGCAGCGGGCTGGAGCGCCGGATCGCACGTTCGATCGCCTCGTCGAGCGCAGGTATGCCGGACGAGCGTTTCAGTCGTACGTTCAGCACCTCGCCGCTGGGCAACTGATCGACCTCGAAGACCGCCTCGGGGTTGCCGCTGAGGCCGGGTGGGCGCAGCAGGTTGCCGCGCACCTTGGCGGCGATCGCCGCGCGGTACTTGTCGATGTCCCCGCCCGGCGCCCCCTGGCTGGCGGCACCCTGAGCCGCCGCGCGCGCGCCTTCCTGCTGCATCAGGCTGGCCAGGCGTGCCTGCTCGGCGCGCTGCAGCTCCTGTTCCAGGCGCTGCGCGGTCGGGTCGGGAGCGGGTTTGGGCTGGGGTTTGGGCTGCGGCTTGGGTTCGGGCTTCGGTTCGGGTTTTGGCTGGGGTTTGGGCTCAGGCTTGGGTTCGGGTTTCGGCTTGGGCTCGGGCTTCGGTTCCGGTTTGGGTGCGGGCTTCGGCGGCTCCGGCTTTTTCTCGGGCGGCTTGGTCGCGATCTCGGGTTTCGGCACCGGCGCGGGCTTGGGCGGCTCGGGCTTGGGTTCAGGCTTGGGCTCGGGCTTCGGCTCGGGTTTGGGTTCCGGCTTGGGTTCGGGTTTGGGCTCGGGCTTGGGTTCCGGTTTCGGCTCGGGCGTCGGCTGCGGGCGCGCGGCGGCGGGCGCACTACGCGCCGGCATCGATGCCAGGCCGACCTCGAGCGCCGCGGGCGGCGGGCTCTGCCAGCGGATGCCGAAGAACAGGAACAGGAAAAGCCCCACGTGCACGGCGATCGCCAGGCCCATGGACTGCCATTTGCCCGGCGCCTCGCGGCGGGGCGGCGCTGCGCGTTCCCTCATTTCTGGGTCGTCGCGCTCTGGGTGACGAGGCTGATCTTGCGGACCCCGACGCTGCGTGCGACTTCGAGCACGTCGATGACCTTCTGATAGTCCAGCTTGCTGTCGGCGGCGACCAGGAAGGCTTGCTCCGGGTTCTTGGCCAGGGCGTCCTGCAGGGTCGTCGCGAGCTGATCCTTGCGGACTGCCCGCGAATTGCCGCTGTTGCTCGGGCGCAACGCGAGCGCGCCGTCAGCCTTCACCTCGATGAAGATCGCTTCGGCTTGCGGCGGCGGCGTGCCCGCGCCGGCGGACGGCACGTTGATGGTGCCCTGCTGGATCATCGGCGCGGTGACCATGAAGATCACCAGCAGCACCAGCATCACGTCGATGTAGGGCACGACGTTGATCTGGTTCATGAGACGGCGTTGGCGCATCGTTCGCTCTCCGTCCGGCTCAGCGCAGGTTGCGCTGCAGGATGTTGGAGAACTCTTCCATGAAGCTCTCGAAGCGGATGCCGAGGCGGTCGATGTCGTGCGCGAAGCGGTTGTAGGCGACGACCGCCGGGATCGCCGCGAACAGGCCGATCGCGGTGGCGACCAGGGCCTCGGCGATGCCGGGCGCGACCTGGGCGAGGGTGGCGGCGCCGACGCTGGACAGGCCGCGGAAGGAGTTCATGATCCCCCACACGGTGCCGAGCAGGCCGATGTAGGGCGACACCGAGCCGACCGAGGCGAGGAAGGCGAGGTGGGCCTCGAGGTCGTCGATCTCGCGCTGGTGCGTGGCGCGCATCGCGCGGCGGGCGCCGTCGAGCGTGGCGCCGTGGTCGTGGCCCTTGGCGCGCAGCTTGGTGAATTCGCGGTAGCCGGCCTCGAAGATGCGCTCCATGCCGTCGGCCTGGTGGCGGCTGGCGGATTCATACAGCGTGTTGAGATCGCCGCCGCTCCAGAAGTCGCGCTCGAAGTTGTCGGTCTCGGTGCGTGCCTGGCGGATCTGGAAGGACTTGCGGAAGATCCAGTACCACGAGACCAGCGACAGGGTGGCCAGCAGCGCCATGACGAGCTGGACGAGGACGCTCGCCTGGGAGATCAGGCTGAGGATGGAGAGGTCGTGGGTGACGGTCATGCTTTGCTTTCGAGAAGGGCGTGCAGGGAAGCCGGGATGGCGACGGGTTTTTGGCGGCGCAGGTCGATGCTGGCAAGCAGGACCCGGGCGGTGAAGAGAAGTTCTTGTCCGCGCACGAGCTGCTGCTCGAACAGGATGCTGGCGCGGCGCAGCATGGCAACTTGCGTGATGACTTCGAGGGCGTCGTCGAGGCGGGCCGAGGCACGATAATCGGCCTGCACCGAACGCACGACGAAGCCCAGTCCCTGCTCGTCGATCAGCGCCTGCTGGCTGACGCCGAGCGTGCGCAGCCACTCCGTGCGCGCACGCTCGCAGAATTTGAGATAGTTTGCGTAATAGACCACGCCCCCCGCGTCGGTATCTTCGTAATAGACTCGGATCGGCAGGGTGAACGGTTGCTGCGATGCCTGCGCGTCGGACTCGCGGGCATCGTTGCGTTCGATTCTCGGTTGCATTGCAGCATTCTAGCCGAGCATTCGGGCGCGGTGCACGTCTGTTGCAAATGGTGATGACCACCCGGGCGGTCGTTGCTTAGCGCTTGTTGCAAAAGCAGTTTTCTTGAAATGTTATTCTTGTCGGCGTCGCCTCCGGACCTGGATGCCGGGTCCTTGTGCGGCGCTCTGTGTGGATACGCGGGACTACGAACGTGGCGCTCCCTTTCTTTGGCAAGAAGCCTGCCTCGCCTCGGCCTGCGGCGGCGCCGGAGGGGCGTGTGGCCGGGGGTGAGAGCCCGCCGCCGACCGAGTTGTCGGGGCTGGACTTCAGCGCGTCGGACCACGGCAGGGGCCTGGCGCACGCGGCCGGTCTGGTCGAGGTCCAGGAATGCGGCAGCGGCATCGGCGCGGCCTTCGAGGAGGCCGCGGTGCT
>JAGOEI010000035.1:6656-8228 GCA_017997795.1 Thauera sp. | reverse complement strand
TGCGCCGGCACGCTGTTCAACATTCTCGTCACCCTGCAGGCTCAGGGTAAACTCGTCAGCCTCGTCAATGTGAACGCCATGGTGGCGGGCCTGCTGCGCGTCATGAGCGTGGATACGGTCGCCCACGTCACCCTGCGTCCCTGAACAACACACCAGCCCCGGCGCTGCCGCGGGCGGAGAACGTCAATGGAACAATATCGCGGCACCACCATCCTGTCGGTACGGCGCGGCAATCGCGTCGCCCTCGGCGGGGATGGCCAGGTCACCCTCGGCAACATCGTCATCAAGGCTTCCGCGCGCAAGGTGCGCACGCTCTACAACGGCCAGATCCTCGCTGGTTTCGCCGGCGGCACCGCCGACGCCTTCACCTTGTTCGAGCGCTTCGAGGCCAAGCTCGACAAGCACCAGGGCAACCTGCTGCGCAGCGCGGTCGAGCTCGCCAAGGACTGGCGCACCGACCGCATGCTGCGCCGGCTCGAGGCCATGCTGGCGGTGGCCGACCGCGATCACTCGCTGGTGATCACCGGCAACGGCGACGTGCTCGAGCCCGAGCAGGGCATCGTGGCGATCGGCAGTGGCGGCGCCTACGCCCAGGCTGCGGCGCGCGCGCTGATCGAGAACACCGAGCTCGAGCCCAAGGACATCGTCTCCAAGGCGCTCGGCATCGCCGGCGACCTGTGCATCTACACCAATCACCACCACACCATCGAAGTGCTGGACTGAGAGCGAACGCATGACCCAGATGACCCCGCCGGAGATCGTCTCCGAACTCGACAAGCACATCGTCGGCCAGGACAAGGCCAAGAAGGCCGTCGCCATCGCGCTGCGCAACCGCTGGCGTCGCGCGCAGGTCGAGGAGCCGCTGCGTAGCGAGATCACGCCCAAGAACATCCTCATGATCGGCCCCACCGGCGTCGGCAAGACCGAGATCGCGCGCCGCCTGGCACGCCTGGCCAACGCGCCCTTCATCAAGATCGAGGCGACCAAGTTCACCGAGGTCGGCTACGTCGGCCGTGACGTGGACACCATCATCCGCGACCTGATGGAGATCGCGATCAAGGACGGCCGCGAGCGCGCGATGAAGTCGGTGCGCGACCGCGCGCTCGACGCTGCCGAGGACCGCGTGCTCGACGCCCTGCTGCCGCCGGCGCGCGCGGTCGGCTTCAACGCCGAGCCCGAGCCGGCGCAGGATTCCGCCACCCGGCAGAAATTCCGCAAGAAGCTGCGCGAGGGCGAGCTCGACGACAAGGAGATCGAGATCGAGGTCGCCGCGCCGTCGATGAGCGCCGAGATCTTCGCGCCGCCGGGCATGGAGGAGCTCACCCAGCAGATCCAGGGCATGTTCCAGAACCTCGGCGGCGGCAAGAAGAAGCAGCGCAAGCTGCAGATCCGCGAGGCGCTGAAGCTGCTCGCCGACGAGGAGGCCGCGCGCCTCATCAACGATGAAGAGGTCAAGCTCGAGGCCGTGCGTGCGGTGGAGCAGAACGGCATCGTGTTCCTCGACGAGGTGGACAAGATCGCCGCGCGCAGCGACGTGCAGGGCGCCGACGTGTCCCGCCAGGGCGTGCAGCG
>JAGOEI010000035.1:0-6556 GCA_017997795.1 Thauera sp. | reverse complement strand
AAGAGGTCAAGCTCGAGGCCGTGCGTGCGGTGGAGCAGAACGGCATCGTGTTCCTCGACGAGGTGGACAAGATCGCCGCGCGCAGCGACGTGCAGGGCGCCGACGTGTCCCGCCAGGGCGTGCAGCGCGACCTGCTGCCGCTGGTCGAAGGCACGACGATCTCGACCAAGTACGGCATGATCAAGACCGATCACATCCTGTTCATCGCCAGCGGCGCCTTCCATCTGTCCAAACCGTCCGACCTCATCCCCGAGCTGCAAGGCCGCTTCCCGATCCGCGTCGAGCTCGAGTCGCTGTCGGTGGAAGACTTCGCCCGCATCCTCACCAGCACCGACGCCTGCCTCACCCGCCAGTACGAGGCCCTGCTCGCCACCGACGGCGTGAAGCTCGAATTCACGTCCGACGGCATCCGCCGCCTGGCCGAGATCGCCTATCAGGTGAATGAGAAGACCGAGAACATCGGCGCCCGCCGCCTGTACACGGTGATGGAGAAGCTGCTGGAAGAAGTGTCCTTCTCCGCCGGCCGCAGCAGCGCCACGCAGACCGTGGTGGTCGATGGCGGCTACGTCGATTCCCGCCTCGACATGCTGGCGCAGCGCGAGGATCTGGCCCGCTACGTCCTTTGATCGTTCCGCAGCCCTCTGTTCGCGGGCAAGCCCGCTCCCACAGGCGAAAGCGTCTGACCTCGCCGTGGGAGCGGGCTTGCCCGCGAAGTCTTTCGCTGTGTCTCCCTCAGTCCGTTCCCGGTTTGCCTGAATGCTGATCCGTATCGTCTCCATCCTGTTCCCGCTGTTCGCGATCACCGCGCTCGGCTATTTCGTCGGCCGGCGCATGAAGCCCGACCTCAGCCACGCCAACAAGCTGAACATGGACGTCTTCGTGCCCGCGCTGGTGTTCGGCGCGCTGGTCAGCAAGGACTTCCGTCTCGGCGAATACCTGCCGCTGCTGTTCGCGACCGTGGTGATCATCGTCGGCTCGGGCGTCGCCGGCTGGCTGGTCGCGCGCGCGGCCGGCATCGCCACCAAGACCCTGGTGCCGCCGATGATGTTCAACAACTGCGGCAACCTCGGCCTGCCGCTCGCGGTGCTCGCCTTCGGCGAATCGGCGCTGGCGCCGGCGGTGGTGATGTTCGTGGTGTCGAACGTGATCCACTTTTCCTACGGCGCCTGGCTGCTCGACCATCAAACCAAGCTCACCACGGTGTGGCGCTCGCCCTCGATCCTGGCGACGATCGCCGGCCTGACGGTAGGCTTCCTCGGCATCGAGGTGTGGCCGCCGCTGCTGATGTCGATCAAGATGGTCGGCGACATCTCGATCCCGCTGATGCTGTTCGCGCTCGGCGTGCGCCTGGCCGATTCGCGCATCAGCGCGGTGGGCTTCGGCGTCTTCGGCGCGGTGCTGCGTCCCGTGGTCGGCATGGCGCTGGCCTGGGTGCTGCTGCAGACGCTCGATCTGCCGCCGCGCGAGCAGGCGCTGGTGCTGGTGTTCGGCGCGCTGCCGCCGGCGGTGCTCAACTACATGTTCGCCGAGCGCTACAACCAGGAGCCCGACAAGGTGGCCTCGATGGTGCTGATCGGCAACCTCGCGGCGGTGGTGTTCCTGCCGCTTGCGCTCGCGCTGGTGCTCGACTGACGCGTGGATGCGCATATTTCCGCAGGATGACGGAAAAACGACTGTCTCGAGATCGAAACATTCATAAAGCCTGTGGCAGACTTCAACGGTCTTGCGGCCACGGTCGTTCCTTTGCACCCATTTTGGTCGGGTGCCGGCCCGCGGCCCCGTCAGGAAGAACCGAAAAATGAAGCAACGCGGCTTTACCCTGCTCGAACTGCTGGTGGTGATGGTGATCATCGGCCTGCTGGCCGGCTATGTCGGCCCGCGCTTCTTCTCCCAGATCGGCAAGTCCGAGGTGAGCACCACGAAGGCGCAGATCGACGCCTTCGAGAAGGGCCTCGACCAGTACCGCATCGACGTGGGCCGCTACCCGTCGTCCGAGCAGGGGCTGCAGGCGCTGATGACCGCCCCCGCGGGCGAATCGCGCTGGCAGGGGCCTTATCTGCGCAAGGCCGTGCCGGCCGATCCGTGGGGCAACGCGTATCGCTACCGCCACCCCGGCGAGCATGGCGAATACGACATCTTTTCCTACGGCGCGGATGGTCAGCCCGGCGGGGATGCCACCAACGCCGACATCACCAACTGGTGACATGAGCCGCACATGCGCTACCGGGTGAAGGCGGTCGGTGCCGACGCGCGCGTCGTCGATACCGAGCTCGACGCGCCCTCGGAGGCCGAGGCGCGCGCGCTTGCGGCCGGGCGCGGGCTGGTCGTGCTGTCGCTCGCGCGTGCGGGGCGGGGTGGCGGGCGCGCCCGCTTTCCGCTGCTGCTGTTCAATCAGGAACTGCTCGCCCTGCTGCGTGCCGGCATCCCGCTCGCCGAGGCGGTCACCGCCCTGTCCGAGAAGGAGACGCGCGCGCCGGTGCGCAGCGTGCTGTCCGACATCGTCGCCGCGCTGCGCGAGGGCCAGCCGCTGTCGCGCGCATTGGAACGTGCGCCGCAGGCCTTTCCCGATCTTTACGTGGCGATGATCCGCGCCGCCGAACGCACCAGCGACCTCGAACGCGCGCTCGAGCGCTACGTCGCCTACCAGCAGCAGGTCGACACCCTGCGCGGCAAGCTGGTCAGCGCCGCCATCTACCCGGCGCTGCTGGTCGGCGTCGGCGGGCTGGTGGTGATGTTCCTGCTCGGCTACGTGGTGCCGCGCTTCTCGCACATCTATGAAGACGTCGGCAACGACCTGCCCTGGCTGTCACAGGTGCTGCTCGACTGGGGGCGGCTGGTCGAGGCGCACGCGATGGCGATGGGCGGCGTGCTGCTGGCGCTGATCGCCGCGCTGGTGCTGGCCGCGCGCAGCGAGGCGGTGTGGGCCGCGGTCGGCCGCCAGGCCTGGTGTACCCCGGGCATCGGCGAGCGTCTGCGCGCCTTCGAGCTCGCGCGCTTCTATCGCACGCTGGGCATGCTGCTGTCGGGGGGCATCCCCGCGGTGGGCGCGCTGCGCATGGTGTCGGGGCTGCTGTCGCCGACGCTGCGCGCCAGCCTGCAACTGGCGATCGAGCGCGTGCGCGAAGGCCAGCCCTTCACCGCCACGCTCGCCGCCTGCGGACTGGCGACGCCGGTCGCGCAGCGCATGCTGGCAGTAGGCGAGCGCGCCGGCAATCTCGGCGAGATGCTCACCCGTTCGGCGGAATTCCACGAAGAAGACACCGCGCGCGAGATCGAATGGCTCACCCGCCTGTTCGGCCCGGTGCTGATGCTGGTGATCGGCGGCGCGATCGGTCTGATCGTGGTGCTGATGTACCTGCCCATCTTCCAGCTTGCGGAGAGCATCGGATGAGCGCCGTGCCCGAGACCCGTCACGAGCCTTCCCTCGCCCCGGGCGCCAGCGCGCCCGACCAGGCGAAGGCGACGCACGCGCTTGCCGGCTCGCTGTCGCAGGCCGGCGCGGGCGCACTGCGGGCGCAAGCGTTCTCTGCCGCCGAACTCGCCGCCGCACGCACCGCCGGTAGCCGCCTGCTCGACGCCCTGGCCGAGCGCGTGCCCGACCCCGCCGAGCGCCTCGCCCGCATCGCCGCCACCTGCGGCCTGCCGGTGCTCGGCCACGCCACGCTGATGGCGCGCGCGCCCGACTTTGCCGCGGTCGGTTTCGAGACCGCGGTGCGCCACGACTGCGTCGCGCTGCGCGACGAGGCCGGCGGCCTGGTGCTGGTGCTCGCCAACCCCTTCGACAACGACCTGCTCGATGGTCTGGCCGCGCGCCTGATCGAACCCTTCGAGCTGGCGATCGCCGACCGCGACGACCTCGCCGCCTGCCTCGCCCGCCACGAGGACCAGGTGCGGCGCGCCGCCGGCCTGGACGAGGAGCGCCAGGGCACGGGCGGTGGCGGCGAGGTCGAGGACCTGTCGCTGCAGCGCATCACCGCCGGCGCCAGCCCGGTGGTCAAGCTGGTCAACTCCACGCTTTACGACGCGCTCAAGCAGGGCGCCAGTGACATCCACCTCGAATCGCAGCCGGGCGGCCTGGTCATCAAGTACCGCATCGACGGCGTGCTGTCGCGCGTCGGCACGGTGTCGGCGGCGGACCTGGCCGAACAGGCGATCTCGCGCCTGAAGGTGATGGCCGAGCTCGACATCGCCGAGCGCCGCGTGCCGCAGGACGGGCGCTTCAAGGCCCAGGCCGGCGGGCGCGAGATCGACTTCCGCGTCTCCATCATGCCCAGCATCCACGGCGAGGACGCGGTGCTGCGCGTGCTCGACAAGGAACACCTGAGCCGCGAGATGAGCGGGCTCAGCCTCGAGGTGCTCGGCTTCGATGCCGAGGCGCGGCGCGTGCTGCGGCGGCTGGCCAACGAGCCCTACGGCATGCTGCTCGTCACCGGCCCCACCGGCAGCGGCAAGACCACCACGCTGTACGCGGTGCTGGGCGAGACCAACCGCGGCACCGACAAGGTCATCACCATCGAGGACCCGGTCGAGTACCAGCTCGCCGGCGTGCTGCAGATCCCGGTCAATGAAAAGAAGGGCCTCACCTTCGCCCGCGGCCTGCGCTCCATCCTGCGCCACGACCCCGACCGCATCATGGTGGGCGAGATCCGCGACGGCGAGACCGCCGAGATCGCCATCCAGGCCGCGCTCACCGGCCACCTCGTCTACACCACGGTGCACGCCAACAACGTGTTCGACGTCATCGGTCGCTTCATGCACATGGGCATCGACCCCTACAACCTGGTTGCTGCGCTCAACGGCGTCGTCGCCCAGCGCCTGGTGCGCATCAACTGCCCGCACTGCAGCGAGGACGTGGTGCCCGACGCCGCGCTGGTGGCGGATTCCGGGCTCGGCGACGTGTCCGCCTTCCGCTTCCGCGCCGGACACGGCTGCGGCCACTGCCGCGGCTCCGGCTACCGCGGCCGACGCGCGGTGGCCGAGGTGCTGCTGCTCGATGATGAGGTGCGCGAGCTGATCCTGGCCCGCGCCCCGGCGCGCGCCGTGCGCGAGGCGGCGAGCCGGCGCGGCTTCCGTAACCTGCGCGCGGCGGTGATCGAGCTGGTCGCCGCGGGCGACACCACGCTGGAGGAACTGAACCGTGTCACGCTCCACGGCTGAGACCCTGCTGCGCCTCGAACGCGAGGCCTGGGTGCTCGATGGCCCCGACGGCACGCGCCGCTGTGCGCTCGACGGCGGTGCGCTGGCGGCGGCGCTCGACGCGCTGCAGCCCCCGGCGCCCGCGCGCGGCCGGCCGCTGCGTGTGCAACTCGCCGATGCCTGGCTGCGTTACCTGGTGGTGAATTGGCCGCCGGGCCTGCGCACCGCCGGCGAGCGCGCGGCCTTCCTCGCCCACCGCTTCGGCGAGGTGCATGGCGTGGCCGCGCCCGAGTGGGTGGTGCAGGCTGACCGCGACGCGCACGACCTGCCGGCGCTCGGTTGCGCCGCGCCGGCTGCGGTGATCGCCGCGGCGCAGGGTTTCGCCGCCCGCCACGGCTACGCGCTGGCGGGCATCGAGGCGGACTTCATCGCCACCTACAACCGGCTGCGTGCGCGCTTTCGCGAGGCGGACGGCGAGCCGGCGGCGCTTGCCGTGGTGCGTGACGGGCGGCTGACCGTGGGCCTGTGGCGCAGCGGCGCCTGGCGCGGCGTGCGCAGCCAGTCGGTGCGCGACGACGGCGCCGGTGCGCTGCGCCTGATGCTCGAGGCCTGGGGGCGGGAGGCCGAGCTCGTTCATCCGTCTGCCGTCAATGCGGGTGCGCAGCCGGTTCGGGAAGGGGCGACGCACGCCGGCCGAATGCAGACAGCTCCATCGCTGGCAGGCGCCACGCGCGGCGGCGTGCTCCACGCCGCCGGCTACCACGGCGCCGTACCCGAGGGCTGGCGCCGCGGCCAGGTGGAGGCGGGGATGACGGATGGGGGCGTGAAGGATGCCGCGATGAACACCACGGAGGCACACGCCCGATGAAGCTGCTGCCCAATGCCCCCGCTGCCGTCGATCTGGACTTCGCCCCGGCGCGCCGGCGGCGTCCGGGCGCGCTCGGCTGGGTGCTGCTCGCGATCGGCCTGCTCGCTGCCGGCTTCGCGGGCTACGACATGTGGACGGCCGGGCGCGAACTCGACGAGCGCGAGGCCCTGGTCGAGCGCCTGCGCACGGAACTGCGCCAGGAACGCCCGCAACAAGCGGTGCGCAACGCGGCGCCGGTCAGCGCCGAAGAACGCGAGCCCGCCGACCGTGTCGCGAGCGCGCTCAACGCCGACTGGGCGGCCTTCTTCACCGACCTCGCCGGCGCCAGCCACCCGGAGGTCGCGCTGCTCGAACTGCAGGGCGACGCCGCGCGCGGCAGCCTGCGCATGGTCGGCGAGGCGCAGTCGGTGGAAGCGGCCTTCGCTTACCTCGAACAGTTGCAGCGCGCCGGCATGCTGCGCGAGGCGCGCATCGACAGCCACGAATGGGTGACCCAGGGGCCGCAAATGGTGGTGCGTTTCGTGCTCACCGCGCAGTGGAGGCCGGCGTCAT
>JAGOEI010000145.1 GCA_017997795.1 Thauera sp. | reverse complement strand
GGCGCGACGATTTCGGCATCCTCGGCCGGATGCAGCCCGACCAGCGTGTTCGACAGCGCCTCCGCCACCGGCTCGAGCGCCATGTCCGGCGGCAGGCCGAGGTCTTCGAGCGCGCAATCGAGCGCGGTGCGGCCGTCGAGCGTGATCACGATGTTGTCCTGCGCGCGGCTGACGATGCGCCGCGGCCCGATCGGCTGGCAGCCCTGGGTGACGCGCGAGACGACGCCGACCTCGGCCGAAAACGCCACGCCCGACAGGCCGCCGCCGTCGAACACCGCATCAGCGATCTGCACGCTGCGCCCGCGCGAGGCGGACAGGCCGCCGAACAGGTAGCCGCTGGCGGTGCGCTCGGCCAGCTCGGGCAGCAGCTCCTGCAGGTCGGGCATGCGGCCATCGGCATGCACCAGCGCCGTATAGGGATGAAAGTCTCCGCCCTCGGCACGCAGCGGCTGCACCCCCGAGAACACGCGGAAGGCGCTGCGCGGCAGGGGCGCAAGCATCAGCGCGAGCGCAGGTACATCGAAGTGCTCGGCGCCGGTGGCGGCCACGCCGACGCCCACCGTGCCCACCCAATGCACGCCGGGCAGGCGCAGCTTCAGCTCGGCGAGGATGGCCTCGGCGTCGCCGGCAAAGGCGTCGGTGAGGTAGCACAGGCCAAGCGTGTATTGCGCCGGCAGCTCGCCGCCACCGGCCGCATGCGCGGTGGCGACGCGGGCGTCGTGCAGCATGTCGTCGAGCGCGCGGGCGAGCGCCACCCGCCAGTCACGGTGGGCGGCATGGCCTGCAACGAAGGGGATCGGCTTCATGAAGCACCTCCGCACAGAAAGTCCTCGAGCACGGCGGCCACCTGCTCGGGCTGGTCGTGCTGCAGGTTGTGGCCCGCATCGGCGATGGTGACCACGCGCACGTCGGCAAAGCAGCCGAGCCGGCGCTGCAGCTCGTGCGGATCGTCGGCGAGCCGATCATTCACGTAGCCGTGCTCGGCTACCAGCATCAGCGTGGGCGCCCGCACCTGCCGCCAGCACGCCATCACGTCCTCGATCCGATACACGAAGGGCGAGGACACTTTGTGCCAGGGGTCGCAGGCCATCTCCACCCGGCCATCCGCCGCCGCGCGCCCGACGTGGCCGGCGAGGAAGTCGGCACGCGCGGCGTTCAGGCGCGGATTGACCGTGCGCAGCCGGCGCGCGAACGCGGCGTGGTCGGCGTGCGTGGGCAGCCGCGGCGCGGCGGCCTGGGCGTCCAGCCACTTGCGCAACTGGAAGGGCGAATCCGCCTCGGGCGGCGGCTTGAGGCCGAGGAAATCGAGCATCGCCAGCCGGCCCACGCGCTCGGGACGCAACCCGGCATACACCCCGGCCACCGCCGCGCCCATGCTGTGCCCGACCAGGCTCACCGGCCCCGCGGGCGCGTAGTGCGCGAGCAACGCCTCGAGGTCGGCGTAGTAGTCGGGGAACCAGTAGCCGTGACCGAGCCAGGTGCTGCCGCCGAAGCCGCGCCAGTCGGGGGCGATCACCTGCCAGTCGCGACGCAGCGCGTCCACCACGAACTGGAAGGTGGGCGAGGAATCCATCCACCCGTGAAGCAGGAAGACCTGCGGGGCATCGGCCGGCCCCCAGCGGCGTACGGTGTAGGTCAGGCCGCGCACCGGCACCCGGTCGAGTGACGAGGCTTTGTGCGGCAGGGCTTCCGGGGCGCCGTCGGACATGCGGGCCGGATCGTTTTCCGGGACAATCGGGTTCGTGTTCATGATCTGATTCTAGCCGCCCGCAGCGAGCAGACACATCGCTGCGCACGAGGCCTTCACACACCCCCCGTGGGGGCAACTGTCCGTGGGAGCGGGCTTGCCCGCGAATGTCGCAAGATCAAGCGCCACTTTCGCGGCCAAGGCCGCTCCCACGGGCGCTGAGCCCGTCGCAGGTCCTCGTGGGGGCTTTTGTGGGAGCGGGCTTGCCCGCGAATGAACACCGACAGGGACCCATTCCGCGGGCAAGGCCGCTCCCATGTCGGCTCGACGCGCTGCGTGACCTTGACCTGACCCGGCCCGCCCGACTGACCGCCCGATGACCGATTGCACCCTCCTGCGCCAGCGCTTCCTCGCCGAGCCCCACACCCTGCGCAACGAGCGCCGCGACTTTCACGAATGGCACCGCGGCCGCCCGCACTACCTGCTGTGGGCGCTCGACATGGACGCGCCGCCGCTGCGCGCACGCGTGGCCGCCGCGCAGCGCGCGCTGCACGGCCTGCTGCTCGAGGGCTACGTGCGCCAGCCGCACATCACGCTGGCGCTGTGCGGATTCCCGGCCGCCGGGCCGCTGCACGCCGAGGACGAGTTCGACGATGAGCTGATCGCGACCCAGGTCGCGGCGCTGCAGGCGACGGCACCGCCGGCGTTCGACCTCGGCATCGGCGGGCTTGAGAGCTTCTCCTCGGCCCCCTTCCTCAGCGTGCATGATTCGACCGCCGCGCTCGCCACGCTCCGGCGCTGCCTGCACGCGGACGGCCAGCACCCACAGGGCGGCTACGTAGCGCACGTCACCGTCGGCCTGTATGCCGACGCCTGGCCCACCGCCGAGGTCGTCCGGCGCTTCCGGGCGATCGACGATGCCCCGCACCTGCCCTGCCACATCACCCGCCTGAGCCTGATGGGCTACGTGGCCGCAGACATCGCCGGCGAGCTGTTCACGCTCGCCGACTACCACCTCGCCGAGCGCCGACTGCAGTGGCGGGAGGCGCGGACGCCATGAGTGCCCCGCCCCCCGCCCTGGCAACCGCGGCGCCGCGCGCGCACCCCGCCTCACCACTGGCACTGTTCGTCGCCTTCACCCTGCTCGCGCTGCAGGGTTTCGGCGGCGTACTCGCGGTCGCCCAGCGCGAGCTGGTCGACCGTCGCGGCTGGCTGACCCGGCCCGAGTTCGTCGAGCTGTACGCAGTCGCGCAACTGTTGCCCGGACCCAACGTGGTGAACCTGTCGCTGATGATCGGCGACCGCTATTTCGGCCTGCGCGGCGCGTTCGCGGCGATCTCGGGCATGTTGCTGGCGCCGCTGCTGGTGGTGCTGGCGCTGGCCGCGAGCTATCAGCAACTTGCCGAGCACCCGGCGGTGGCCGGCGCGCTGCGCGGCATGGGCGCGGTCGCCGCGGGGCTGATCCTGGCGATGGCGCTGAAGATGCTGACCACGCTGTGCGGCAACGTGCTCGGGCCGGCGCTGTGCGCTGCGCTCGGGCTCGCCACCCTGACCGCGATCGCGGTGTTTCGCGTGCCGCTGGCCTGGGTCGTGATCGGCCTCGGGCTCAGCGGCTGGGGCTTGGCGCGCTGGCGCATCGCGCTGCGCGATGCGGCGGCCGCGCGCGCGAAGGATGTTCCGCCCACCACGCCGCCCGCCCCGCCTGCAGGCCGGAACCCCGGCGCACCACGCTGAGGGACGGACCCTGAAACCGGAATCGACCCGATGATGAACACCACCCTCCCGGCGGCCGAGCTGCTCGAGCTCTTCCTGCGCTTCCTCACCCTGTCGCTGCTGTCGATCGGCGGCGCGATGTCGACCGCGCCCGAGATGCACCGCTACCTGGTGGTCGAGCGCGGCTGGCTGGGCGAGGCCGACTTCACCACCGCGATCGCGCTCGCCCAGGCCGCGCCCGGGCCCAACGTGCTGTTCGTGCCGGTGCTCGGTTTCCAGGTCGCCGGGCTGGCGGGCGCGGCCGCCGCGCTGCTCGGCATCCTGCTGCCGTCGACGCTGCTCTCGCTCGGCGTCAGCCGCTGGGGCGCCACCCGGCGCGAGACGCCGGTGGTGCGCGCCTTCACCGCCGGACTGGCGCCGGTCACGGTCGGCCTGACCTTCGCCGCCGGCTGGCTGCTGGCGCTGCCCTTCATCGGCGATCCTGCGCACCGCCTCGGCGCGCTCGCACTGATCGCGTTCACCGCACTGGTGACGCTGAAGACGAAGCTGGCGCCGATGTGGATGATCGCGGTTGGCGCGGCGGCGGGCGCGCTCGGCCTGGTCTGAAGCGGCTGTCGCGCGAACAGGAGGCGAGAGCGGACGATGGACAGCGTCGATGTAGTGGTGATCGGGGCGGGCGTGGTCGGCCTGGCGTGCGCGAAGCAGCTCGCCGAGGCCGGGCGCGAGGTGATCGTGCTCGAGCGCGAGACGGCCTTCGGCACCGGCATCAGCGCACGCAACAGCGAGGTCATCCACGCCGGCCTGTACTACCCGCCGGGCTCGCTCAAGGCTGCGCTGTGCGTGCAGGGGCGACGGGCGCTGTACACGTATTGCGCGGAGCGCGGCATCGCCCACCGCCGCATCGGCAAGCTGGTGGTGGCCAGCCGCGCGCCGCAGTTGCCCGCGCTCGAAGCCATCGCCGCGCGGGCGCGTGCCAACGGCGTGGGTGATCTGCGCCTGCTCGACGGCGCCGGCGTGCGTGCGCTGGAGCCGGAACTCGACGCCGCCGGCGGGCTGTTCTCGCCGTCTACCGGCATCGTCGACAGCCATGGCCTGATGCAGGCGCTGCTCGCCGACGCCGAGCGCCACGGTGCGGTGCTGGCGCTGGCCAGCCCGGTGCGCGGCGGGCTGGCCGACCGCGACGGCATCGTGCTCGAGGTCGGCGGCAGCGCGCCAACGAGGCTGCGCGCGCGCTGCGTGATCAACGCCGCCGGGCTGGATGCGCCGCGGCTCGGCCATGCCCTCGCCGGCCCGGCTGCCCTGCGGGCGCCGCAAGCCTGTTACGCACGCGGGGTGTATTTCAGCCTGGTCGGGCGGGCACCGTTCTCCCATCTGATCTACCCCATCCCCGAGCCCGGCCGGCTGGGCGTGCATCTGACCCTGGACCTCGGCGGCCAGGCGCGCTTCGGCCCTGACGTGGAATGGATCGAGCGTCCCGACTACGGGGTCGACCCGGCGCGCGCCGAGCGCTTCTACACCGCCATCCGCCACTGGTGGCCGGGCCTTGAGGACGGCCGCCTGCAGCCGGCCTACGCCGGCGTGCGGCCGAAGATCGTCGGCCCGGGCGAGGTGGACGCCGACTTTCGCATCGACGGCCCGGCCGCCCATGGCGTGCTGGGATTGGTGCACCTTTACGGGATCGAGTCGCCGGGGCTGACCGCAGCGCTGGCGATCGGGGCGCGGGTGGCGGCGATGTGCTGAGCGGTGGTCAGCGCACGCAGGATGCATGCATGGCGTGCACACCACAGGCCGCACCGGCGCAGCCCGCGCGCAACGCTCGCGGCGGCGCATGGTCACACGCTTGACGACTTCACCGAGAAGGACATGCCCCCAGGCTGCTGTCGATGGGCCTGGCGGCGGTGGTGCATCTGGTCACCTTGCCCACGGAGTTCGACGGCAACTTCCGCCGCGCCCTTCCGCTGCTGCAGCAGGGCGGCTACCTGCACGCCGCGGACGTTCCCCATGCCCGGCGCATCTCGGGGCGGCGGACGTGCCGGCCAGCGTACCCGCGCCACGCCGGGGAAAACCCCGCCAACGAGGGCCTGCGCTTGAAGCGCCTCACACCGCCAGACCGTCGAAGGCCGCATACACGGTCTTCAGCCAGCTTTTCACGCGCTGGCGCTCGAGCATGCCCAACGC
>JAGOEI010000144.1 GCA_017997795.1 Thauera sp. | reverse complement strand
TGCGCCGGGTTCTGGACCTCGACTTCCTCGCCTTCCCACCAGATCTGCCCCGCGCTCGGGCGGGTGACGCCGTAGATGATCTTCATCAGCGTCGATTTGCCGGCGCCGTTCTCGCCCAGGATGGCGCGGATCTCGCCCGGGCGCACGGTCAGGTCCACCTGGTCGTTGGCGACCACGGTCGGATAGACCTTGCTGATGCCCTTGAGCACCAGGCGGGGTGTGCCTGCGAGGGGTGTGCCGGGGGAGGGGCTTCCGGTCATGGCGAGGGTGTGGGCTGGGGCGGTTGGCAGGCGGGCGGCAGTCGGCGTTTACGGCCGCACGATACGCGCCCGAGCGCGCACGAGGCAAGCCGCAGAAACCGCAGCGCATCGGCGCAGCGCGGATGGGGTTGATTAGCTCGGTTTATGTGATGGATCGGAATGTTCGAATGGACGTTCTAGGGTTTCCTGCTAGACTCGCGCCGTTGATGTTGCGGTGCAGCATATTGCTGCCGTGCGCCGTGCGCCGTGCGCCGTGCGCCGTGCGCCGTGCGCCCGAAGCCGTGGCGATCGCCGCCCGAAAAACCCTGCTCCCCTGCGGCGCACCGGCCCGCACCGAACGCATTTCATCTTTGAGGAATTGAACCATGACGACGACTCGCAAGCTCTCCCTCGCCGCCCTCGCGGCTGTCTCCTTTGCCGGCGCGCTGCCCGCCGCGCACGCCCTGCCCGACGGCCCGGCCCTGATTGCGCTGGCTGCGCCCGCCGACCACCAGGCCGTTGCCGCCGACACTGCCGACGCCGCCCGCCCGCTGGCGGTGATGCTCGACCAGCCCACCGGCGGCCGCTTCGTCTATCTGCCCGAGCAGGGCTGGACCTTCGCCGGCCGCCAGGCCGATGCCGGGGCCGCCGCCACCGTCGCCGACGCCGGCCAGCCGGTGAGCCTGTTCATCGACGAGCCCACCGGCTTCGTCTTCAACTACGTGGTGGATCAGGGCTGGGTGTTCGCCGGCAAGATGGACGCCGCGCGCTGAGCCCTCGCTGAGCCCTCCGCTTGCTGGGGCGCCTCGTCCTGCAGCGACAGCGCCTGCGCGCGCTTCAGGTCTTCGGGCGCGAGCTTGATCGCGATGCTGTCGCGCTCCTGTGCGCCTTCCATGTTCAGCGCCGCCGCCGCGCGGTTGAACCACACGTAGGCCTGCACCGCGTCCTGCTCCACGCCGACGCCGCTGCGGTGCAGGCGGCCGAACTCCACCATGCCCTCCGCATTGCCCGCGCGCGCCGCATCGCCCAGCCAGCGCACGGCGAGATCGTAGTTCTGCGGCGTGCCGATGCCGCTCTTGTACAGCTTGCCCAGATGGATCATGGCGCCGGTGTGGCCGGCGTCGGCCGCGCGCTGGAGCCACTCGATCGCCTCGCGGGTGGCCTCCTTGCTGCGCTCGGGGTCGAGCAGCGCCGCGCGCGCCAGGCGGAACTGCGCCTCCGGGTCACCTTTGCGCGCCGCCTCGAGGTTCGGCGCCACCGCCGCGATCTGCGCCGCGTCATCCATCGCGTGCTCGTCGCCCGCCACCACGAAAAGGGTCGCGCCGACGATCGCCAGCACCAGCAGCGCCGCGGCGCCGGCCACCACCATCGGCCACTTGCGCCGGCCGGCAGGCGCGCCCGCGCGGGCCAGGAAGCGGTGCCCGCACTGACCGCAGCGAAACGGGTGCAGGCCGGGGTTGCTGACGCGCTCGTCGTGCGAGCGCCAGCGCGACAGCCGCGTCTCGGTCGAGCCGCAGGCGGTGCAGGCGGTCTGGGTGGGGGTCGTCATGCGCGCAGCCCTGCTCAGTTCTTCCAGATCCACATGATCGCAATCACCGCAATCATCAGGACCAGCGTCGTGCCCCCGACCGTGGCGACGATCGGGTTGTCGAACAGCGTGCTGCGCGGCGCCGGGGCATGAAAGCGATGCACGCAGGACATGCAGCGCCAGGCGCGCTCACCGGCGTGTTCGCGTTTCTCGTCTTCGGAGCGCCAGGGCGACTCGCGGCAGTCGGTGCCGTCGCAGCGGGGGCAGGTGGGCATGGGGCGATCTCGCACGCGTCGTGAGGCGGTGCCGGAGGGTGCGTTGTGGCGAATTGATGCGTCGAATTATAGGGGCAAAGATACCGCGCCTGCGCCGGTGCCGCGCTGCATCGTGCAGGCCGTCTGCCGCCGTGCGTGTCGCTGGGCCGGAATGTAGAAAGGACGGGCAAGCCTTCCGAGCTTGCCCGTCCTTTCATTGCATCAGACGGCTGTCCCGCTGCGGCTCGATCCTCAGCCGCAGGTCCCCACCGCGCCGCAGGCGGTGCAGAAGTCGCAGCCGTCCTTGCGGATCACCGTGTGGTTGCCGCACTCGTTGCACAGCGCGCCCTGCATCAGCTTGGGCTCGTTGTCGTCGCGCGGCGACTCGAGGATGCCCATCTCGCGCGTCGGGTAGCCGCGCTCGTCGAGCACGCCGAGCATGGCGTAGCGGTGGATGATGAGCTGGGCCAGGTAGGCCACGGTGCTGGGCCAGTTCTGCTGGCGGCGGGTGCCGGGCACGAAGGCCATGAAGTCGCCCAGCGGCTCGGGGTAGTCGAGCAGCTTCCTCAGCTTCATGCCGATCCAGGCCGGGTCCATGACGCGCATGTCGAGCGACAGGATGCGGGTCAGGCCGTCCAGGGCGCGCGGGTAGTTGCCCGACAGCCACACCGAGTACGGGCGGGTGACGCCGTCCGGCAGGGTGATCTCCTTGAGGCCGAGTACGAAGTCCTCGCCGGTGGCCGGGTTGTAGATGTCCACCGTCCACGACAGCGTGCCGTCGGTGCCGGTCTTGGGCTCTTCCAGGCTGAACAGGGTGTCTAGCACGCCGTTGCTCTCGTCTTCCTTGTCGAACACGCCGAGCTTCTCGCAGCGGTAGTTCACCACCTGGGCGAAGGCCGACACCACGCCGGGCACCAGCTTCTTCTCGCCGTGCGGCGGGAAGGGCATCTCGAAGGAACGTTCGCCAACGGTGCGGGCCAGGGTGTCGAGCTTCAACTTGAGCCAGCCGCGGTCGTTGGCACGCATGTCCATCGACAGCGTCTTGGCCACGGCGCCCAGGCCGCGCGGCTGGTCGGCGCCGTTCACCCACACCTCGAACGGGAAGCTGCCGCCGTTGTTGCCGACCTGGCCGACGAAGAGCGCGAAGCCGCCGGTCGGGGTGTTGAGCATGTAGGTCCACGCGAGGTTGCCATCGGGCAGGTCGGGGCGGCCGGGCCAGCGCAGGCTCGAGAGCACCGGCGCGGGCAGGTTCTTGATCGACAGGCGCTTGTTGGCGTCGGAGATCTCGACGTCGTGCGGCTGCTTCTGCTCGGTGGTCGGGGTGACCGACAGCACGGAGCCGAGCACGTTGTTGGGGCGGTAGGTGGCCAGGCCCTTCAGGCCGGCCTTCCAGGCGGTGAGGTAGAGGTCCTCGAACTCGGCGTAGGGGTAGTCCTCGGGCACGTTCACCGTCTTGGAGATGGAGGTGTCGATGTACGGGGCGACCGCGGCGACCATGTCCTTGTGCGCCTGCGCGGAGATCTCCAGCGCGGTGACGAAGGATTGCGGCAGGGCCTCGACGTTGCCGCCGAGGTGCTTGTACAGGCGCCAGGCGTAGTCCTCGACCGCGTACTCCTTGAAGGTGCCGTCGGCCATGCGCTTGCGCCGGGTGTAGGTGTAGGAGAACGGCGGCTCGATGCCGTTGGAGGCGTTGTCGGCGAAGGCCAGGCTGATGGTGCCGGTGGGCGCGATCGACAGCAGGTGCGAGTTGCGGATGCCCTGCTTGCGGATCTTGTCCTTGACGTCGGCCGGCAGGCGCGAGGCGAAGTTGCCGCCCGACAGGTACAGGTCGGCGTTGAACAGCGGGAAGGCGCCGCGCTCGCGGGCCAACTCGGTCGAGGCGAGGTAGGCGCGGTTGCGCATGTACTCGGAGATCTTGCGTGCTTCCTCGCGCGCCTCGGGCGTGTCGTAGCGCTTGCCGAGCATGATCAGCGCGTCACCCAGGCCGGTGAAGCCCAGGCCCACGCGGCGCTTGGACTGCGCTTCGGCGTGCTGCTGCGCGAGCGGCCAGTGGGTGGCCTCGAGCACGTTGTCGAGCATGCGGATGGAGACGTCGACCACCTTGCCGAAGCCGGCGTAGTCGAACTCGGCCTTGTCGCCGAAGGGGTTCCTGACGAAGGGCGTGAGGTTGATCGAGCCCAGGCAGCAGCAGCCGTAGGGCGGCAGCGGCTGTTCGGCGCAGGGGTTGGTGGCCTCGATGGTCTCGCAGTAGTACAGGTTGTTGTCCTGGTTCATGCGGTCGAGGAACAGGATGCCTGGCTCGGCGTGGTCGTAGGTCGAGCGCATGACCTGGTCCCACAGCTCGCGCGCGCGCACCTTGCGGTACACCCACATGCCGTCGTCGCGCTGGTAGGCGCCGGCGGACTTCACCTCTTCGGTGGGCTCGGCCTTGTGCACCAGCTCCACGGCGCCGTCGGCCTCGACGGCCTGCATGAAGGGGTCGGTGACGCCCACCGAGATGTTGAAGTTGGTGAGGTCGCCTTCGTCCTTGGCGTGGATGAATTCCTCGATGTCCGGGTGGTCGCAGCGCAGCACGCCCATCTGCGCGCCGCGGCGGGCACCGGCGGATTCCACCGTCTCGCACGAGCGGTCGAACACGCGCATGTAGGACACCGGGCCGGAGGCGTTCGAGGCCGTGCCCTTGACCAGCGCGCCCTTGGGGCGGATGGACGAGAAGTCGTAGCCGACGCCACCACCGCGGCGCATGGTCTCGGCGGCCTGGGCGAGCGCGGTGTAGATGCCGGGGCGGCCGTCGACCGCCTCGGTGACCGAGTCGCCCACCGGCTGCACGAAGCAGTTGATCAGCGTGGCGGCGAGCGTGGTGCCGGCGGCGCTGTTGATGCGGCCGGCGGGCACGAAGCCTTTTTCCTGCGCCTCGAGGAACTTGGCCTCCCAGTGGGCGCGCTTGTCTTCGGACTCGATGGCGGCGAGCGCGCGCGCGACGCGGCGGCGCACTTCGGCGACGGTCTGCTCGTCGCCCTTGGCGTATTTTTCAACGAGGACTTCGCCGGAGATTTCCTGCATCGGCAGGTTGGCGGCGGAGGGCTTGACGGTGTTCTGGGTGGACGCGCTGGAGGTCTCGCTCATGGTCTTCTTCTTCATCCTTGGTGGTTCGTGGAACGGACTGAAGAATAGCGCGGAACCTGCGAATGCGCAAAAAAATTTAAAGTGTTTAAAAACAATAACTTATGTGTTTTGTTTGTATCCGCAAGATTTTTGATGCACTACATCTAGTAGCTATTTTCCTTGTGATTCTGGCCGGAATCCCTGTGTTTACGCGGGTTTGCGTGCGTCTGTGGGGCCGGTTTCAGCGTGGAAAGAACAGCGCGAGGTAGGCGGCCAGGTTCAGCTCGGCCTCTTCGCGGATGGCGCCCAGTTGTTCTGGGGCCAGCCCGATCAGGGGCCACACGTCCGCCGCAACGGACGCGGCCGCATCCGTGCTGGCCTCGCCCTTCGCATCGGCCTCGGCGATCCGGCGCGCCAGATGCAGTGCGGCGGCGTCGGCGGCGAAGGCGCCGC
>JAGOEI010000143.1 GCA_017997795.1 Thauera sp. | reverse complement strand
GCCAATCCCTGCCTGGCGCGCTTCCTCGACTGCGCGCGCGCCTTCGGCGAGGAGGTGGCGGGCGGGGATTGAGGGTGCGCGCGGGGCGGCGGGGGCTCGCGTCCTGTCACGCACGGATGCGATGATGTGGCTCCCCCAACCGGATGGATCTTCCGATGAGCAAGAACACCCCCCTGCGCGCCCGCAACTTCCCCTCCGCCGAAGACGAGGCCAAGGCCGCCCAGCCTCACGGCCGCTACGACGGCCCGGGCAGCTCCTTCCGCATGGCCTTCACCGACACCGAGTTCCTGCTGCGCGAGGAGCTGCGCCCGGTGCGGCTGCAGCTCGAGTTGCTCAAGGCCGAGCTGGTGCAGCAGGAGCAGGGGGTGGAATCGACCGTGGTCGTGTTCGGCAGCGCGCGCTTCAAGGCGCCGGAGGTGGCCGCGCAGATGCTCGACGACGCGACGGCGAGCGGCGACGAGGCCGCGATCCGGCGTGCCCAGCAGATGGTGAAGAACGCGCGCTGGTACGACGAGGCGCGCCGCTTCGGCGAGCTGGTGACGCGCGAGGCCGACGCGCTCGGCGAACCGGTGATCGTCGCCACCGGCGGCGGGCCGGGGATCATGGAGGCGGGCAACCGCGGCGCCTTCGACGCCGGCGGGCGCAGCATGGGGATGAGCATCTTCCTGCCCTTCGAGGAGGCGCCCAACCCCTACATCACCCCCGAGCTGTGCTTCCAGTTCCATTACTTCGCGATCCGCAAGATGCACTTCCTGATGCGGGCGGTGGCGCTGGTGAGCTTCCCCGGCGGGCTGGGCACGCTCGACGAGCTGTTCGAGGTGCTGACGCTGACGCAGACGCGCAAGATCCGCCGCCGCCCGATCGTGCTCATCGGGCGCGACTTCTGGGAACGCCTGATCGACTTCGACGTGCTGGTCGAGCACGGCGTGATCAGCCCGGAGGACAAGAACCTGTTCCACTACGCCGAGACCGCCGAGGAGGCGTGGGAAGCGATCAAGGCGGCCTACAGCGGCGACAACCCGGCGCTCACGGCGCGTCAGCTCAAAGGCAACTGAGAGACAGCCGGTAGAGGGTCGAGGGGCGACTTAGGGGCAGCTTGGGAGCAGCGTTGGAGCGACACTCCCCACATCGCGCCGCCCCTCGAGGCGCGCGCCGCGGGGCGCATCACGGCAGCCGTTTCAGAGCATCTTCCCCGGATTGAGGATGTTCTTCGGATCGAGCGTCTGCTTCAGCGCCCGCATCAGTGCCAGTTCGGCCTCGCTGCGCGAGTAGTGCAGCCAGTCGCGCTTGAGCGTGCCGATGCCGTGCTCGGCCGAGATCGAGCCGCCGTGGGTGCGCACCACCGAATACACCGCGTCCTCGATGCGCATCAGGCTGTCGTGGTCGGCCGGCACCTTGCACACCACCACGTGCAGGTTGCCGTCGCCGACGTGGCCGAAGAACAGCGCCTTGAGCGCCGGCCAGTCGCGGTCGAGGTTGGCGCGGATGCGCGCCGCGCAGTCGCCGATGTGCGCGATCGGCACCGAGACGTCGAAGTTCAGCGTCGGCGCGTAGTCGCGCAACACCTCGGCCACGCCGTCGCGGATCGCCCAGAAGGATTCGGCCTCGGCCACCGACTGCGCCACCGCGCCGTCGAGGATCCAGCCGGCCTCGATCGCCTGCTCCAGCATGGCCTCGAAGCGCCCGGCATCGGTGTCGGGCTGGCCGCAGTGCATGTCGATCAGCACATACACCGGATAGCCGGTGTCGAGCGGCGCGCGCAGCTTGCCGGCGTCGACGGCGGTGACCAGGTAGTCGTTCCACATGATCTCGAACGCGCTGACTTGGCCCGACAGGCTCTGCTGCGCGTGGCGCAGGAAGCGCAAGGCAGCGGGGTAGTCCTGCAGCGCGACCACCGCCGTGCTGACGCCCCTGGGCAGCGGCTGCAGCTTGAACACCACCCTGGTGACGATGCCGAGCACGCCCTCGCTGCCGATGAAGAGGTGCTTGAGATCCATGCCGGCGTTGTTCTTGACCATCTGGTTGAGCATGCTCAGCACGGTGCCGTCGGCGAGCACGACCTCAAGGCCGAGCACCAGGTCGCGCGTGTTGCCGTAGCGGATCACGCGATTGCCGCCGGCGTTGGTCGACACGTTGCCGCCCACCTGGCACGAGCCGCGTGCACCGAGGTCGACCGCGAGCAGCGCGCCGGCATCGCGGCAGGCCTCCTGCACCGTCTGCAGGATCGCGCCAGCCTCGACGATCACCGTGCCCGAGTCGATGTCGATGCGCTCGATGTGGTTCATGCGCTCGAGCGAGACGACGACCTCGCCGCCGGCCGGCACCGCGCCGCCGACCAGGCCGGTGAGACCGCCCTGCGGCACCACCGCCTGGCCGTGGGCGTGGCAGATTGCCAGCATGCGCGAAACGTCGTCGGTCGAGCGTGGGCGCAGGATCGCGAGCGGCTGGCCGCCGGCGCAGCCGCTCCAGTCCTGCAGGTATTTCGGGCTGGCGTCGCCGGGCAGCACGTCGGCGCCGAAGGCGGCGCTCAGCGCTTCCAGAACGGTAGCGGAGGAGGCATTCTTGTCATTCATCGGCTGGGTGCCTTCGGTTGCGTTTCGGGTCGGACGGGGTCCATGTGACCGCGCCCTTCCGGGCGTTCGATGGTGGAAGTCGGTCCGTTCAGTGTCAATATCCGTCCATCGATCCAAGTGGTAGCGATCAGCCCAATGTCCTCTGCGGAGTACCGATGAGCGCACCGCGCCCCGAGATCCTCTTCGTCCATGGCCTGTGGATGCACGGCTGCGTGTTCGCGCTGCACCGTCGGCGGCTGCGCGCGATGGGCTGGCGCAGCCACGCGTATTCGTATCCTTCGCTGCGCGGTTCGCTGGCGGGGGCGGCGGACGGGCTGGCGGCCTTCATCGCGGAGCTGGACGGGCGTCCGCTGCATCTGGTCGGCCACAGCCTGGGCGGCTGCGTGGTGCTGGACATGCTCGCCCGCCATCACCCGCAGGGGATCGGGCGCATCGTGCTGCTCGGCTCGCCCACCCGTGGTTCTTATGCAGCGCAGCAGATCCTGCGTGTGCCGGTGCTGCGCCACGCCCTCGGGCGCGTGCTGCCGCAATGGTTGGCGCGGCCGATGCCCGAGGTCGACCCCGCGCTCGACATCGGCGTGATCGCCGGCAACCGGCCGATCGGCCTCGGGCGCATCGTGCCCGGCATGGAAAAACCCAACGACGGCATGGTGACGGTGAGCGAGACGCGCTGGCCCGGCGCCCGCGACCACATCGTGCTGCCGGTGACGCACATGCAGATGCTGTGGTCGCGGGCGTGCCTGGCGCAGGCGCTGCGCTTTGCCGACGCGGGCGCCTTCGACCACCGCGCAACGCCGGACTGAGCGCCGCGCGGCGGATCGCGCCGGCTGCGCGCGGGGTTGCGGGCGCTGCGTGACCGCCTTGCCGACGCTCACGTCGCGCCGCCGTGAGGTCGTGCGCGCTTCACAGCGCGTCGCGAATTTCCTCCAGTGCCTTGCGCAGCGCCGGCAGGTCCTGGCCGAGCAGGATGACCAGGCAGTCCAGGTTCTCGATCACCGACGCGCGCTCGCGCGGGCTGGCGCCGCGGGTGATGACGCGGCGGTAGCCGTCGTCAATGCGCTCGGCGATCTCGGCGCAGGGGCGCGGCAGGCTGGCGGTGCGTCGCGCGCGGGCGCCGGATGCGGGCGCGGTGATGCAGCGCTCGAGCAGGCGCACCAGCTCGAGGTCGGCGAGCGCGACGCCGTCCCAGAAATCGGGCTCGCTGTCGTAGCGCGTCTGCAGGGCGGCCTGCAGGCGGGCGATGTCGCTCTCCAGGCCCTGACGCCAGGTGTCCGCACGCGTGCTGTCCAGCCGCCAGGCGAGCAGCGTGGCGCTTGCCCAGTTGGTGAAGGGGTAGGCTTCCTGCCTGCCGCCTTTCTCGAACGACGCCAGATAAGCGTCGGCGCAGGCAGCGAGCGCGGTGAGGCGCGCATCGGGGTCGGATTCGGCGGTCAGCGCGCGTCGCTTGTGGGTGCTGCCGAGCAGGTCGAGGCGCTCGGCGGTGGGAGCGCGCTCGCACAGTTGGGTGAGGTCGGCGATCGCGCGGTCCATGAGGTCCGCGCGTGCCTGGGTCTCGTCGGCAGTCTCGACCACGCCGCGCGCGCGCCGCGACTGCCACAGTTCGGTCGCATGGCGGGCGCGGAAGTTGGCGAGTTGCTCGAGGGCGCGCAGCGGGCAGTTGCCCTTGGCGGCGCTGAGTGCGGTGCTCAGGCAGTCGATCGCGGCCTCCCAGAAGCGCGCCTCGCCCCAGGCGAAACCGAGCGCCGCGGCAACATCGGCGCGTGCCAACCAGCGCGTGCGCTCGGTCTCGGGGATGCGCGCCAGCAGGGCGTTGATACGGGCGGCGGTAGCGTCGTCGCGGCCTTCGCTGCCCGCGCCGACGCGCAGCCATTCGGTGAGGTTGTCGAGCTCGACCACCAGCTCGTCCGCAGCGTGGAAGGGCAGGCGCTGGCGCTGGCGCTGGAGTCCGTTGCGCTGCAGGCTGTAGGCCGGGTCGCCGTAACACTGGTAGGCACCCCAGGTATTGACGCCGGGGAAGCGCATCCACACCTCCTCGCGCGCCGCGCGCACCGCCTCGCCGAAGGCCTCGCCGTCGAGCATGCGGCGGTAGAAGGCATCGGCAAAGGCGAGCGCAGCGGCGTCATCCACCGCCCAGCCAGCGGCCACCACCGCACGCACGCCCATGCGGATGAACTGCATGCCGAGGTTGGCGGCGAGTGCGCCGCGGTCGGTGCCGGGGCCGGGCTTGCCGAGGTGGCAGCAGTTGATGAAGACCAGCTCCGGCACCCAGCGCATCTGCTCGATGTCGCCCGGGGTGAGGAAGATGTCGCGGCCGATGACCATGCCCGAGACCTTGGGCGGCTTGCGCTCGCCGTCGGTGCAGGGGCGCTCGGTGCGCGCCGGCAGCGCGTACTCGTGCTCGCCGTGGCCAGCCAGGTGCAGGATGCGCCAGGCGTCGCCGTGCAGGCGCTCGATGATCTTGTCGGCGCGGCGGTCGATGCAGTCCTCCACCTGCCAGCCGCGCTCGCGCAGCAGGTCGGCGACCTTGAAGGCCTCGTGCTGGGCGCCGGGCAGCGGCGGGAAGACCTCCCAGCCTTCCAGGTCGGGGTTGCCGACCACCAGCGCGCGCGCCTCGAAGGCGTGCGCCGGGCGCGGGCGGAAGTTCGCGGTGCGCAACTGGCGCACCAGCCCGGCATTGACCGCGGGCGGGCGGCCGTTGTCGCTCCAGCGGTTCTCGAGCAGCTCCCAGGGGTAGCGCGCGGAGCATTCGTCCACCAGCAGCACCAGGTCGCCCTGGCGCGGCGCGGCTTCCTTCAGGCGCAGCGGCAGCAGCATCTCGTACAGCGTGCGCGCCGCCTCGGGGTTGGCGCTCGGCGAGCTGGAGGCGGCGCGGATGAAGGCGTCGGCGAGCGCGAGCTGGCCGGTGGCCAGCGTCTCCTCGGCGCGTGCGCGGTCGGTGGTGAAGATGAAGCGCAGCGCGTTGCGCTGGCCGTCCTCGTCCACGATCTCCAGGCGGTGCCACCACTCCGGCGCCTCGTCGAAGCGCACCCGGCGGC
>JAGOEI010000034.1 GCA_017997795.1 Thauera sp. | reverse complement strand
GCCCGCGCGCGATCAGGGCCTGGGTCGCGGGCGGGATGTCCTGAAAGCGCACATAGGGCGGATTGCCGATGATGGTGTCGAACTGCTCGCGCTCGGGGTAGGCGAAAAAGTCGATCGCCTGCGCACCGGGCGGGCAGTGGTCGGGGTCGAGCTCCAGCCCCACGGCGCCGGGCAGGTGGCGCAGGAAGGCGCCGTCGCCGCAGGACGGCTCGAGCACGCGGCCGGTGTTGCGGCGCAGGGCCAGCATCGCGCGCACGACCGGTTCGGGGGTGAAGATCTGACCGAGCGCGGCGACGTCGCGCAGGCCGAGGGCAAGCTGGCTGGGGGGGGGCGGGGCGGGTGTAGACATGGGCGGCGATGTTACCAAGCAGGCCGCCCACGCGCTCACCGATACGCGCGCTGCCGAGGGGGAAACTCGCACCCTTGTCCCGCCTGCGCCGCCTCGCCCGGAGCCTGTCCCCCTTCGCGCTGGCCGCCCTTTTTCCGCCAACGCGACACTGACGGCGCGGCGGTTCAGGCCACCGCCAGCATTCCGTCCTTGTGCCGGCACTCCACGATCAGCCGGCGCAGGAAATCTTCCGGGGCCAGACGTTCGTCCAGCAGCTCGCGCTGGCGCACCACGTTGGCGAAGTCGCCGGGCGTCAGCATCTCCAGCCCGTCGAGCCGCGCCGCCAGCGCCGGCGGAATCTCGCCCACTCGCACCGCATCCCCCAGCGCCTCGCGCGCGAACAGCGCGCGCCGCTGCACGCGCTCCAGCGGGCGAAACTGCAGCTTGAAGTCGAAGCGTCGCATCGCCGCAGGGTCGAGCTGGCCAATGAGGTTGGTGGCGGCGATGAAGATGCCGCCGAAGCGCTCCATCTGCTGCAGCAGCTCGTTCACCTGGGTCGCCTCCCAGCTGTGGCGGGCCTGGCGGCGGTCGCGCAGCAGACTGTCGACCTCGTCGAGCAGCAACACGCTGTGCGCGGCGTCGAGCTCGGCGAAGAGGCGGGCGAGGTTGCGCTCGGTCTCGCCGACATAGGGCGAGACCAGGTCGGAGGAGGCCTTGACCACCAGCTCGCGATCGAGCGCGTCGGCCAACACGTGGGCGAACTCGGTCTTGCCGGTGCCGGGCGGGCCGTAGAAGCACAGCGAACCCCGCCCGCTGCGCGCGAGCGCATCACCCAGGCGGGCGGGACTCACTCCGCCGGCGAGGTTCAGGTAGGCCACGTCGAACGCGGTCGGCGGGCGCCGCAGCCGCGGTCCGGCCCCGCCGTGCAGCACGTGGCGCGCAGCGGCGACGCCCTCGCGCACCACCGTCGCGGCATCGCCCCCAGCGTGCAGTTCGAGCAGCCGGCGGGCGGCGCCATAATGCGCCGGGGAGAGCGCCGCGTCGGCCGCGAGCTCGTCGAGCACCGTCGCCGGCACGGCCGTGTCGCCCAGATGACGCTCGATCATCTGCCGGCGCACCCGGCGCGGCGGCGTGGCGAACGCCACCGGCAGAAGGAAGCGGCGCAGGAAGGCGGGGTCCATGCTCTCCGCGTCGTTGGTAATCCAGATCGCCGGCAGGGGGTTGTCCTCGAGCAGGCGGTTCATCCAGCCCTTGTCCTTGCCGGCGCGTGGACGGCCGCCGAAGAGCGCGAGCAGCGCATTCTCGGTGTTGGCGAAGGCGTCCTCGACCTCGTCGAAGATCACCACGCAGTCGGTGCGCCCGCTCAGCAGGCGATGCACGAGCTGGTAGGCGCCCAGTCGACCGGCGCGCGACAGCCCGTCGCCATCCTCGTCGGCGCTCTTCACCTGCCAGGCCTGCAGGCCCGCGGCCTGTGCCAGCGCGCTGGCGAACTGCGTCTTGCCGCTGCCCGGGGGGCCGTAGAAGAGCGCATTGACGCCGCTGCTGCGGCTGCGCGCGGCCTCGCCGAGCACGGCCTGCAGCCGGCTCGCCTCGCGGGCGAGGTGCGGAAAGGCGTCGAGCGCGCACTCGACGGCCGCCGCCGGCTCGACCACCGCCGCCAGCAAGGCCTCGGGGGTTGCGGGCTCGAGCGCCAGGATGTCCTCCAGCAGCTCGCCGGCCTGGATGAAGTCCTCCAGATCGCTGCGCCGCCCCGCCTTCGTGACCAGGTCGAGCGTGCCGAGCGAGCGATGGCGGTACAGCCGCATCTGCAGCTCGGCCGGCCGCAGGTCGAGCGCCGCGGCCAGGCAGGCCAAATGATCGCGCGCTGCATCACAGCCGGTCTCGCGCAGAAATGCACGGAAGTGGGTGACGCTGTCCTTCTTCTCGACGAAATCGAGGATGCGCAGCTCGACCTCATCCAGCCCCGCGCACTCGGCCAGCACGGCGATGCTCGGGTGCGTCGGCTGCATGCCGTCGACCGCGGCCAGGTTCGCCAGCAGGCTGTCCGGGATCGCCCGGAAACGTTCGACCAGGTAAGCCCGCATGCGCGCGCCGGGCACGCCGTCGAGCAGCGGGCCGTCTTCACGGCGGGCAAGCGCGCGCCGGCTCGGGCGCAGGTGCGGCAGATCAAGCTCCCCATCCTCGTCCGCAAACCCGCTCTCGCTGTCCGGCCGCATCCAGTCGGCCTGCAGCCGCGCCAGCTTTGCCGGATCGAGCAGCGGCAAGGCGAGCGACCACAGCGCGCCGAGAAAGTCGTCGTCGGCGAAGCGGTGATGCAGGTTGGGGTTGCGCGCGACGATCTGCAGCGCATAGCGCGCGGCACGGCGGACGGTGGGCGCGAGCGTGGTGAAATTCTTGCGCCAGGGCGAGCGCAGCGCGGCAGAGGACGATTCTGCAGTGTGCTTGCGGCTCATGCCCGACCTCCTTGCATCCAGGGTTCAAAGCGACGGCCGTCGAAATGCCAGCTCAGGAAGTCGCCGCGATGCTCGCCCTCGTCGAGGAAGAGCCCGAGCACCAGGTCGAGCGGCTCGCGGTAGTAGGTCGAGCCGGTCTCGGTGTCGCTGTCGAGCCGCGGCGCAGCCAACACCTCGAGCACCACGGCCGGCTTTCCATCGCGCGGATACCGGCGGTTGCGCAGCCCCGGCTTCCAGGTGACGAGGTCGCCGGGGCGGAAGGTGTGGCGAGCCTCGAGCGAGTGGTAACGCTCGACCAGCGCCTGGGCGAGCGTGTCCAACGGCGAGTCGAGCGGGTCGTCGTCGAGCAGCAGCGGCGCGGTTTGCAGGTCGCCGAGACCGATCCGGTCGAGCAGCGCACGGGACGAGAGGGGGTCTTTCTTCCTGGGTTCCACGGTGGGGTCTCCATCGGTTGCGATGACGGCATTCGACCCCGCAGATGCGTCACCCGGTGTCGCACACAGGCCGACAATGGCGGCACGGCAACGACATGGAAATTCTCGCCCGACGACGCCGAAGCCCCGTAGATGCTCGTTCTGGGGTGCTCGATAATTCCATCCGCCTACCCCCGCTCCATGAACCACGTCACGCTCGATCCCGCCGCACCGGACTATGATTCTTCGCACGAGTACAAAGGCAAACGGGGTGAAAGCCCCGGACGCAAAGCCACGGACCCCAAGCTGGACACCAGCCGGGTGGCCGGGCTCCCTCGCCCAAGGTGTTCGCCACACCGATGCCGCGGAGCATCCCCTTGGTCCGACGTCTGCCGGCTCGCGCACGACCCGACGGCTCAGGACACAAGCACCAACGGCGACACCCCGATGACCCTCCTCTCCCGCCTGTACACCTACCGCGCCACCGAAGCGCGCAGCCCGACCGAGGATTTCCTCAGCGAGGCCTTCTGCGAATGGCTCGTCCTCGCCGCCCAGGCGGGGATCATGGACCGCGTGCTGCGCGAGCTCCTGCAACTGCCGGCGTCGCAATGCCCGCCGGCCGCCTACGACTTCGCCTCCATCCGCTGGTCCACCCAGCACCGGATCGGCCCCGGCTACCGCGGAACCGGCAAGCGCCCCGACCTCGTCGGCCAGGGCAAGGACTTCTTCCTGCTGATCGAGAACAAGATCGGCGCCGGCTTCACCCAGCACGAGGACGAAGACGGCAGCGCGCATCAACTCGCGCTTTATCACGACTACCAGCAACGCCAGGACCTGCCCTACGGCGGCACCGTGCTGCTGACCCACCACACGCTACCGCCCCCGGACTGGACCGGCCCCGTCCTGCCGTGGACGCGCACGCACCGCTGGCTCGTCCGGCTGCTCGAAACCTTGCCCGCGAAATCCAAGGCGGCCGAAGAAGCCCTCAAGTACTGGACTCGCCACCTGATCGCCTTCATCGAGGAAAACCAAATGAACGGAACCCGCATCGCCTTGAGCGACCTCATCGCGATTCCCGCCTACGAGCGCCTGCAGGACGGCATGCGCGGTCTTGGATTGATTGCGCGTAAGGTGCTGATCGCGCTACACGAATCGAGGGAAGGTAGTGAGCTTAAAGTACCGCACGGAGGCACAAGTGGAGACTTCAACGAGCCGAACTTCTTTGGCGCTCTGCTCACACCGAGTGGGTTCAAGGCCGACAAATCCTCGCTAATCGTTTGGCTCGGAGTTCTCGCTAAAGAAGCCTACGAGATTACGCCGCACATCGACGGCATCCCCGAGTTGTCGGTTGGCATTGCACTATGGACCACTCATCGACCGAGCTCGCTCGACTGCGCCTCCTTACCCGCGCGGATCAGCCAGGAATTCGCAGCACTCACGCCGAACATGAACTGGGAAGTCGGGTGGCTGGAATATGCGAACGACGACGACGCGTTCGTGCTGGTCGCACGCACGAGCTTATCGTTGATCGAGTTGCACCAGCAGACGGGCGAGAACTTTTGGGACGATGCGGCACAGTCCTTCCTTTCCACTGCAGGCAAGGCACTTTTGGGTCTCCCTGCGGAGGTGTGGGAGCAATTCCGCGAGCTGAAGTCCTGACTCTGCGAACGCACCCGTCATGGCCGTATCCAAAGACCGCATCGACCGCCTCGCCCAGCTCGAAGCCCTGATCCCCCGCCACGCCCCCGTCGAGGACTGCCCCGACCCGGGCCGGCTGGTCGAGCGGATGGGCAAGCACTACGCCCACCACGCCAGCCCCGCCGCCCGCCGTCGCGCCATCCAGCGTGACGTCGAGGAGCTGGTCGCCGACGCGCGCATCGAGCCGGTCAACCCGGGCGGGAAGCCGCTGCGTTACCGGCGGCTGCGGGACGACGCGGCGGGCGATCCCTACCTGTGGGATTACGCGCGCCGCTCGATCGAGAACATCCTCGCGGCCGAACTGCCTGCCGGCCAGCTCGACGCGGTGTGGCAGCGCATGCTCGAGCCCGACAGCGGCACCGGGCTCGACGCCTCCCGGCTGCGCATCCTCAGCGACAGCCAGCGCCTGCAGCCCGCCGCGATCCGCGACGGCGTGCTGGCCGACGTGCTGGAAGCGCTGACGCGCGCGCAGACGCTGGTGATCGGCTACCGCGACGCCGCCGACAAGCTCACCCGCCCGGTGATCCACCCCCAGGCCCTGCTGCAGCGCGGCCCGCGGGTGTATCTGTTCGCGATGAAGAACGACGAGGCGCTGGTGCGGATGTACGCGCTGCATCGCATCACCTCGTCGGCGCTCGGCAGCGAGCCCGCGCGCCAGGCCGCCGACTTCGACCTCGACCGCGAGATCCACAATGGAAACGCCGACTTCGGCGACGGCACCCTGATCGGCGTCGTACTGCGCGCACGCGGCTACGTCGCCAGCCTGCTGCGCGAGTGCCGCCTGAGCGCGGACCAGCGCATCGAGGACGAGGACGAAGACAGCGACTTCGAGCTGCGCGTCACCGCCACCGTGCCGGCGACCGGGCAACTGCTGCGCTGGCTGCTCGGCTGCGGCGACAAGGTGCAGGTGATCGAGCCAGTAGAACTGCGCACCGTGATGGCCGCGCAGACGGCGAAGACCGCGCGCCTGTATGCGCAGGGGGCGGACGGCTGAGCCGGGACGCCGGGATCCACTCGGTTTCCTTTAACGAGCCTTGGGCTTATTAAAGTTTAGGCGCTAAGCTTGATCAAACCAGCCTCCTGTCAAACCCACCGATGCGCAAGTCCGACCTCTCTCCCGAACGCCAGACGCGGCTCGAGCCCGTACCGGGCAAACCCGGCGTGTTCGCGCTCGACCCGCCGCCGATCGGGCCCCTGGAGGACTTTGCAGGCAGGCTCGCGGCCAGCGACCGCATGGGCGACGCGGTGCGCCTGCTGGAGCACTTGCGCGCGGAAAGCACGCGGCTGCCGCATTGAACTGCGGATCGGCCAGCCGGTGGTGACGGCCACGCAGGTCGGCCGGCAGCTCGGCGTATCCTGTCCCACCGCCAACCATGCGCTGGCGACCCTTGTGCGTGCAGGCGTCGTGCGCCAACCCGGCAGTCGGCGTAACCGGATCTTCGTCGCCGACGAGGTGATCCGCGTCCTGGAAGGCCGCGCCGCCGCGCCACCGGATCGACAAGGACCGCCGTAGGCCGCGCAACATGCGGTCCGCACGTCGCTCCCCGCCGAATCACGATGCGACAACCCGTGTCGCAAGCATCCGGATCATTCAACCCAGCCCGCCTGGCTGTGCACCGAACGACGACTCCAAGATGCCCGAGCCCTGCTCCCCCACCTTCCCCGCCCCGCCCCTCCCCCCCGGCTTCATCGCCCTGCACGGCAACCGCATCGAGACCCTGCTCGACACCGTCGCCGGCTGGCTGGCGCAGCACCCGCTCGCGCCGCTCGAGTCCGAGGTGATCCTGGTGCAGAGCAACGGCATGGCCGAGTGGGTGAAGATGGCGCTCGCGCGCCGGGCGGGGGTGTGCGCGGCGGCGGCGGTGCAGCTGCCGGCGCGCTTCCAGTGGCAGACCTACCGCCAGGTGCTCGGGCGCGCGCAGGTGCCGGCGCGCTCGCCGCTGGACAAGACCGCGCTCGCCTGGCGGCTGATGCGGCTGCTGCCCGAGGTGCTCGCCGAGCCGGGCTTCGCGCCGGTGGCGGGCTACCTGGCGGAGGACGACCCCGGCCGCCGCTTCCAGCTCGCGCTGCGCATCGCCGACCTCTACGACCAGTACCAGGTGCACCGGCCCGACTGGCTCGACACCTGGGGCGAGGGACGCGAGGTCCTCGTGGACGCCGGCCGCTTCGAGACGCCGCTGCCCGAGGACCAGCGCTGGCAGGCGCGCCTGTGGCAGCGCGTGCTCGACGAGCTTGAGCCGCAGCAGCGCGCACTCACCCGGCCGCAACTGCACGACCGCGTGCTCGCCGCGCTGGAGGCCACGGCCGAGGACGCCGCCCCGCGCCCGGCCGCCGCCCTGCCGCGCCGCGTCGTGCTCTTCGGCATGACCCACGTGCCGCTGCCCACGCTGCAGCTGCTCGCCGCGCTGTCGCGCCACGCCCAGGTGCTGCTCGCCATCCCCAACCCCTGCCGCTTCCACTGGGCCGACATCCTGGACGGGCGCGAGTGGCTGCGCATCGCCCGCCGCCGCCACCCGCTGCGCGAAGGGCGCGCGCTGCACGACGTCGGCCTGGACGCGATGCACCTGCACGCCCACCCGCTGCTCGCCGCCTGGGGCCGCCAGGCGCGCGACTTCGTGCGCCAGCTCGACGCCTTCGACGACGCCGAGCAGACACGCGCGCGCTTTCCGCTCGCCCGCATCGACCTCTTCGACGACGAGGCGGACCACAACGACGACTGCGCCCCCTCCCTGCTCGTCCAGGTCCAGCGCCACATCCGCGACCTGCTGCCGCTCGCCGAGCACCCGCAACCGGAGATCCCGGCGGCGGATCGCTCGATCGTCTTCCACCTCGCCCACAGCCCGGTGCGCGAACTCGAGATCCTTCACGACCAGCTCCTCGCCCTGCTCGCCCTGCCGCCGGGCGGGAAGCCCCTGCGCCCGCGCGACATCGTGGTGATGGTGCCGTCGATCGACGAGGTCGCGCCGGCCATCCGCGCGGTCTTCGGCCAGTACGGCCGCCACGACCCGCGCCACATCCCCTTCGACATCGCCGACCTGTCGGCGCGCGCCAGCAGCCCGCTGATGACCGCGGTGGAATGGCTGCTGCGCATCCCGCACGACCGCTGCCGGCTGTCGGACCTCACCGCGCTGCTCGACGTGCCCGCGATCGCCGCGCGCTTCGGCATCGCCGCAGACGGCCTGCCGCGCCTGGCCCAATGGATGAGCGGCGCCGGCATCCGCTGGGGCCTGGACGCCGACCACCGCGCCGGACTCGGGCTGGACGCCTGTGGCGTGCAGAACACCGCGCTGTTCGGCCTGCACCGCATGCTGATGGGCTACGCGGTGGGCGCCGCCGCGCACGCGGACGATCGGGCGGACGCAAACGGGCACATCGGCGACGCCCCCTGCGCTGGCATCGAACCCTACGACGAGGTCGGCGGCCTGGACGCCGAGCTCGCCGGCGGCCTCGCCCGCCTGGTCGACCGCCTGATCCGCTGGCAGGCCGACAGCCGCCGCCCCGCCACGCCCGCCGCCTGGGCCAAGCGCCTGCGCGCCCTGCTCGCCGACCTGGTGCGCGCCACCGACGACGGCGACCGCCAGACCCTGGCCGCGCTCGATGCCGCGCTCACGCTCTGGCTCGACGCCTGCTTCGAGGCCGGCTTCGAGGACGACCTGCCCGTGAACGTCGCCGCCGAAGCCTGGCTCAGCGCGCTCGAGAGGCCGGCGCTCGACAAGCGCTTCCGCGCCGGCGGCGTCACCTTCTGCACCCTGATGCCGATGCGCGCCATCCCCTTCGAGGTGGTCTGCCTGCTCGGCATGAACGACGGCGACTACCCGCGCCGCAGCCCGCGCAGCGACTTCGACCTCATGGCCTTGCCCGGCCAGCAGCGCCCGGGCGACCGCGCCCGCCGCGACGACGACCGCCAGCTCATGCTCGAGGCCCTGCTCTCGGCCCGGCGCGTGCTGTACGTGAGCTGGTGCGGACGCAACGTGCGCGACAACGCCGAGCAGCCGCCCTCGGTGCTGGTCGCCCAACTGCGCGACTACCTCGCCGCCGGCTGGTCGCCCGCGGTGGTCGCCGAGCGCACCACCGAACACCCGCTGCAGCCCTTCAGCCGGCGCTACTTCGAGCCGGGCAGCGCGCTGCTCACCTACGCCCGCGAGTGGCGCGCCGCGCACGCGGCCACCGCGGATGGCCTGCGCGTGCAGGACACCACGCCTGCCGACACGGCGCCGGGCGACGCGGCCCGCCTCCCCGCGGACGGTACCGGCGCACCAGCCGCCCCCGCGCTTGCCCCCTTCATCCCCGACCCGGCGCTGCCGCTCACCATCGCCCAGTTGGCGAGCTTCCTGCGCAACCCGGTGAAGGTCTTCTTCCGCCAGCGCCTGAGCGTGATCTTCGACGACGCCGCCGAAACCCTGCCGGACGACGAATCCTTCGGACTCGACGCGCTCGAAGAGCATGGACTCGTCGACGAGCTCGCCAACGCCCTGCTCGCCGACATGGCGGCGCTGGCCGTCACCGAACTGCCCCGCTTTGGCCTCGACGCCGCCATCGCGCGCCACCTGCGCCGCATCGAGCGCGCCGGCCGGCTGCCGATCGGCGGATTGGGCCTGCGCACCCGCGACGCACTGGGCGCAGCCCTGCAGCCGATGATGAGCGCCTGGCGCACCGCACGTGCCGCGCACCCGGTCGCGCTGCAGCGCCTGCCGCTGCGCTTCGAGCACGGTGGCGCGGTGATGGAGGACTGGCTCGACCACCGCTTCGCAGCCGACGCGGACGCCGCCTCGCCGCTGTGGCTGGGCCTCAACCCCGGCCGCCTGCTCGAGGGCGCCAGGCAGGACATCGTGCGCCCCTACAAGCTGCTGCAGACCTGGGTCGGCTGCCTGCTCGCCGCCGCCAGCGACGCGCCCAGCGCCGGGCTGCTGGTCGGGCGCGACGGCAGCCTGCGGATCGCCGCCACCGACCCCGGCGCCGCCCGCGCCACCCTGGCCACCTTGATCGACGGCTGGCAACAGGGCCTGAGCGCACCGCTGCCGGTGGCCGCGAAGACCGCGCTGGCCTTCGTCGGCGAGCGCGGTCCGGGCAAGACGCAGGAGACCTACGAAGGCAACGAGCGCATCCGGGGCGAGGTCGAGGACGCCAGCCTGGCGCGCTGCTACCCCGACTTCGAGGCCTTGTGCGCCGACGGCCGCTTCGAGCACCTCGCGCAGACCTTGTACGCAGCGCTGGCCGAGTGGGTCGCCACCCATGTCGACGCCACCCCGCACGGCGAAACCGACGCCCTGCACGCCCCCGAGGAGGCCGCCCAATGACGACCACATCGCCCGCCCCCCAGCCCGCCCCCCACGCCGAGCCCCACGGCGCCGCCAGCGCCCACACGCTCGACGCCCTGCGCTTTCCCCTGCACGGCAGCCGGCTGATCGAGGCCAGCGCCGGCACCGGCAAGACCTGGACCATCGCCGCGCTCTACCTGCGCCTGGTGCTCGGCCACGGCCAGCGCGCCGGCAGCGCGGACGATGAAGACGCGCAAGGCCCCGAACCCACCGCCTTCCACCGCCCGCTGCTGCCTGCCGAAATCCTGGTGATGACCTTCACCCGCGCCGCCACCCGGGAGCTGTCCGACCGCATCCGTGCACGCCTGATCGAGGCCGCGCGCTGCTTTCGCGGCGAACCCCCGCCCTCGGCGCAAGGCTACGACGCGCTGCTCACCGACCTGCTCGCCGACTACCCCGACCACACGGCCCGCAACCAGGCCGCCTGGCGGCTGGCGATGGCGGCCGAGGCCATGGACGACGCGGCGGTATTCACCATCGACGCGTGGTGCCAGCGCATGCTGCGCGAGCACGCCTTCGACAGCGGCAACCCCTTCGACGAGGAACTCGCCGCCGACGAACACGGCCTGCTGCTCGAGGCCACCCAGGACTACTGGCGCCAGCAGTGCTATCCCCTCTCCGGGCCGGCGCTCGATTGCGTGCTCGAGACCTGGGCGGATGTGCACGCCCTGTTCGAGGACGTGCGCGAACTGGTCGGCGAGGACCTTGCCGCGGAGGCCGGCAGCGGCACGCTTGGCGCGTGCGTCACCCACGTGCTCGACACCCGCAGGCTGGCGCTGATCGCGCTGAGCAAGGGCTGGGTGGCGCGTGCGCAGGCGATGAAGGCCTGGATCGACAAGGAACTCGACACCAACACCAAGGCCTGGAACGGCCGCAAGCTGCAGGCGCGCTACTACGCCCCCTGGTTCGAGGCGCTGGCAGCATGGGCGCGCAACCCGCTGCAGCAGCCGCTCGAGCTCAGCGACAGCGCACGTAACCGGCTGTGCCCGGACGGCATGAACGAGGCGCGCAAGGACGGCGTGGCCGGCCCCGCGCTCCCCGCCGACTTCGACGCCTTTGCCGCCCTGCTGCAGGCCTACGACGCACTGCCCGACCCGCGCACCGCGCTGCGCCTGCACGCGGCGACGCGCATCGCCGCGCGCCTGGCGCTGTTGAAGCGCCGGGCGCGCAGCTTCGGCTTCGCCGACATGCTGCAACGCCTCGACGCCGCGCTCGCCGGCCCGCATGGCGAGCGCCTGCGCGCACGCATCCTCGCCCAGTACCCGGCCGCGCTGATCGACGAATTCCAGGACACCTCGCCGCTGCAGTACCGCCTGTTCGACGCCCTCTACCGCTGCGCCGACAACGACCCGCGCACCACGCTGCTGCTGATCGGCGACCCCAAGCAGTCGATCTACGGCTTCCGCGGCGCAGACATCTACAGCTACCTGCAGGCCCGCCGCGCCACCGCCGGGCGGCATTACGCGCTGGGCACCAACTACCGCTCGACCCACGCCCTGGTGCAGGCGGTGAATGCCTGGTTCGCGCAGGCCGAGGAGGATGCACCCGCCCACGACGGCGGCGGGGCCCGGCTCGACGCTGGCGAAACGTCCCGCAGCGGCGGCGCCTTCCTGTTCCGCAGCGGCCCCGACAACGACCTGCCCTTCGAGGCGGTCGCCGCCCAGGGCCGTGCCGAGGTCTTCCACAGCGCCGCCGGCCCGGTGCCGGCGCTGAGCATCCACCACGACCTCGCGCTGCGCAGCGCCACCGACATCCGCCGCCTGTTCGCCGCACGCTGCGCCGAGCAGATCGTGGCCTGGCTCAACGACGCCGCCGCCGGCTTCCAGCACCCGGACAAAGGCTTCCAGCGCCTGCGCCCGGCCGACATCGCGGTGCTGGTGCGCACCGGCAAGGAGGCCGCCGCGGTGCGTCGCGAGCTGGGCCGCCGCGGCGTGGCCTCGGTGTATCTGTCGGACAAGGACTCGGTGTTCGCCAGCGACGAGGCCCGCGACCTGCTGCACTGGCTGCGCGCCGTGGCCTCGCCGCTCGATGGCCAGCGCGTGCGCGCCGCGCTCGCCACCCGCAGCGTGGGCCTGTCGATCGAGGAGCTGGCCTGGCTCGCCAGCGACGACGAGGCCTTCGATGCGCGCAGCGAGCAGGTGCGCCAGCTCCACGCCGTGTGGCGCGAGCTGGGCGTGCTCACCATGCTGCGCCGCACCCTGCATGTGCTGGACCTGCCGGCGCGGTGGCTCGCCGACGCCGACGGCGAGCGCCGGCTCACCAACTTCCTGCATCTGGCCGAATTGCTGCAGCAGGCCAGCGCCCAGCTCGACGGCGAGCAGGCGCTGATCCGCTGGCTGGCGATGCAGATCGAGGACGGCGCCAGCGGCAGCGAGGAGCAGGTGGTGCGCCTGGAGAGCGACGCCGACCTGGTGAAGGTTGTCACCGTGCACAAGAGCAAGGGCCTGGAGTACCCGGTGGTGTGCCTGCCCTTCGCCTGCAGCTTGCGCAAGGTCGAGCGCCGCTACGCGCGCTTTCTCAAGCTCGCCGACGCCACTGGCACGCGCGAGATCAGGCTCGACTACGACGAGGACGACCTGGCGCGCGCCGACCACGAGCGCCTGCGCGAGGACCTGCGCCTGTTCTACGTCGCCCTCACCCGCGCCCGCCACGCGCTGTGGCTGGGTTTTGCGGCGCTCAAGATCGGCAACGGCAAGGACTGCATGAACCACCGCAGCGCGCCGGGCTACCTGCTGGGCGGCCTGGCGCCGCGCGGCGAAGGCGCCTGGCTGGCGCGGCTCGAGGCGCTGGCGGCGCGGGCGCAGGTCGCCGACGCCAGCCGCGCAGCAGCCGTCGCGCCGTGCATTGCGCTGGCCGCGGCGGCCGAGCCGATCACGCTCACCCGCCTGCTGCGCCGCGAGACCCTGCCGCCGCTGCAGGACAGCCCGGCCTACGCCGCCCGCTTCGAGCGCCGCTGGTCGCTCGGCAGCTTCTCGTCCCTGGTGCGGGACATCGACGCCAGCGTGCTCACGACCGCTGGCGCCGTCCCTGCTGCGGACGCCGACGCCGGCTGGCGCCCCACCACCGACGCCGCCTGGCGCCCCACCACCGACGCATCGGCGGCAGGGGCCGACGCGCCGGCACCGCTCGCGCCGGACATGGCAGACGCCGTCCCCGCGGCCGCCACCTCGCCGCTGTCGCCCACCCGGACCCGGCGCCCGGCCGAGGATGAGGACGCCAACGGGGGGGATGGCGAAGGCGGCCGGCGCGACACCAGCGCCGCGGCCCTGTCCGCTGGCCTTGCCCCCTCCGAGACCCCCTCCCCGGTCCCCTCTGTGCCCACCCCGGCGGTGCGGCTCGCGCTGCCGCCCTGGCACCGCTTTCCGCGCGGCGCCTTCGCCGGCGACTTCCTCCACGACCAGCTCGAGTGGCTGGCCAGCGAGGGCTTCGCGCTCGCCGGCAATCCCGGCCTTGAGGCTGCCCTGCGCCGACGCTGCGAGCGCGCCGGCCGCGGCGAGTGGGCCGACGAGACGCTGGGGTGGATGCAGGCCCTGCTCGCCACCCCCCTGCCCAGCCTGGGCGTGGCGCTGCAGGAGCTGCGCACGCTGCTGCCGGAGATGGAGTTCTGGATGCCCTCGGCGCAACTGCATGCGCGCGACATCGACACCCTGTGCCAGCGCCACCTGCTCGACGGCGAACCGCGCCCGGCGCTGCCCCAGCGCGCGCTGCACGGCATGCTGATGGGCTTCGCCGACCTGGTGTTCGAGCACCAGGGGCGCTACTGGGTGCTGGATTACAAGTCGAACAGCCTGGGCAACGCCGGCGCCGACTACGGTCCCGCCGCACTGCGCGGCGCGATGGCCCACCACCGCTACGACGTGCAGGCAGCGATCTACCTGCTCGCCCTGCACCGCCTGCTGCGCACCCGCCTGGGCGCGCACTACGACCCCCACCAGCACCTGGGCGGCGCGCTCTACTTCTTCCTGCGCGGCATCGACGGCCCCTGCGCCGGCGAATACGCCGTGCCGGCAACGCCCGAAGTGCTCGCCCTGCTCGACACCCTGGATCATCTGCTCACCGACGAGGCGGCCCTGGCATGAGCGCATCAACCTACCCCGACCGCATCGGCACGCCTGCCGCAACGCCCGCGATGACCGCAGCACCTGCGGCGGCTGACGGCGCCCCGCTCAACGCAACCGCTGGGCTCGCCCAAGCGAGCACGCCCGCCGCCACGTCCACTTCCGCCACGCTCGACCGCCTGGGCGCCTGGAGCGATGCCGGCCTGCTGCGCCACCTGGACAGCGCCTTCGCTGCCTTCATCGCCCGGCTCGACCCCACGGCCGAACCCGCGCTGCTGGTGGCGGCCGCGATGCTGAGCCGCATGGAAGGGCGCGGCCACAGTTGCCTGCCGCTCGCCGCGCTGTCCGGCGCCGACCCCGACCTGCTCGGCTGGCCCACCGAGGCCGAGCCCGGCATCGCCGAGCTGTGGGGGCGACTGCCCGCCACCCTCGACGGCTGGGTGGACGCGATCCTGCGCAGCCCGGGGGTGCAGCCCGCCAGCGGCGAACACCACCGCCGCGCGGCGGACCGCGCCCAGAGCGGCCCGACACACGGCGGCGAACACGGCCAGCCGCTGGTGCTCGACGGCCCGGCACACGCGCCGCGCCTGTACCTGCGCCGCTACTGGCACTACGAGCGCACGGTGAGCGCCGCGGTAGCCGAGCGCTGTGCCGGCTTCGAGCCGGTGGACGCGCCCCTCGCCCGGCGCTGGCTCGAGCGCCTGTTCGGCCCCGTACCGGCAGCCGACACGGCCCCCACGCTCCCCGCTGCGCCCTCACAGCCCTCGCCGGTCGATTGGCAGCAGCTCGCCTGCGCCCTCGCGCTGCGCGGCCGGCTGACGATCATCACCGGCGGCCCCGGCACCGGCAAGACCTACACCGCCGCCCGCCTGCTCGCGCTGCTGCTGGCCACCAGCGCCGACCCGCAGCGCCTGCGCATCGCCCTCGCCGCCCCCACCGGCAAGGCCGCCGCCCGCCTCAAGCAGTCGATCGACGGCTCGCTGCACAGCCTGCAGGCGAGCCTGGGCGACGCGCTCGACCTGGCCGCCCTCACCCAGCGCATCGGCGCCGCACGCACCCTGCATTCGCTGCTCGGCGCCCGCCCCGACACCCGGCGCTTCCGCCATCACGCCGGCAATCCGCTCGACGCCGACGTGGTGATCGTGGACGAGGCCTCGATGGTGCACCTGGAGATGATGGCGGCGCTGCTCGCCGCGCTGCCGCCCCATGCCCGCCTGATCCTGCTCGGCGACAAGGACCAGCTCGCCTCGGTCGAGGCCGGCGCCGTGCTCGGCGACCTGTGCCGCGACGCCCAGGCCGGGCGCTACGACGCCGAAACCGCGCGCTACCTGCAGGCCTGCACCGGCCAGACCCTGCCGGCGCACCACCGGGCATCCGCCCCCGAAGCATCGGCCGAAGCAGGCACGGACCTCGCCGCCGCGCTCGCCCAGCAGACCGTGATGCTGCGCAAGAGCCTGCGCTTCGAAGGCCCGATCGGGGCGCTCGCGCTCGCCGTGAATGACGCCACCGACCCGGCGCGCCCCGGCCAGCTCCTGCGCACCGATGCCAGCGCCAGCCTGTTCGGCGACGAACACGGCGCACTCGGCGCGCTGATCGATCTCGCCGTCGATGGCCGCCCGGGCGCCGAGGCGAGCTATCGCGCCTACGCCACCGTGCTCGGCGCCGGCCCGGCCGACGGCAGCGCCGCCGCCCACGCAAGCTGGGCCAAGGAGGTGCTCGAGGCCTTCGACCGCTTCCGCATCCTGTGCGCGGTGCGCGAAGGCGACTGGGGCGTGAGCGGGCTCAACCGCGCCATCGAGCGCAAGCTCGAGCAGGCGCGCCTGCTCAGGCCGCAGGGTAGCTGGTACCCCGGCCGGCCGGTCATGGTCACCCGCAACGACCCGGCGCTGGGCGTGTTCAACGGCGACATCGGCATCGCCCTGCCCGCCGCCGAGCACAGGGGCAGCCTGCGGGTGCATTTCCTCGACGGCGACCAACTGCGCTCGGTCGCGGTGAGCCGGCTCGCACACGTCGACACCGCCTTCGCGATGACCGTGCACAAGAGCCAGGGCTCGGAATTCGAGCACACCGTGCTGGCGCTCTCGGCGCAGTCGGGCAGCGTGCTCACTCGCGAGCTGATCTACACAGGCATCACCCGTGCCCGCAAGGCGTTCAGCCTATTCGCCGAGCGCCCCGGGCTGCTGGCCGCAGGCGTCGGCCAGGTCACCCGGCGCGAGAGCGGCCTGATGAACCCAAGCGGCTGAGCACACTGCCTGCGGGCGCGGGCTGCGCCGCTTGCCTATACTGCCGACACCGGCGACAGCGCCTGCCCGCACGCCGCCATCCAGCCAACGCACTCCTGCAACGAGGAACCCGCATGTCCCACTGGTATCCCGACAACGCCGAATCCATCGGCCACACCCCGCTCGTCCGCCTCAACCGCGTCACCGACGGCGCCGCCGCCACCGTGCTCGCCAAGATCGAGGGCCGCAACCCGGCGTTCTCGGTCAAGTGCCGCATCGGCACCTCGATGGTGAAGGACGCCGAAGCCCACGGCCGCCTCGGCCCGGGCAAGGAGATCGTCGAGCCGACCAGCGGCAACACCGGCATCGCGCTCGCCTTCGTGTGCGCGGCGCGCGGCATCCCGCTCACTTTGACGATGCCCGAGACCATGAGCATCGAGCGCCGCAAGCTGCTGGTGGCCTACGGCGCCAAGCTGGTGCTGACCGAAGGCCCCAAGGGCATGAACGGCGCGATCGCCAGGGCGCAGGAGATCGTCGCCTCAGACCCCGACCGCTACGTGCTGCTGCAGCAGTTCGAGAACCCGGCCAACCCGGCGATCCACGAGATCACCACCGGCCCCGAGATCTGGAACGACACCGACGGCGGCATCGACATCCTGGTGTCGGGCGTGGGCACCGGCGGCACCATCACCGGCATCTCGCGCTACATCAAGCGCGTGCGCGGCAAGGAGATCCAGTCGATCGCGGTCGAACCCAGCGCCAGCCCGGTGCTCACCCAGCACCTCGCCGGCCAGCCGCTCGCGCCCGCGCCGCACAAGATCCAGGGCATCGGCGCCGGCTTCGTGCCCAAGGTGCTCGACCTGTCGCTGATCGACGGCGTGGAGCAGGTCAGCAACGAGGACGCGGTGCTCTACGCCCGCCGCCTGGCGCGCGAGGAAGGCATCCTCGCCGGCATCTCCTGCGGCGCGGCCACCGCGGTCGCGGTGCGCCTGGCGCAGCGGCCGGAGAACGCCGGCAGGACGATCGTGGTGATCCTGCCGGACTCGGGCGAGCGCTACCTGAGCTCGATCCTGTTCGAGGGGATGTTCGACGAGAAGGGGATGGCGATCTGAGCTTCTGCTCAGGGGCTTCCTGAGCCGAGTGGTTATTTGGGCGCTTGTGCTTGAGACAGTTTCTGTGTTCAAACCGTTTGTGCTCGGTCGCCAGGGGCGGGGGACGCGCACGGGGTATTCCTTCCGGGGCTGCGGAACTCACCTTCGCTTCGCTCGGCTCGGACAGTCCTCGCCCCTTCAGGAACACCCCATGCACATCCCGGAATCGAAGGGTCTGCTCAACCCAAAGGCAAAACCCCAGGTACTTGACGCCCGCAGCCTGCCTCGACGCAAGCGAACCAAGCGCCAAGGGTTGCTGCTTTCTGAGCGATTGAGCGGCAAAAACGGTAGCCCGGGATGTGCGGGGTATTCGTGAAGAGGCGAGGACTGTCCGAGCCCGAAGGGCGAGTTCCGCAGCCTCGGAAGGAATACCCCGCGCGTCCCGGGCGGGTCGCACGCCACCAACGGAGGAGGGTTTTCCACGCAGGAGTGTCACCGCCTACCTGCAAGCAAACACAACCATGCCTATCAAGATCCGCCGCGCCTACGACCCACCCGCCCCCGACGACGGCTGCCGCGTGCTCGTCGACCGCCTGTGGCCGCGCGGTCTCAAGCGCGAGGCGGCAGGCATCGACCACTGGCTGCGCGAACTCGCGCCGTCGAACGAACTGCGCGTGTGGTTCGGCCACGCCCCCGCCCGCTGGGATGAATTCCGCCGGCGCTACGCCGAGGAGCTGCAATCCCCCGCCGCCACCGCAGCGCTCGCCGAACTGCGCGGCCTGATCGCCGCCCATCCCGTCGTCACCCTGCTTTACGCCGCGCGCGACACCACCTGCAACAACGCCGAGGCACTGCGCCTGTGGCTGGAGGCCGGTGCAGGCGGACGATGAACCCGCTCCACACCACGCCGCCGGCATGCGTCCGAATCTGTGGCAGTCACAGGCAGCGGATGAACCCCAGCCTCTCCGGCCTCGAGCCACAGAGCGCGCGCAAGCTCACCGCCACATGTCCCGCATCTTCGCCGCCAGATCGATCGCCGCCTGGCGCGAGGCGGGCGAGCCCTGCAGTTCGGGCGGTGGAGACGGCCAACTGACCTGCTCGAAATGGCCGAGCAGGCGGTTGGGGATGAAGCGCGTGCGTCCGGCATACACATGGCGGTCGCCCATGCCCATCTGCTGGGTGACGTAGAAGCGCTGGGGCACGATGAGGTCGAGCGCGTCCTTCGCCCGCGTCATCGCCACGTAGAGCAGGCGTCGCTCCTCCTCGATCTCGGCGCTGTTGCGGGTGGCGACATCGGACGGAATGCAGCCGTCGACCACGTTGA
>JAGOEI010000033.1 GCA_017997795.1 Thauera sp. | reverse complement strand
ACGTGCGCTTCTTCCGCATCGAGAAGGACGGCGCGAACGGCCCGGAACTCGTCGGCCACTTCTACCTCGACCTGCACGCGCGCAGCACCAAGCGCGGCGGCGCGTGGATGGACTCGGCGCGCAGCCGCCACCACAACACCTGGGGCAGCGACACGCCGGTGGCCTACCTGGTGTGCAACTTCCCCGGCCCGGTCGGCGAGGGTACGAAGAAGCGGCCCGCCACCTTCACCCACGACGATGTGCTGACGCTGTTCCACGAGTGCGGCCACGGCCTGCACCACCTGCTCACCCAGGTGGACGAGCTCGCGGTGTCGGGCATCCACGGCGTGGAGTGGGATGCGGTCGAGCTGCCCAGCCAGTTCATGGAGAACTTCTGCTGGGAATGGGACGTGCTGCAGGGCATGACCGCCCATGTCGACACCGGCGCGCCGCTGCCGCGCGCGCTCTACGACAAGATGATCGCCGCCAAGAACTTCCAGAGCGGCATGCAGACCGTGCGCCAGCTCGAGTTCTCGATGTTCGACCTGCGCCTGCACGGCGAACTCGACGCCGGCGTGGACGCAAACCCGGCCCCGGTGCCGATCGAGCGCGTGATGGCCCTGCTCGACGAGGTGCGCCGCGAGGTCGCGGTGATGATCCCGCCCGCCTGGCATCGCTTCCCGCACAGCTTCTCGCACATCTTCGCCGGCGGCTACGCGGCGGGCTACTACAGCTACAAGTGGGCCGAAGTGTTGTCGGCTGACGCCTTCGCCGCCTTCGAGGAAGCCGGCGCGGGCAAGGGCAGCCTGCTCGACCCCGAGACCGGCGAGCGCTTCTGGCGCGAGATCCTGGCGGTGGGCGGCAGCCGCCCGGCGCTGGAATCCTTCAAGGCCTTCCGCGGCCGCGAACCTAAGGTCGACGCGCTCCTGCGCCACAGCGGCATGGTGGCGCAGGCCTGAAGGTCGGAATCGAAGGCCAGAGCGCATCGATCCGAGAAAGGCAGACCCCTATCGCAATTTGCTATTAATCGCAAATTGCGATAACGTTGCCTCGATGAAGCTGATCTCGAACAAGGCGCTGCGAGACTTCTCTGCATGCTATCCCGACGCCGAGGGCCCACTGCGGGCCTTTCGGCAGCTGATCGAGAAAGGCCACTATCCGCACTTCGCCGCCCTGCGCGCCACGTTTCGTGGTGTCGACAAGGTCGGCGAGCGCTACGTGTTCAACATCGGCGGCAACAAGTATCGACTGATCGCGGCCATCGCCTTTACGCCGCAGCTGCTCTGGGTGAAGGCCGTGCTCACGCACGCAGACTACGACGAAGGAGACTGGAAATGAGCGTCACGGACGTCCTCGCCCCTTGGGCCGCCATCAATGACGCGCTTGGCTTGTCCGCGCCGATCCGCGACGAGGCGCATTACGCCGAGCTGCTGGCCTTCGTCGACGAAGCCTTCGAACAGTTCGGCGGAAACGACGAGCACCCGATCTTCGGCCTCGTCTCGATCGTGGCCGACCGGATCCGCGAGTACGAGGCGCGCGTGCACCCCTGGCCGGAACTGCCGCCGTCCGAGTTGCTGCGCGAGTTGATGGCCGAGCACGGCATCCGCCAGAGCGACCTGCCCGAGGTGGGTACGCAGTCGGTCGTGTCCGAGGTCCTGGCGGGCAAGCGCGGGCTCAATCTGCGTCAGGTCAAGGCCTTGTCGGAACGCTTCAAGGTTCCGATGGAAGTGTTCGCAGCCTGATGCGGATGGCTTCGAGGATGCTCGGGGCGCCATTTTTCCCCATTGCCCTTCGGCATGCCCTTCGGGTCTGGTGACCAGATCGCCCCCTCCCGTTCGATAACAAAAGGCTTGCATGAAAATCGCCACCTGGAACGTCAACTCCCTGAAGGTCCGCCTGCCCCACGTCCTCGACTGGCTCGCCGCCAACAAGCCCGACGCGCTCTGCCTGCAGGAGCTCAAGCTCGAGGACAAGGCCTTCCCGGTCACCGAACTAGAGGCGGCCGGCTATCACGCCGTGTTCATCGGCCAGAAGACCTACAACGGCGTCGCCATCCTCAGCCCGCAGCCGATCGACGAGGCCAGCGTGGTGCGCAACATCCCCGGCTTCGAGGACGAGCAGAAGCGCATCATCGCCGCCACCATCAGCGGCGTGCGCGTGGTGTGCGGCTACTTCCCCAACGGCCAGGCGGTAGGCTCGGACAAGTTCGAGTACAAGCTGCGCTGGCTCGCGGCGCTCACCGACTGGCTGCGCGAGGAACTGAAGACGCACGAACGCCTGGTGCTGGCCGGTGACTTCAACATCGCCCCCGAGGACCGCGACGCCCACCCCGACTGGAAGGACGAGATCCACGTGTCGGCGCCCGAGCGCGCCGCCTTCCGCGCGCTGCAGGACCTCGGCCTGATCGACGCCTTCCGCCTCTTCGAACAGCCCGAGCGCGCCTTCTCGTGGTGGGACTACCGGATGATGGCCTTCCGCCGCAACTTCGGCCTGCGCATCGACCACCTGCTGGTGTCGCCCGCGCTGCGCGAGGCCTGCCGCAGCTGCAGCGTGGACAAGGAGCCGCGCCGCCTGGAGCGCCCGTCGGACCACGCGCCGGTGGTGCTGGATCTGGCGCTCGACGTGTGACGGCGCGCGAGCCGTCATTCTTCTGTACGACAATGCGCCAATGACCACGCATACCAACGCCATGCCCACGCCCCAGGCCGAAGCACAATGCCTCGAAAGCTGCTACCCGGTGCTGGGTGCGCTGTCCGCATCCGCCCACGCCCGTCTGCTGCACAGCGCGCAGTGGATGCGCGTTCCCGCGGGCGCGATGTTGTTCGACGACCGCCAGGCCTGCGAGGGCTTCCCCTTCGTGGTCGAGGGCACGGTGCGGGTGAGCAAGTGCGCGCCAAGCGGGCGCGAGTTGCCGCTGTACCGCGTCGGCCCGGGCGAGACCTGCATCATCTCCTCGTCCTGCCTGCTCGGCCACGAGGACTACAACGCACGCGGCGTCACCGAATCCGACACGCTGCTGATGCTGCTGCCCAAGCCGATCTTCGACGAGATGATGGGCGAACGTCCCTTCCGCGACTTCGTCTTCCACCTCTTCGCCGAGCGCATCGCCGACCTGATGCAGTTGATCGAGGAGGTCGCCTTCCGCAAGCTCGACCAGCGCCTGGCGGCCCTGCTGCTGGGCAAGGGCCGCGTGCTGCACGTCACCCACCAGCAGCTCGCCGACGAGCTCGGCAGCGTGCGCGAGATCGTCAGCCGCCTGCTCAAGAGCTTCGCCGACCAGGGCCTGGTGAAACTTGGCCGCGAACAGGTCGAGATCCTCGACCCCGCCGGGCTGCGCCGGCTCTCGGCCGAAGGCTCCGGCAAGACCTGAGCACGCGCCCCGCCACTGCCGGCGCGCGCGCGGCTCTTGATCGCATGGACGCCCTGCGCGCGCGAACACGCGCCGCTCCCTACCGCAATGCTTGTGTAACCATGGTTACAGACGACGGACACGCTGGCGTGATCCAATCGCGGCACTAACCCATACCTGTCAGGAGAACACCATGAAATCCAACGTTGGCGGCATCGACAAGATCATCCGCATCCTTGCTGGCGTCGCGCTGATCGCCTGGGCGCTGATGGGTGGCCCGGTGTGGGCCTGGATCGGCGTCGTTCCGCTCGCCACCGGCCTGCTCGGCTGGTGCCCGGCCTACACGCTGTTCGGCATGAACACCTGCCCGCTGAGCAAGAAGTAAGCAGCCTGCCTTCGGGTCAGGCGGCCACGCCGCCGACCTGAGGGCGCGCCGACACTATTTCAGCCGCGCGCGGCGCAGTGATTGGCGATGGCGACGTACTGTTCGACCGAGAGCTTCTCGCCACGCAGGCCCGGATCGATCCCCACCGCATCGAAATCGGCCTCGTCCATGAACGCGCGCAGCGTGTTGCGCAAGGTCTTGCGGCGCTGCCCAAACGCGGCGGTGACGATGCGGCCGAACAATTCCTCATCCTTCGCCCCCAATTGATCCGCCGGCAGCGGCGCCAGGCGCACGATGCTCGACATCACCTTGGGCGCCGGCCGGAAGGCGCCCGGCGGCACGTCGAACAGGCGCCCCATCCGAAAGCGGTACTGCAGCATCACCGATAGCCGGCCGTATTCCTCGGTGCCCGGCTCGGCCACCATGCGCATCACCACCTCCTTCTGCAGCATGAAGGTCATGTCCTTGACCTTGTCGGCAAAGCCGGCGAGGTGGAACAGGATCGGCGTCGAGATGTTGTACGGGAGATTGCCGACGATGCGCAGCGCAGGCGCGGCGCCGGCTTCCTGGCTGGCGCACAGGCTGCCGAAGTCGAATTTCAGCGCATCGCCCTCGTGCACGGTCAGTTGCGCGGCGGTGTAGCGCTCGTGCAGACGGGCGATAAGGTCGCGGTCGATCTCGACCACGTGCAGATGACCGAGGCGCTCGATCAGCGGGTCGGTCATCGCGCCCAGGCCGGGGCCGATCTCGACCATCAGCTCGCCCGGCTGCGGGCGGATGCCGTCGATGATCTTGCGGATGATGTTGGGGTCGGACAGGAAGTTCTGGCCGAAGCGCTTGCGTGCGCGATGGCCGTCGGTTTCTAGGTCGTGCATGGAAATCCCTTGTGCGCCGGCTCAGGCCGCAGCGCGTGCGGTGGCGCGGGCGGCGGCCATGTCGATCGCGAGCTCGATCGCGGCAAACAGGCTGCCCGCGTCGGCGCGGCCAGAGCCGGCGAGGTCGAGCGCAGTACCGTGGTCGACCGAAGTGCGGATGATCGGCAGCCCGAGCGTGACATTGACGCCGCCGCCGAAGCTGGCGTGCTTGAGCACCGGCAGACCCTGGTCGTGGTACATGGCCAGCACCGCGTCGCCGTGCGCGAGCGTGTGCGGCACGAACAAGGTATCGGCCGGCAGCGGGCCGATGAGCTGCATGCCCTGCGCGCGCAGGCGCTCGAGCACCGGGATGATGACGTCGATCTCCTCGCGCCCCATGTGGCCGCCCTCGCCCGCGTGCGGATTGAGGCCGGCGACGAGGATGCGTGGCGACTTGAGCCCGAAGTGATGGACGAGGTCTGCGTGCACGATGCGCAGGGTCTCTTCCAGCGCCTGCGGCGTGATCGCCGCCGGCACCGCGGCGAGCGGCAGGTGGGTGGTCACCAGCGCCACGCGCAGGCCGCCGCCCACCAGCATCATCACCACCCGCGGCGTGCCGGTGTGCTCGGCGAGGTATTCGGTGTGGCCGGTGAAGGGCATGGTGTCGTGCGCGCCCAGGCCCTCGCAGATCACGCCCTTGTGCACCGGCGCGGTGACCATCGCCGCGAAGCGACCGCTTACACACCCTTCGATCGCCTGATCGAGCAGGCGCAGGACATAGGCGCCGTTGGCCGGATCGAGCTTGCCGGGCAGCGAAGGATTGGCAAGCGGGAGATGGACAACCTCGACCACGCCCGGCACTGGCGCCACGGCGGCATCGAAGGGGACGATCTGCACGCTGCTGCCCTGCGCCGCAGCACGCGCGCGCATCAGTTCGATGTCGCCGAGCACCACCAGGCGAACCGGCCAGTCACGCTCGACGATGCGCAGGCACAGCTCCGGGCCGACGCCGGCAGGTTCACCGCTGGTGATGGCGACAGTCATCCTCTGCGCACCGGGCGCAGCCCTCGGCGACGGCGCGCCTGCAGCGACGCTCATTCGCGCTCGAGACGGTAATCGACGTAGGTGCTGTCGCGCAGTTGCCGCACCCAGTCCTCGTAGGCCTGCTCGGCCTTGCGCTCGCGCAGGGCCTGGCGTGCGGCCGAACGCTTGCGCTCGTCGGTGACGTCCTGGACGCGGCGCTCCATCACCTGGATCAGGTGCCAGCCAAAGGGCGAGCGCACCGGCGGGCTGACCTCGCCCGCCTGCAGCGCGTTCATCGCGCGCTCGAACTCGGGCACCGTGTCGCCGGGATTCAACCAGCCCAGGTCGCCGCCCTTGGCAGCGGACAAGTCGGCGGAACTGGCCTTGGCGAGCTCGCCGAAATCGGCGCCATTGACCACGCGCTCGCGGATCGCGCGCAGACGCGCCTCGGCGTCGGTATCGGAGAGCACCTCGGAGGTCTTGATCAGGATGTGGCGCGCACGCGTCTGCTCGAGCTGCTGCACCGCCTCCGCGCCACCGCCGCGGCGCTCGACCAGACGCACGATGTGCAGGCCGGCCGCGCTGCGCAGGATGGGCGAGGTCTCGCCCGGCTGCATGCGGCGCACCGCATCGGCGAACAGGCCGGGCAGGCGATCGAGCGGGCGCCAGCCCAGGGCGCCACCGGACAGGCCATCCGGCGCATCCGACACCTCGGCGGCCACGCGCGCAAAGTCTTCGCCCGAGCGCAGCCGCGTCATGACCTGCTCGGCACGCCGCGCCACCGCCTCGATCTGCTGCGGCGTGGCCCCCTCGGGCGTGCGCAGCAGGATGTGCGCGACCGCGAACTCCTGACCGGAGAACGCATCCGGGTTGTTGGCGATGAAGTTGTCGATCTCGGCGTCGGTCACCACCACGCGGCTGTCGACCTCGCGCTCGCGCAGGCGGGTGAGCAGGATCTCGGTGCGGATCTCGTCGCGGAAGCGGTTCCAGGCGACGCCGTCCTTCTCCAGCGCCTCGCGCAGTTGCTCGACCGAGAGCTTGTTGTTGCCGGCGATGCGCTCGATCGCACGCTCGAGCGTGGCGTCGTCCACGCGCAGCGAGGTCTCCTGCGCAAGCTGGACCTGCGCGCGCTCGACGATCAGGCGCTCGAGCAACTGGCGCTCGAGCACGTTGTCTGGCGGCAGTTCGACACCCTGGCGGGTGAGCTGGCGCTTGGCCTGCTCGATGCGGGCGCGCAGTTGCAGGGCCGTGATCACTTCGCTGTTGACGACCGCGACGATGCGATCGACTTCGACCGCGCGCGGCGCGGCATGGACGGGCAAGGCGATCGTCGCCGCTGCCAGACCGATGGCCAACGCGACACGGGTACGGAGAAAAAGACGGGTCATGTTCATTCGCTGTGGATTCGCGGAGCGGGACTCACTCGGCACCGAACACCCGGTCGGCGGAGGAGTCGTTGATCTTGCCATAGCCCGGCACGCTGCGCTTGATCAGGCTGAGCGGGTTGGAGCCGATGCCGGCGAGGTCGTTGAGTTCGAGCTGGACGAAGATGGCGTTGGTGACGTCGTTCTCGTCGATGGCGAAGCGGTGCATCGCAGTGCGGAAGACCCAGCAGCCGCCGTCGTATTCGAGGCCGGCGACGGCTTCGGTGACGCGGTCGTCCTTGAGCGAGTGGGTCACGCGGCCGACGCCATACCAGTTGCGCGCGATCGGCCACTGGCCCGAGACGTCGATGTCCTCGAGGCCGACGATGTTGGTGTCGACTGGCAGGTTTGGCGCGTATCGGTAGCTGAGGTTCAGCGTTCTGGCAAAGCCCGCCTGATAGCGGATGCTGGCATTCAGGCGCTCGGTGCGGCTGGTCTCGGTGTTGAACTGCATGTACGAGTCGACCGAGACCCGCTTGTTGATCTGGCCACCCAGGCCCGCAAGGATCTCGTTGCCGCGTCCGGCGCGGCGCAGTTCGCTCTGGTCGTACAGGTAAACCTGCTGATCCGAGAAGTAGTAGCGCTGCCCCACCAGCGCGCGCAGGCGCTCGACACCGGTGTCCGAGTCGATGAAGCGCGTCGTCACCGCTGCGGTCAGGTCGTTGGCGTCGCCGATCCGGTCGCTCCCCGAAAAGCGGTTCTCGGAGAAGATCTGGGCGAAGCCCACGTCGAAGCGATTGCTGTCGAAGACCGGAATCTGCGTTTGGTCCTTGTCCTGAACGCGCAGATAGAACAGACGCGGCTCCAGCGTCTGCACATAGTCGCCTCCGAAGAGGTTCGTTTCGCGCTCAAAGAACAGACCGGAATCGAGCGACACGATCGGCAGGCTGCGCGTGATCGAGTTCGGCTTGGCCTCGTTGGCCTTGGCACGATCGACATCGTAGCTGCTGTAGTGCACGCCTGCCTTCGGGGTCACGAACCACGATGCCCCCTGCAACGGCAACGACAATTGAGGGTACGCAACGACACGGGTCGCCTCGTCGTTGGCGTCGGGATTCGCGTGCTCGAAGCGCGTCACCTCGCTTTCCAGCGTGGCCGCCAGACCACCCGCAAGGTCTGCGCGGTACGCATTGACCGCAATCTGCGGCAGGCGTCGGTAGGGCTCGGCGTTGGGCGCCTCGCCTTCGGGGCTCAGTGTCTGGTACCGCTGAACCAGAGCCGATGCAGACCACCAACCGCCCGCATAGATCAGACGGCCCTCGCGCAGCAGGTTGACCCGCGATGCGACACCGATGTTGGAAGACAGATCTTCAAAGTAGTCGTCGTCCGACACCGCGTTCAGGTCGAGCGTACCGAACAGATTCGGCGCAAACCGATGCTGGTGCTGGATTGAACCGAGTCGTCGCTCTTCGCCCGTCACCCTGTCCTCCGGCATCCACTCGACCCGCGTCGTGCCCTGGTAATCCGCCCCCAGGTAACGGAACTCGCCGCCGACCTGCAAACCCCGCCGGCTCATGATGCGCGGGGCGACGGTGGCGTCGTAGTTGGGGGCGATGTTCCAGTAGTACGGCTGAGTGAAATCGACACCGGTCTTGTTCGACGAGCCGAAGGTCGGCGGCAGGAAGCCGGACTGGCGCTGGCCGTTGAGCGGGAACTCGGCCCACGGCATCCAGAAGATCGGCGTGTCCATGAACACGATCGAACTGCCATGCGCCGTGCCGACCTCGCGGTCGTAGTCGAGCTCGAGCTCGCGCGCCTTGATGTACCAGTCGGGATCGGTCGGACTGCAGGTCGTCCACGTGGCGTTCTTCAGGCGGTACTGGTTCTCGCCCTCGAGGTTCAGCACGTCGGCCTCGCCGCTGCCCGACACCGAGCGCGGCGCATCGCCGGCGAGGACGGGACCGCGGGCGCGGGAGAGCTGGTACTGCGGCGACTCGAAACGTCCGGTCTGATCGCCGACCACCAGCGTCGCCTGCGGCCCGCGGATGGTGTCGGTACCGCGGCTGAGCACGACGTTGCCTTCGGCCACCACCTCGTCGGTCGGTTCGCGGTAGGTGACCTTGTCGGCGGTGAGCACGGTGTCGTCGCGCTGCAGCTCGGCCTCGCCCTCGGCGACGAGCTCGATGCTGCGCGAGCCGTGGATGCGCAGCGCGCTGATGGCGGTGGTGCCGGGCGGCAGCGGCGCGGGCTGGGTGGCGTGCAGGGCTGGCGTAGCGGGTGCAGCGGCCGCTGGCTTGGCGGCCGCATCGGCGGTGGAAGCCGCCGACGACGACGGCGAAGACGAAGGTTGCGCATCGGCCGCTGCGCGCTCGGTTTCCGTCGACGCGGGCGCTACCGGGGCTTCAGCGGCAGGTAGCGCACGCTCGACCACCGGCGCACTCGGCGCACTCGGCGCACTCGGCGCGGCCGACGCGGTCCCGGCTGCAGGTGTCTCGACGGTCGGTGACTCAACCGACGGCACAAGCGGCGCCGGGCTGGCCACCTGCTTGCTTGTTGTGACCTCCGTCGCGGGGTTTTCCGCAGTTGCGGGCCTCGCACCGGCGGCGGGCGCCTGCACCGGCACCGTACGCGCGCCCCGCAGCAGCTCCGGCGACACCTTCAGCGGCGGCAGGGACTCGGCGAGACTCGCGCCCGACATGCAGAGCAGCAGCAGCGGAATCAGACGAATGCGCGTGTTTGGAGCCATACGGGGAGCCATGCGGATCAAGCCTTTGCGAGTGCCCGGCATGCACGACCGCACACCCGGACCACCGTATTGATAAACTCGCGGATTCTACACGAACGTCCGCGGAGAACCGGTTTGCATCGTCTCGAACAACTCAGGACCTGGCTCACCGCCACCCTGCCCGGCCAGCCCTTCGAACTCGCCCCGGCCTCGGCCGATGCGAGCTTCCGCCGCTATTTCCGCCTCACCTTCGCCGCCGGCAGCCCGTCGCGCATCGTCATGGACGCCCCGCCCGAAAAGGAAGACGTGCGCCCCTGGCTGCACGTGGCCGAACTCTTCCGCGCCGCCGGCGCCCACGTGCCCGAGGTGCTCGCGCAGGACCTCGACCAGGGCTTCCTGCTGCTCTCCGACCTCGGCTCGACCACCTACCTGAACGCCCTGCAGCCCCCCGCTGACCAGGCGCCCGACCTCCACCGCGCCGCCCACCTCTACGCCGACGCCCTCGGCGCGCTCGCCGCCATCCAGTGCGCAAGCCGCCCCGGCGTGCTGCCCGAGTACGACCGCGCGCTGCTGCTGCGCGAGCTGCAGCTCTTCCCCGAGTGGTACATCGCCCGCCACAAGGGCGTCACCCTCACGGACGCCGAAACCGCGATGCTGGACACCGCGTTCGAGCGCATCCTCGCAGTCAACCTCGCCGAGCCGCAGGTCTTCGTGCACCGCGACTACCACTCGCGCAACCTGATGCTGCTCGACCCCGCCGACGGCCTCGGCGCCAACCCCGGCATCATCGACTTCCAGGACGCGGTCTTTGGTCCGATCAGCTACGACCTGGTGTCGCTGTTCAAGGACGCCTACATCCACTGGGACGAGGACTTCATCCTCGACATGCTGATCCGCTACTGGGAAACCGCCCGCAAGCTCGGCCTGCCGGTGCGCGCGGAATTCGCCGACTTCCACCGCGACTTCGAGTGGATGGGCGTGCAGCGCCACATCAAGGTGCTCGGCATCTTCGCCCGCCTGTGCCACCGCGACGGCAAGGACGGCTACCTCGCCGACATGCCGCTGGTGATGGACTACCTGCGCCGCGCCTGCAAGCGCTGGCGCGACCTCGGCCCGCTGCTCAAGCTGCTCGACCGCCTCGAGCCCGAGGAAACCCAGGTCGGCTACACGTTCTGAGCGCTGCGCCGCGAGACCATCCGCGGTGCACCTCCCCAAGCCGCGGCCCCTTTCTGCGGCGCCCCTCTCCTTTCCCCCGGAGCCGCCATGACCAAAGCGATGATCCTCGCCGCCGGCCGCGGCGAGCGCATGCGACCGCTCACCGACCACACCCCCAAGCCGCTGCTGCCGGTGGGCGGCAAGCCCCTCATCGTGTGGCACATCGAACGCCTGCGCGCGGCCGGCATCACCGAGCTCGTCATCAACCACGCCCACCTCGGCCACCGGCTGGAAGAGGCGCTCGGTGACGGCGCAGCCCTCGGCGTGCGCATCGCCTGGTCGCCCGAGGCCAGCGCGCTGGAAACCGCCGGCGGCATCCGCCACGCCCTGGCGCTGCTCGGCGATGCCCCCTTCGTCGTCGTCAACGGCGACGTCTACTGCGACGCCGACTTCACCGCCCTGCGCAGCGCAGCCGAGAACCTGAACGCCGACGGCCCGCTCGCCCACCTGCTGCTGGCTGACAACCCCGAGCATCACCCCGAAGGCGACTTCCACCTCGACCCAGACGGCCTGATCCGCGCCGACGGCCAGCCACGCCTGACCTTCTCCGGCCTCGGCGCCTACCACCCCGCCCTGTTCGCCGGCCTCGCCGACAACACCCCCGCCAAGCTCGCGCCGCTGCTGCGCGCAGCGATGAACGCTGGCAAGGTCACCGGCCAGCACCACGCCGGCCGCTGGATCGACGTCGGCACGCCGCAACGCCTCGCGGAACTCGATCGGGAACTGGGGGCACGCCGGACTGAGCCGCGCAACGCAGCTCGCCGGAGAGAAAACTAAGCGAGACACGCGCTTTCAGATCGGAGGCGCCGCTGAGCACGGATACGCCGATTCGCGGCTCGCGCCGCTCCTACATGGGGCGGCGAAAGCTCGCCCACGCAGGCGGCGGGATGGGGTGGGCGGGGGGCGGGCTGTCGAGAGCGCCGATCCGGCGGGCGTTCGCGGGGAAACAAGGCGATGCATGTCCGAGCGAGCGCAGCGAGCGAGTTTGCATCGCCGCCCCGCGAACGCCCGCCGGATCGGGAAGCCGAAGGCCGCGAACGTCTGCCCGCCACACGCCCGCCTCGTCCCGCCGCCGGCCAGCCCGCGCCCGCTTCAGCTCACGCCACACGCCCACCCCATCTCCCGCCGCCGGCCAGCGCGCGCCACGCGCCACCCCACCCGCATCCGACAAGCCCCATCTTCCGCACACGGCACTTCCCACGACGAACGCGATCCATATCATCCGATGAGGCGCCAGAAGCCCCACCCACCTCATGCTCGCCGCCACCCTGCCCCCACGCCCTCCGCGTGACATAATTCCAGCCATGAACGCACCGAGTCTCCCCTCCGTCGACACCGCTCCCTTCCGCGCCCGCCGCGCCCGCCTCATGCAACGCATGCAGGCCGCCGGCGGCGGCGTCGCCATCCTGCCCACCGCCCCCGAGCGCGTGCGCAACCGCGACGCCCACTACGCCTACCGGCACGACAGCTACTTCTACTACCTCACCGCCTTCCGCGAACCCGAGGCTGTGGTCGTGCTCGTCGCAGGCAAGGAGCCCAAGCAGATCCTCTTCTGCCGCGAAAAGAATGAAGAGCGCGAGATCTGGGACGGCTACCGCTGGGGCCCCGAGGCCGCGCGCGAAGCCTTCGGCTTCGACGAGGCGTGGACCATCGGCGACCTCGAAAAACGCCTCCCTGACTACCTCGCCGACCAGCCCCTGCTGTGGACCAGCCTCGGCTACGACAACGACTGGGACGCCAAGGTGCTCGGCGCGCTCAACGCCGTGCGCGACAAGGCCCGCAGCGGCCTCACCCCGCCGCACTCGGTGCGCGACCTGCGCGCCGAACTCGACGAGATGCGCCTCGTCAAGGACGCTTCCGAGCTCGCCACCATGCGCCGCGCCGCGCAGATCTCCGCCGACGCGCACTGCCGCGCCATGCGCGCCACCCGCCCGGGCCGCTACGAATTCGAGATCGAAGCCGAGCTGCTGCACGCCTTCCGCACCGCCGGCAGCCAGGCGCCCGCCTACACCAGCATCGTCGCCGGCGGCGCCAACGCCTGCGTGCTGCACTACGTCGACAACGACCAGCCCCTGAACGACGGCGATCTGCTGCTGATCGACGCCGGCTGCGAGCTCGACGGCTACGCATCGGACATCACCCGGACCTTCCCGGTGAACGGCCGCTTCTCCGGCCCGCAGCGCGAGGTCTATGAGCTCGTGCTCGCCGCCCAGGCCGCCGCGCGCGAGGCCACCCGCCCCGGCGCGCACTGGAACCAGCCGCACGACGCCGCGGTGAAGGTGCTCGCCCAGGGCATGATCGACCTCGGCCTGGTCAAAGGCAGCCTCGACGCCGTCCTGGAGAACGGCGACTACCGCCGCTTCTACATGCACCGCACCGGCCACTGGCTGGGCATGGACGTGCACGACGCCGGCGAGTACAAGCTCGGCGGCGAATGGCGGCCGCTCACCGAGGGCATGGCGCTGACCATCGAGCCGGGCTGCTACATCCGCCCCGCCGACGACGTGCCCGAGGCCTTCTGGAACATCGGCATCCGCATCGAGGACGACGCGGTGGTTACCGCAGGCGGCTGCGAGCTGATCACCGAGGACGCGCCCAAGGCGGTCGCGGACATCGAGGCGCTGATGCGCGAGACGCAAGCACGCACCACCTGAACCCTCGCGCCGGGCGCCGATCCGCAGTGCCCCGAACGCTGCGGCCGCATGCACGTCGCCGCCGGCACACGCATCCCTCAGCTTCCAGGACCTGACATGACCGCTGCAAATCCCGACCGCGTCCATGACCTGCTGATCGTCGGCGCCGGCCCGGTCGGCCTCGCGCTGGCGCTCGCGCTCAAGGACGCCGGGCTCGACATCGTGCTCGCCGACGCGCGCGCCCGCGAAGCGGTAACGAAGGACCCGCGCGACCTCGCGCTCGCCCATGGCACCCGGCTCACGCTGCAAGGCCTCGGCGTGTGGGATGGGCTGCCGACCACCGCGATCGAGCACATCCACATCTCGCACCAGGGCGGGCTCGGTCGCACCCTGATCGACGCCGCCGAACACGAGCTGCCCGCGCTCGGCTACGTCGCCTCGGCCGGTGCGCTCGCCGCGGCCCTGCGCAAGGCGGTGGACGCGGCGGGCATCCCGGTGTTCGACGAGACCGAGATCACCAATCTGGCCGCGGGCGAGGACGACGTGATCGCCAGCCTCGCCGGCGCCGGCCGCCCCGCGCCCACGTTGCGCGCGCGACTGGCCGCCTGCGCCGAAGGCGGCCTGCGCGCGGGCGACCCCAACGTGGTCGAGCACGACTACGGCCAGCACGCGCTGATCGCCGACCTGCAGGTCGCCGGCGGCCACCGCCACACCGCCTTCGAGCGCTTCACCCCGCAAGGCCCGGTGGCGCTGCTGCCCAAGGGCCAGGGCTACGCGCTGGTACACGTCGCCCACCCGGACACCGCCGACGAACTGCTGGCGCTCGACGATGCCGCCTACCTCGCCCGCCTGCAGGCCCAAATCGGCGGGCGGGCGAGGCTCACCGGCGTCGGCCAGCGCCTGCGCTATCCGCTGGTGCTGCGCTATCGGCGCTCGACCATCGCGCAGCGCACGGTATGGCTGGGCAATGCGGCGCAGACCCTGCACCCGGTGGCCGGCCAGGGCTTCAACCTGGCGCTCAGGGACGTGTGGGCGCTGGCCGACACCTTGATGAAGAAGCGTGAGGCCGCCCTGGCTGCGGATTCACGCGCGCGGCCCGGGACGCCTGCAGCACCCGAAGGTGCTGCGGAAACAGCAAAAGGGCAGACCACCGAAGCGTCGCCCAAGGGGGCGCAGCGGGCACCCGGAAGCGAGCTTGCGGACGCGCACGCTGCGACGCCGCTCCGTTCCGCCTTCGACCCGGGGCGGCCAGAAGTGCTCGCTGCCTACGCGCGCGCCCGCGGTCTCGACCGCCTCGGCACCATCCGCTTCACCGACACGCTGGTCCGCGTGTTCAGCAACGACTTCGGCCCGCTGCGCCATGCGCGCGGCGCCGCGCTGTTCGCGCTCGACCTCGTTCCGCCGCTGCGCAATTGGGTCGCACGCCGCATGATGTTCGGCGCCCGCGCCTGGCCCTGATGGGGAAGGCGGGAAAGGCACACGTATACCCACCAAAGGCTCGCGGCTGGCGCCGCTCCTACAGCGCGGGATCCGTGCGCCGCGGGTGGAGCGGGATCCGCGCGCCGCGGGTGGGGCGGGATCCGCGCGCCGCGGGTGGGGCGGGATCCGTGCGCCGCGGGTGAGGCGGGATCCGTGCGCCGCGGGTGAGGCGGGATCTGCTCGCCGGGGGTGAGGCGGGGTCGCGCGCTGCGGGTGATGCGAGCTCGCCGGTGGCGGGTAATCGGGCTCGCACAGCGTGGGTGATTTGCCTGTAGGAGCGGCGCCAGCCGCGAGTTTTTTTGACACGGCGCCCGACGCCGGGCGCCGTGCTGGTCAGAACGCCGGCACCACCGCGCCCTGGTACTTGTCGGCGATGAACTGCTTCACTTCGGGCGAGTTCAGTGCGGCGGCGAGCTTCTTCATCGCCTCCGTTTTCGCGCTCTCCTCGTGCGCGACCAGCAGGTTGGCGTAGGGCGAGCTGGCGTCCTCGATGAAGAGCGAGTCCTTCAGCGGGTTCAGCTTCGCCTCGATCGCGTAGTTGGTGTTGATCACCGCCAGGTCGACCTGGTTGAGAATTCGCGGCAGGGTCGCGGCCTCGAGCTCGCGGATCTTCAGCTTCTTCGGGTTCTCGGCGATGTCCTTCTGCGTGGCCGAGATGTTGTTGAGGTCCTTCAACGTGATCAGCCCGTTCTTGGCCATCAGCAGCAGCGCGCGGCCGGAGTTGGACGGGTCGTTCGGAATCGCCACCGTCCCGCCCTCAGGGATGTCCGCCACCGCCTTGTGCTTGCTCGAATAGGCGCCCAGCGGCTCGACGTGCACCTTGGCCACCACCGTCTGGATGTCGTTCTTCTGCTTCTTCTTGAACGCGTCGAGGTAGGGCTGGTGCAGGAAGAAGTTGCCGTCCACGCGCTTCTCGTTGGTCTGCATCGAGGGCTGCACGTAGTCGGTGAACACCTTCACCTCCAGCTCCACGCCTTCCTTGGCCAGCATCGGCTTGACGAATTCGAGGATCTCGGCGTGCGGCACCGGGGTGGCGGCGATGACCAGGCGGTCGGCGGCGGACGCGACCGAACCGGCGGCCAGGGTGAGCGTGCCGAAAGCGGCGGCGAACAATTTGCGCAGGGTAAGCGACATCGTTGAAGACTCCTTCGTGGGGATCACTTGCGGGTGAAATACAGCACCAGGCGGTCGCCCGAGTACTGGATGATCTGGACGAGCACGACCAGCAGGGCGACGGTGATCACCATCACCTCGGTCTGGAAGCGCTGATAGCCGAAACGGATCGCGAGGTCGCCGAGGCCACCGCCGCCGATCACGCCGGACATCGCAGCATAGGACATCAAGGTGATCGCCGTCACCGTGACCGCGGCGATCAGCCCGGGCAGGGCCTCGGGCAGCAGCGCGCCGAAGATGATGCGCGCGGTGCGGATGCCCATCGCCTGGCAGGCCTCGATGACGCCGCGGTCGACCTCGCGCAGCACGTTCTCGACCAGGCGCGCGAAGAAGGGCGCGGTGCCCACCACCAGCGGCGGGATCGCGCCCTCGACGCCGAGCGAAGTGCCGATCAGGATCACCGTGACCGGGATCATCACGATCAAGAGGATCAGGAAGGGCACCGAGCGCAGCACGTTGACCACGAAGGACAGCACCGTGTAGACCAGGCCCTGCTCCAGCAGCTGGCGCTTGGCGGTGACGAACAGCAGGATGCCCAGCGGCAGGCCGAGCAGGATGGTGAAGAACAGCGACACCCCGGTCATGACCAGGGTCTCCCAGGTCGCGATCCAGATGTCGCTCCAGTCGATGACGGACAGGTCCATTACTGCAGCACCTCGTGGTGGATCTGGTGGTGGTCGAGCTCGGCGAACACCTCGCGGATGTCGTCCTCGCCGCCCTCGAGCTCGAGCAGCAGCTGGCCGAACGGAACGTCCTTGATGCTCGACACCTCGCCCTGCAGGATCGTGATCTGCACCTTGGCGCCGGCCATGATGCGGCTGAGGATGGGCTGGTAGGTGACGTCGCCGATGTAGGTCAGCCGCACCAGGGTGCCGCGCAGCTTGTCCTTCATGTAGGCGTGCGCCGGATCGAAGCTCGCCGCGGCGAGCGCGTCGCTCTGCGCCACCATGCTGCGGGTGACCGGGTGCTGCGGGTGCAGGAAGACGTCGGCCACCCGGCCAGACTCGACGATGCGCCCGCCGTCGATCACCGCGACGCGGTCGCAGATGGTGCGGATGACCTGCATCTCGTGGGTGATGAGCACGATGGTGAGGCCGAGCTGGCGGTTGATGTCGAGCAGCAGGCGCAGGATGGACTGCGTGGTCTCGGGGTCGAGCGCCGAGGTGGCCTCGTCGCAGAGCAGGATCTGCGGCCGGTTGGCGAGCGCGCGCGCGATGCCCACGCGCTGCTTCTGCCCGCCCGACAGTTGCGACGGGTACTTGTGGCCCTGCTCGGAGAGCCCCACCAGCGCGAGCAGCTCCTTCACCCTGGCCGCACGCTCAGCGGCATTCGTGTGCCCGGTCGCCTTCAGCGGCCAGTCGATGTTGTCGGCGACGGTCTTGGCGTTGAGCAGGTTGAAGTGCTGGAAGATCATGCCGACGCGCCGGCGCAGCGCGTACAGGCCTTCGCTGTCGAGCGTGGTGATGTCCTCGCCGTCGATCAGCACGCGCCCGGCCGAGGGACGCTCGAGCAGGTTCAGCGTGCGGATCAGCGTGCTCTTGCCGGCACCGGAGCGTCCGATGATGCCGAAGACCTCGCCGGCGCCGATCTCGAGGCTCACGTCGGCGAGCGCCGCGACTTCGCGGCCGTCGGCGGCGCGATAGGTCTTGTGCAGGTTTTCGATGCGGATCACGGCAGGGGCGTCCCGAACGGGAAAAGGCAGCGATTCTACCCGCGCGGAGAGTTCGAGACCACGTCCCCCACCCCCGTCCGCGCTCCCACGTTCGCCCTCGCAGCCCCACCCCGGCCGTGCGCCGCCGACTCGACAGCGCAGACCGCCGGCGTTAGGCTCGCCGCCACCCGGGCAGTCGCCCGCCGCCCCACCGAAGGACCGCGCCTCATGCAGCACGACGACACGCTCTCCCCCGCCACCCACGCCGCCCAGGGCATGGGCGCCACCCCGATGCCGCACCGCGACATCGTGCCGCCGATCCACCTGGCGACCACCTTCGAGCGCGCCGAGGACGGCAGTCTGCCGGGCGGGCGCATCTACGCGCGCGACGCCAGCCCCGCCTACGACCCCGCCGAAGCGCTGCTGTGCGAGCTGGAAGGCGGCGCCGAGGCCGCGCTGTTCGCCTCCGGCATGGCCGCCGCCTCGGCGGTGCTGCTGGCCTTGAAGCCCGGCGCACGCATCGTCGCCCCGCACGACATGTACTGGTCGCTGCGCAACTGGATGATCGGCTTTGCCGCCAACTGGCAGATCACGCTGGACTTCTACGCCGACGCCGCGGAGCTCGCCGCGCTGCTGCAGCGCCCCGCCGACCTGGTGTGGGCGGAGACCCCCGCCAACCCGACCTGGGAAATCACCGACATCGCGCACGCCGCCGAGTTCGCCCACGCCGCAGGCGCCCGCCTGGTGGTCGACTCCACCGTACCGACCCCGGTCTTCACCCGCCCGCTCACGCTCGGCGCCGACGTGGTGATGCACTCGGCGACCAAATACCTCAACGGCCACTCCGACGTCGTCGCCGGCGTGCTGGTGACGCGCGCCGAGGACGACTTCTGGGCGCGCATCAAGACCGCCCGCGCCGCCGGGGGCGCCGTGCTCGGCCCCTTCGAGGCCTGGCTGCTCAACCGCGGCCTGCGCACGCTCTTCCCGCGCGTGCGCACCGCGGCCGCCTCGGCGCTGCGCATCGCGCAGCACTTCGAACACCACCCGGCGCTCCTCGCGGTCCTCTACCCCGGCCTGCCCGCGCACCCCGGCCACGACATCGCCTGCCGCCAGATGGACGGCGGCTTCGGCGCCATGCTGTCCTTGCGTGTGAAAGGCGGCGAAGCCGCCGCGCGCAGGGTCGCCGGCGCCGTGAAGATCTTCCGCCG
>JAGOEI010000142.1 GCA_017997795.1 Thauera sp. | reverse complement strand
GCCAGATAGACCACGGCCGTGGCTCCGCGGCCAATCTCCCTGATGATTCTGTACTTGCCGATGCGCTCAGGAGTTCGGTTCATGCGTTTGGATGGATGCGCGCGACCATGGTGCTTGACGAATGACCGGATTGTTGCACGAACCCAGGTTCGCCGGCGAGCCCACTCGGGGCGGCCCACACGGGGCGGCGGCCGCACGCGCACTGGCACAGAAGCAGACTTCGACGGCACGCCGCGGAACACAGATTGTCCCGCGGCGCACGTGCATGCTTGAATCCATGCGCAACTGGCTGTGACAATCAGTGCCACCCCCCAAAAACCGGAGAGCGCTCTTGAGTGAAGCCGTAGATCTCGTCATCCGCGCACGCTGGATTGTCCCCGTGGAACCCGCCGACGTGGTCCTCGATCACCACGCGGTGGCTGTCCGCGACGGGCGGATCGTTGCCGTCTTGCCCCAGGCGCAGGTGAACGAGCGCTTTCGCGCCACGAGCACCGTCGACCTGCCGCGGCACCTGCTGCTGCCGGGACTGGTGAACCTGCACGTCCATGCAGCCATGAACCTGATGCGCGGAATCGCCGACGACCTGCCGCTGATGCGCTGGCTGCAGGAGGCGATCTGGCCGACCGAGGCCCGTCATGTGTCTGCTGCGTTCGTGCGCGACGGCACGCGCCTGGCTGCCGCCGAGATGCTGCGCGGTGGCGTCACCACCTGCAACGACATGTATTTCCACCCCGAGGCCGCTGCCGAAGCCTTCGCCGAGATGGGCATGCGCGCGGTGGTCGGACTCGTGATGCTGGAGTTCCCCACGCCCTTTGCCAGCGACGCGGACGACTACCTGCGCAAGGGTCTGGCCGCGCGCGACCAATGGCTGGGGCATCCGCTGATCGGTTTCTCGGTCGCGCCGCATGCCCCCTACACCGTCTCGGACGCCAGCTTCGGGCGCGCACTCGCCATCGCCGATGAACTCGCGCTACCGATTCACCTGCACATTCATGAAACGTCCCGGGAAATCGATGACTCGCTGTCCCTGCACGGCGTGCGCCCGCTCACGCGACTCGCGCGCCTCGGCGTGCTTGGCGAAAACCTGATCGGCGTTCACGCCGTACATCTGGATGATTCCGATCTCGAGCTCCTGGCGCACTACAACTGCAGTGTTGCGCACTGCCCGACTTCGAACATGAAGCTCGCCAGCGGCATCGCACCCGTGCCACGCCTGCTCGACGCAGGCCTGCGCGTCGGCCTCGGCACCGACGGTGCCGCCAGCAACAACCGGCTCGACCTCATCCAGGAGATGCGGCATGCCGCGCTCCTCGCCAAGGTCGGCAGCATGGATGCCAGCGCCCTGCCGGCGCATGCGGCCTTGCGCATGGCGACCCTCGATGGGGCTCGCGCGCTCGGCATGGGGGATCGCATCGGCTCGATCGAGATCGGCAAGCTTGCCGATTTGTGCGCGGTCGACCTTGGCGGACTCGACTGCCTGCCCTGCTTCGACCCGGTGTCGCATCTTGTGTACGTATCCGGGCGCGAGCACGTCTCCCACGTGTGGGTGAACGGAGAAACCCGCGTGGACAAAGGCATCCGGCTGTTGCATATTAACGACAGCGAATTGCTGCGGCTCGCTTCGATGTGGCAAACTAGGGCCGGTAATTGAACTGGATATAGTGGTGCAACCCGACGCGAAGACGGCAATTTTGCCTGTCTCCAATTCGTTCAGTGGCAATTCCGGCGACTCGCCCTTCTAAGAGGAAACCATGATCAAACAAACCAAGAAGCAGATGCTCATGCTGGCCGCCATCGCCTCGATCGGCCTGTCCGCCCCCAGCGCTTTCGCGCAGGTCAACGACGTCGTCGTTGCTGGCCAGGGTGAAATCCCGTACGTGATCGACGCCCGCAACGTCGTCGCTCGCAGCGGTACCGGCCTGTGCTGGCGCACCGGCTACTGGAGCCCGGCTGCTGCCTCGACCGCCATGGCCGGCAACTTTCCGGTTGGCTGCGCCTGCGATTCCGACATCGTTCCGGCCGACAAGTGCACCACCCCGGTCGCTGCTGCCGCTCCCGCGCCGAAGCCCAGCGCCGACAAGATCAAGCTGGCTGCCGACGCGCTGTTCGACTTCGACAAGGCCGTCCTGAAGCCGGAAGGCAAGACCAAGCTGAACGAACTGGCCGCCCAGGCCAAGGCGCTCAAGCTGGAAGTCATCCTTGCCGTCGGCCACACCGACCGCATCGGCTCCGCCACCTACAACCAGCGTCTGTCCGAGCGTCGCGCCGCCGCCGTCAAGACCTACCTGGTTTCGCAGGGCGTCGATGCCAACCGCGTCTACACCGAAGGCAAGGGCGAGACCCAGCCGGTGACCGGCAACAAGTGCGACAACGTTCGTGGCCGCGCCGCGCAGATCTCCTGCCTGCAGCCGGATCGTCGCGTCGAAGTGGAAGTCATCGGCTCCAAGTAATACCGGATCCGATCCACGAAAAGCCCTGCCTCGGCGGGGCTTTTTTCATTTCTGCGCGGCGCAGATCCGCCGCCCCCGTTTTCAGCGCTCCTCAGCAAGGCTATGCTTCCCCCCATGAATACGATAAACGCCGATCCCGCAGAACTGCAGAAGTTCAGCGATCTCGCCCACCGCTGGTGGGATCCCGCCTCCGAATTCAAACCCCTGCACGAGATCAACCCGCTGCGCCTGGGCTGGATCGACGGCAAGGCCGCACTGGCCGGAAAGAGGGTGCTGGATGTCGGCTGCGGCGGCGGCATTCTCGCGGAAGGCATGGCAGGGATCGGCGCCGACGTGACCGGCATCGATCTCTCGGAAAAGGCACTCAGCGTCGCCCGTCTGCACCTCTTCGAGAGCGGGCACAAGGTCGATTACCGCCTCATCAGCGCCGAGGCGCTCGCCGATGAGGCCCCGGCCTCATTCGACGTCGTGACCTGCATGGAGATGCTCGAGCACGTCCCCGATCCGGCCAGTACGGTCGCCGCCTGCGCGCGCCTGGTGAAGCCGGGTGGCCATGTGTTCCTGTCCACCCTGAACCGCAACCTGAAGTCCTACGCGTTCGCCATCATCGGCGCCGAATACGTGCTCAAGCTGCTGCCCGCAGGGACCCACGAGTACGCCAAGTTCATCAAGCCGTCCGAGCTCACCCGACATTGCCGCAACGCGCGACTCGACGTCGAGGGCATCATCGGCCTCAGCTACAACCCCCTGAGTCGCGAGTACAGCCTCGGCCAGGACACCGACGTCAATTACATGGTGCATACCTGCCGCGAGGCCTGAACCTCACGGCACAGACTTGCCGCTACCCACGAACCAGAACCTTCACAAGGAGAACGCCATGGCCAACGAGGGCTACCACGAACCCGTCGAGGAGCTGAGCGACGAGACCCGCGACATGCATCGCGCGATCATCTCGCTGATGGAAGAGCTCGAGGCGGTCGACTGGTACAACCAGCGCGTCGACGCCTGCAAGGATCCCGAACTGAAGTCCATCCTCGCGCACAACCGCGACGAGGAAAAGGAACACGCGGCCATGGTGCTGGAATGGATCCGCCGTCGTGACAAGACCTTCTCGCACGAGCTGAAGGAATTCCTGTTCACCGACAAGCCGATCACCCACGACTGACCCGATGGCGGAGGCGGCTGCGCGCGGCTCCGTGTGGACGGTTTTCCTGATCTTCCTGCGTCTCGGGCTGACGTCCTTCGGCGGGCCGGTGGCCCATCTGGGCTATTTTCGCAACGAGTTCGTCACTCGCCGTGCGTGGCTGGACGAACGCAGCTACGCGGATCTCGTTGCCCTGTGCCAGTTCCTGCCGGGCCCGGCGAGCAGTCAGGTGGGGATGGGCATCGGCTATACGCGTGCTGGCACAAGCGGTGCGCTGGCTGCATGGGCGGGGTTCACGCTGCCATCGGCGCTGGCGATGATCCTGTTCGCTCTCGGCATCCAGCACTGGGGCCGGATGCCCGAAGGCGTGGGGCACGGCCTGAAGGTGGTCGCAGTGGCCGTCGTGGCGCAGGCGGTGTGGGGAATGATGCGCACGCTGTGCCCCGGACGCACCCACAGGGCCATCATGCTCGGCGCGGCCATGTTCGTACTCGCGCTGCCTGCGGCCTGGAACCAACTCGTCGTCATCCTGGCTGCGGGTGCGTTCGGGTGCTTCGCCTTCGCTGGCCCGACGCCCCGGGACACGGAAACGCCGCGCGCCACGACCGACCATCGCGCCGCACTCGCCCTGCTCGCTGTGTTCGCGATCCTGCTTGCCGGCCTTCCCCTGCTATCGCGGGTACTCGACAACGCGACCCTGGCGATGGTCGACGTCTTTTACCGCACCGGTGCCCTGGTGTTCGGTGGCGGCCACGTGATGCTTCCTCTGCTGCAGGCCGAAGTGGTGCCGCCCGGGTGGGTCGACAGCGATACCTTCCTCGCCGGCTACGGCGCGGTGCAGGCCACGCCGGGCCCGCTATTCACCTTCGCCGCCTTTCTCGGCGCCTCTGCCAGCGGCCCGGTGAGCGGCTGGTCCGGCGGAATGCTGGCGCTGGTGGCGATCTTTCTTCCGTCCTTCCTGCTCGTCCTCGGCGCGCTGCCGTTCTGGGATCGCCTGCGCGGCAACGCCACGGCCCGTGCCGCGCTCGGCGGCATCAACGCCGGGGTGGTCGGCCTGCTGCTCGCGGCGCTCTACGATCCGGTATGGACAAGCGCCATCCATACACTGCCCGACCTCATCCTCGCAGCAGCAGCTCTGTTCGCCCTGACACGGCTGAAGGCCCCGCCCTGGCTGGTCGTCGTCCTCACTGCCGTTGGCGGAGCATTGCTGGCGTCACTCGCCGGCTGATCCTGCCTGCAGCCAGCATTGCCGCGACCGCCAGGATGGCAGAAAGGCGGAAGGCGCTTCCGCCTCCCGCCTCTCTCAGGCACCGAGCCCGCCTCGCTTAACCTGCGGCGACCAGCGGATCGGTGACGCCAAGTACGTAGATGCCGATCATCGCCACCACACCGGCCATCAGTACGTAATAAACCGTCGGCCAGAAGGTCTTGCGCAGGATCGCACCTTCACGACCGAGCAGGCCCACCGTCGCCGACGCGGCGACGACGTTGTGGATGGCCACCATGTTGCCGGCGGCTGCACCAACCGCCTGCACGGCGACGATGAGCGCACCGGAGATCCCCAGCGTGCTCGCCACGCCGAACTGGAACTGGCTCAGCATCATGTTGCTGACCGTGTTCGAGCCGGCGATGAAGGCTCCGAGCGCACCCACCGACGGCGCGAGCAGCGGATAAACATTGCCCACGCTGTCGGCAACCCACTGCGCCATCGCGATCGGCATGCTGGGCAGATCGGCCGCATTGACGCCGGAGTTGATCAGGATGCGCACCATCGGCACGGTGAAGAGCAGCACGAAACCGGCGCCGAGCAACACGCGCGAGGACTCACCCACCGCCTTCATCAGCGAACGGGCATGCATGCCGTGCAGGAAGGTGGTGATCAGCACCACCGCCACCAGGATGCCGCCGGGCAGGTAGAGCGGCTGAAAATCGGCCTTGATGCCTTTCTCGCCGAGGATGTCGGGGAATACGACGACCACGGATTTCAGCGCCGCACCGATCTCCGGGAACACCCGGCTCATGACCAGCAGCAGGCCGACGAGCACATAGGGCAGCCACGCGCGCACCATGCCGATCTGCTGGTGATGCGGCATCTGGTCGAGCTTCATCTCGACGCTGCCCATCCACTCGCTCGGCCA
>JAGOEI010000141.1 GCA_017997795.1 Thauera sp. | reverse complement strand
CTCAGACGTTGAACAGGAAGTTCAGCACGTCGCCGTCCTTGACCACGTACTCCTTGCCTTCGGCGCGCATCTTGCCCGCTTCCTTGGCGCCGGCCTCGCCCTTGTACTGGATGAAGTCGTCGAAGGCGATGGTCTGGGCGCGGATGAAGCCGCGCTCGAAGTCGGTGTGGATGACGCCGGCGGCCTGCGGGGCGGTGTCGCCGACGTGGATGGTCCACGCGCGCACTTCCTTCACGCCGGCGGTGAAGTAGGTCTGCAGGCCGAGCAGGGTGTAGCCGGCGCGGATCAGGCGGTCGAGGCCGGGTTCTTCCAGGCCCATGGTCTCGAGGAACTCCTTCTTGTCGGCGTCCTCGAGGTCGGCGATCTCGGCCTCGATCGCGGCGCACAGCGCGACCACCTCGGCGCCCTCGGCGGCCGCGTGGGCGCGCACCGCGTCGAGGTGCGGGTTGTTCTCGAAGCCGTCCTCGGCGACGTTGGCGGCGTACAGCACCGGCTTGGCGGTGATCAGGCAGAAGGGCTTGATGCTGGCCCACTCTTCCTTGGACAGGTCGAGCGCGCGCACGGCCTTGCCCTGGTCGAGCTGGGCGAAGCACTTCTCGAGCACGGCGACCAGGATCTTGGCTTCCTTGTCACCCGAGGCGGCGGGGCGCTTGTAGCGGTTGAGCGCCTTCTCGACGGTGGCCATGTCGGCGAGCGCGAGTTCGGTGTCGATGACCTCGATGTCGCGGATCGGGTCGACGCTGCCCGAGACGTGGATCACGTTGTCGTCGGCGAAGCAGCGCACCACGTGCACGATGGCGTCGGTCTCGCGGATGTTGGCGAGGAACTGGTTGCCCAGGCCTTCACCCTTGGATGCGCCCGCGACCAGGCCGGCGATGTCGACGAACTCGACGATGGCGGGCTGGATCTTCTGCGGCTTGACGATCTCGGACAGCGCGGCCAGGCGCGGATCGGGCACCTCGACGATGCCGACGTTGGGCTCGATGGTGCAGAACGGGTAGTTCTCGGCCTGGATGCCGGCCTTGGTCAGCGCATTGAAGAGGGTCGACTTGCCGACGTTGGGCAGGCCGACGATTCCGCATTTAAGGCTCATGGCTGGGGTTCTTCCTTGGGAGTTTCGATGGCCGCCGCGTCGGGCGTGGCCGCGGGTGCGGGCGCCTTCGGGGGCTTGGGCGGTTTCGGCTGCGGCGGGCGGGCGTTGAGCCGGGTCGCCGCAGCGTTGAGCTCGCCGCGCACGAGTTGCGGCCAGATCGCGAGCGCCTTGTCGATGGCCTCGTCGATCGCTTGCTGTTCTTCGCGGCGCGCGGGCTTGAGCACGAAGTTCACCACTTCGTTACGGTCGCCGGGGTGGCCGATGCCGATGCGCAGGCGCCAGTAATCGTTGGTGCCGAGGTGGGCGGAGGTGTCCTTGAGCCCATTGTGGCCGCCGAGGCCGCCGCCGAACTTAAGGCGCAACTGGCCGGGCGGGATGTCGAGCTCGTCATGCACGACGAGGATCTCTGCGGGCTCGATACGATAGAAGCGCGCGAGCGCGCCGATGGCCTGGCCGGAGCGGTTCATGAAGGTCTGCGGCATCAGCAGCCACATGCCGGCTTCACGCGCGTTGGCGACCAGACCGTGGAAACGGGATTCGTGCGAGAAGCGCACACCGAGCGTGTCGGCGAGCCGCTCACAAAACCAAAACCCGGCGTTGTGCCGGGTTTCGGAATATTCGGCGCCCGGATTGCCGAGACCGACGATCAGACGAGGCGGGCGCGCAGGCGCAGTGCTCATCGGGGGTCGGTCTCCGGTATCCGGGTTGCGGGCAGGGAAGTGGCTCAGGCCGCTTCGCCTTCGCCCTCGCCTTCGGCAACGGCGCCCTTGACCAGCAGCGCGGTGGCGACGACCGGGTCGCCTTCACCGTGGGTCACCAGCTCGACGCCGGCGGGCAGCTTGAGCTGCGACACGTGGATCGACTGGCCGGCTTCGAGCGCCGACAGGTCGACCTCGACGAACTCGGGCAGGTCCTTGGGCAGGCACTGGACGTCGATTTCGTTGATGGTGTGCGAGATCATGCAGCCGCCGAGCTTGACCGCCGGGCAGACGTCGTCGCCGACGAAGTGCAGCGGCACCTTGAGGTGCATCTTCTCGCCCGCAGCGACGCGCTGGAAGTCGATGTGCAGCACTTGCTGCTTGAACGGATGCCACTGGGTGTCGCGCAGCACGACGCTTTCCTTGCTGCCTTCGACGTCGATGCTCAGCACGGAAGCGTGGAAGGCTTCCTTGCGCAGCAGGTGGTAGAGCTCGTTGTGGTCCATGGTGACGGCAAGGGCGTCGCCCGCACCGCCGTAGATGATGCCCGGGACCTGGCCGGCGCGACGCAGGCGGCGGCTCGCACCCGTACCCTGCGCGTCACGCTTGGTGGCCTTGAATTCGATTTGCATGGTGTTGCTCCTGAGAGTGTTGTCTTCGCCCGCGACCAGGCGAAGACGGGAAAAACCCGCGACGCCGGAAGGCGCCGCGGGCGAAAGATTTCATTCCATGAACAGCGAGGACACCGACTCCTCGTTGCTGATGCGCAGGATGGTGTCGGCCAGCAGCGACGCCACCGAGACCTGGCGGATACGACCGCAGGCCTTGGCGTCCTCGCGCAGCGGGATGGTGTCGGTGACGACGAGCTCGTCGAGGTCGGACTCGGCGAGGCGCGACACCGCGGCGCCGGACAGCACCGCGTGCGTGCAGTAGGACAGCACGCGCTTGGCGCCGTTGGCCTTGAGCGCGCTGGCGGCCTTGCACAGCGTGCCGGCGGTGTCGACGATGTCGTCCATGATCACGCAGGTGCGGCCTTCGACCTCGCCGATGATGTTCATGACTTCGGACACGTTGGCCTTGGGACGGCGCTTGTCGATGATCGCCAGGTCGCACTCCATGCGCTTGGCGAAGGCGCGCGCACGCACCACGCCGCCGACGTCGGGCGACACGACCAGCAGGTCGTCGTACTTCTGCTTGTCGAGGTCGTTCAGCAGCACCGGGGCGGCATAGACGTTGTCGACCGCGATGTCGAAGAAGCCCTGGATCTGGTCGGCGTGCAGGTCCATCGTCAGCAGGCGCTGGACACCGACGGCCTGCAGCATGTTGGCGACGACCTTGGCGGTGATCGGCACCCGCGCCGAGCGCGGGCGGCGGTCCTGGCGGGCGTAGCCGAAGTAGGGGATGGCGGCGGTGATGCGGCCGGCGGAGGCGCGCTTGAGGGCGTCGACCAGCACCAGCAGTTCCATCAGGTTGTCGTTGGTCGGCGAGCAGGTGGGCTGCAGGACGAAGACGTCCTTGCCGCGCACGTTCTCGAGCAGCTCGACGTTGACTTCACCATCCGAAAACCGGCCGACCGTGGCCGAACCGAGGGAGATACCCAGACGTCGCGTCACGTCGGCGCCAAGTTTGGGGTTGGCGTTGCCGGTGAAGACCATCAGGCTGCCGTGGGGCATTTCTGCTACTCCGAGTGCCGTAAGAAACGACGCGCAGATATTCGGCGCGTAAAAACGACTCGGGCAGACCCGTGGTCTGCCCGTCGTTGTGTGGCTGGGGAGGAAGGATTCGAACCCTCGAATGCCGGAATCAAAATCCGGTGCCTTAACCGACTTGGCGACTCCCCAAGAAACCTTTTCGCCTGCGATGCGGATCGTTCGACGAAGCGGGCGCTATTGTAACCACTCGTAAAGCGGATGGCGAGTGAGGCTTCGCACTTTCCATGCTTTCCAGCGTGGCGGACAACTTTTCGTGATGCGGTCGGCCTCGGCTTCCGAGGGGACTTCCGCAAACACGCAGGCGCCCGAGCCTGTCATCGAGGCCGGTGCGTGAGCGTCCAGCCAATCGATCGCGCCTTGCACTTCCGGGTAACGGCTGCAGGCCACGGCTTGCAGGTCGTTTCGCGTGGTGCTTGCTGCGAAGTCCGCCATTTTGATGGGGGCGGTATTTCGCGTCAAGTCCTTCGCCGAAAAAATTTCTGCGGTGGGGACGGAGACGCCGGGCGAGATCACCACGTACCAGGCGGGCGGCAAGGCGAGCGGCTGCAGGGCCTCGCCCACGCCTTCGGCAAACGCGTCCTGGCCGAAGATGAAAACGGGAACGTCGGCGCCGAGCGTGAGGCCGAGCGCCTGCAGTTCGGCGCGCGACAGGCCGCATCCCCACAGGCGGTTGAGGGCGATCAGCGTGGTGGCGGCGTCCGAGCTGCCGCCGCCGATGCCGCCGCCCATCGGCAGCACCTTGTGCACCGTGATGTCCGCGCCGAGCGTGCTGCCGGAGTGCGCCTGCAGAAGGAGCGCCGCGCGCACGACGAGGTCGTCGGCCTCGGCCACGCCCGGCACCTCATTCACGCGGCGGATGCGGCCGTCGGTGCGCAGCGCGAAGTCGAGCGTGTCGCCCCAGTCGAGCAGCCGGAAAGCGGTCTGCAGCAGGTGGTAGCCGTCGGCGCGGCGCCCGACGACGTGCAGGAACAGGTTGAGCTTGGCGGGCGCCGGGCAGGCGTCGAGCTGCGCCGGGGCGTCTGTGGCCAGCGGCGTTGAAGGAGTCAGGGCAGGGCGGTCCATGAATCGATGATCAGGCGGATGCGCGCGTCGCCGCGCGAAATGTCGAGGCGAGCGGGTAGCGCCTCGGGGCGGTCGTCGGCGTAGGCGAGGTAGTCGATCCGCCAGCCCTGGTCGATGACCAGTTGCGGGCGCCCGAGGGCGTCGCGCTCGCGGATCTGCGCGCCGTCGTCGGGTGCGCCCTGCACCCAGCGCGGCAGGCGGGCGGAGGGCACGTCGATGCCCAGGACCTCGGGCAGCAGCGCGTCGGCACTGGGTGCGTCACGCTGGGTGCCGTCCGCGCTCGTCAGCCGGGCGCCGTCCGCATCGCTGTCCACGCGGGCGACGATCTGGCCGAGCGGGCTGAGCAGGGTCAGGCGGTCGGTGTGCCCGGTGTGCTCCCATTCGACACGCCCGCTTGCCCCCTGGCGGCCGTCGGTGGCGGACATTCGGCCGTCGAGCACGAAGGCAGGCATCAGCACGCGCGGTGCCACGCCGGCGGCTTCGCGCGGGGTGAGCGGCGCACAGGCTGCGAGCACCAAGGCCGCGACCGTGCCTGCGAGCAGGCTGCGGCGGCGCGGCGCGCGCGGCCGGGGCTGGGACGTGCGCGTCATCGAATGCCCAGGCGGCGTGCGGTGTCGACGAGCAGCGTGTTCTCGGGGTGGGCGGCGAGCGCCTGGTCGAGGATGCGGCGGGCGTCGTCGCGGCGCGACAGGCTCCACAGCACCTCGCCCAGATGCGCGGCGATCTCGGCGTCCTGGCGCTTGGCGTAGGCGCGCTCGAGATGCGCGAGCGCAGCCGCGCCATCGCCACGGCGGAAGCGCACCCAGCCGAGGCTGTCGAGGATGAAGGGATCGTCCGGGGAGAGCTCGAGTGCGCGCACGATCAGCGCCTCGGCTTCTTCCAGGCGCAGGTTGCGGTCGGCGAGCGAGTAGCCGAGCGCGTTGTGCGCATGGGCGTGGTCGGGCTGCAGTTCGATCACGCGGCGCAGGCGGGTTTCCATCAGATCCACGCGGTCGATGCGCTCGGCCAGCATGGCGGCCTCGTAGAGCAGGCCGGTGTCGTCGGGCGTCTCGCGCAGGGCGTCGTCGATCACCAGCAGGGCCTCGGCCGGACGGTTGGCGTCGCGCAGGATCTGCACCTCGGCGAGGATGTAGCGGCGCATGATCTCGGGCTCGTCGGCCTCGGCCTG
>JAGOEI010000032.1:8517-19336 GCA_017997795.1 Thauera sp. | reverse complement strand
CGCATGCCGCTCGAGCCGCTGATCTTCGTGCAGGTGGCGCTGCTCGAGGAGGTGGCCGACAACGTGCAGCGCCTGCTCGACATCGAGGCCCCGCTCGCCGACGCCAGCCGCGCCAACACCGCGATCTTCTATTCGATCAGCGCCACCCAGGCCGGCCTGCGCGGGGTGAGCTTCGGCAACTTCCTGCTCAAGCGCGTGATCGACGACCTCAAGCGCGACTTCCCGCGCCTGAAGACCTTCGCCACGCTGTCGCCCATTCCCGGCCTGGTGCGCTGGGTGCAGCGCAACCCCGAGGAGTTCGCCAGCGCGATCACGGCGGCGGACTGGAAGCGCCTCGCCGCGCTCGGCGTCACCGGTGCCGACGCGCCGGTGCTCGCCGCGATGCTCGAGGGCGATCGCGCCTGGGCGCAGGACGACGCCCTGCAGCAGGCGCTGCGCGAACCGCTGCTGCGCCTGGCGGCGCGTTACCTGCTCGAGGCGCGCCGTGGCGACAAGCCGGTCGACTCGGTGGCGCGCTTCCACCTCGGCAACGGCGCCCGCGTCGAGCGCCTGAACTGGCTGGCCGACAAGTCCGACAGGGGCCTCAAGCAGTCGTGGGGGATGATGGTCAACTACCTGTACGACCCCGACCACATCGAGGCCAACCTCGAGGACTTCGCCACCGAAGGCCGGATCGCGGCCTCTTCCACCGTTCGCCGCCTGGCACGGCGCTGACGCCAGCCCCGCCGACGAGCCGCCCGACCCGATCCATGCTGCTGCCCTTTCGCCACTCCTCGATCCGCGTCCGCCTCTTGCTCGCGAGCACGGTCGTGCAGGTCGTGCTGCTGAGCCTGCTGCTCGCCAACAGCATGCGGCTGATGAACAACGCCGTGTCGGCGAGCCTGGACACCACCATCACCCAGAACGCGAGCATGCTCCACGCCATGGCCACCGCCTATGGCGAACAGCAGCGCCTCGACGCCCTGCAGGACGTCCTCGGCGAACTGCTCGCCGAGGCCGAAGAAGGCCTGGTGTACGTGCGCATCGCCGGCAGCGGCGACCAGGTGCTGGTGTCGGCCGGCCTGCCCTTCATGACGCACCTGCCCGAGCCGAGCGAGCACCGCAAGAGCTTCCTCGCCGGCGTCGTCAGCGCCGGGGAAGTGGTGCACGTGCGCCGGCCCCTGCTGCTGGCGAAGAACGAGGTCGGCCTGCTCCAGTTCGGTGTCTCGGTGTCGGTGCTGGCCGCGGCGCGACGCGCGATCATGGAGCAGGGGCTCGCGATCGCGATCGCCGAGATCGCGCTCACCTTCTTCCTGCTGTCGACCATCGGCTACTTCCTGACCCGCAACCTGCGCCGCCTGCTCGAGGGCAGCAAGGCGATCGCAGACGGACGGCTCGACCATCGCGTCAGCGCACAAGGTGAAGACGAGCTGGCCGTGATCGCCCGCCACTTCAACATCATGGCCGCCACCCTGCAGCAGCGCGTCGACGAACTGCAGCACACCGCCGAACGCCTGCAGGCGAGCGAGGAGCGCCATGCGATGGCCCTGCACGGCGCCAACGACGGCCTGTGGGACTGGGACCTGCGCGCCGGCACCGTGTATTACTCCGACCGCTTCTGCCAGATCCTGGGCGTGCCGCCCGGGTCGATGCCGAGCGCGCCGGAAGCGTTCCTCGGCTACATCCATCCGCACGAGGTCGCGTCCTACAGGACGCGCTTGATCAGCCACCTGAAGGGCGACAGCTCGCAGTTCATGATGGAGTTCCGCGTCTGCCTGCCCGACGGCGAGCCGCGCTGGGTGCTGATGCGCGGCGTCGCCAGCCGCGACGAGGACCTGCACGCCTTCCGCATGGCGGGGTCGCTGGGCGACATCAACCTGCGCAAGCGCGCCGAGCAGCAGCTCATGCACGACGCGCTGCACGACGGCCTCACCGGCCTGCCCAACCGCGCGATGTTCATCGAGCACGCCAACCGCGCGCTGGCCCAGCGCCGGCGCGGCAACCTGCGCGAGCTCGCGGTGCTCGCGATCAACCTGGAGCGCTTCAGCCTGGTCAACGACAGCTACGGCCACGCCGTGGGCGACGAGCTGCTGCGCCGGGTCGCAGCGCATATTTCGTCGTTCATGCGTCAGGGCGACGTGTGCGCGCGTGTCGGCGGCGACCAGTTCGCCGTGCTGCTCAACGGTGTGGACGGATCGATCGAAGCCCTGCGCATGTGTGAAGACCTCGTCGCGCTGCCGGCCTTCGCGCCCAGCACCACCGAGCAGGTGCTGCATCCACGCTGCCGGGTCGGGGTGGCGCTCAGCGACGACGACCGCGAAGACGCGGAGTCCCTGCTGCGTGACGCCGACAACGCCCTGCACAAGGCGCGCCGCAGCGAGACCGCGTCGATCGAGTTCTTCCATGCCGAGATGCACGCCCAGGCGGTGCGCGTGCTGCAGATCGAGGCCGAGCTGCGCGCGGCGCTCAAGACCAGCGGCCTGACCGTGTTCTACCAGCCCATCGTCGACCTCGAAACGCGGGAGCCGAAGAGCTTCGAGGCGCTGGTGCGCTGGCCGCACCCGACGCTCGGCCTGCTGCCGCCCTCCGAATTCATCCCGCTCGCCGAGACCCTGGACCTGATCCACGACATCGGCATGAACGTGCTCGCCGAGGTGTGCGCCGACCTGCGCGACTGGGCACGGCAGCTTCCCGAGGGCACGCCGCTGCGGGTGAGCGTGAACCTGTCCGCGCGCCAGCTCGCCCGGCCGCAACTCGCCGACGAACTGCTGGCCGCGATCGACGCCAGCGGGCTGGCGCACAACACGATCCGCTTCGAAGTCACCGAGAGCGTGCTCGCCCGCCAGGACGGCCCCGCCATCGACACCCTGCACGCGCTGCGCGCCGCCGGCATCGACATCCTCATCGACGACTTCGGCACCGGCTACTCCACGCTGAGCTACCTGCACACCATGCCCTGCAACCAGGTGAAGCTCGATGGCTCTTTCGTCCGTTCGATCACCCGCGACGAGCGCCTGCGCGCCATCGTGCGCCACAGCATCGAGCTCGCCCACGATCTGGGCATGACGGTGGTGGCCGAATGCATCGAGGACGACGCCCAGTTGCAGATCCTGCGCGAGATGGGGTGCGACTTCGGCCAGGGCTACCTGTTCTCGCGGCCGGTCGACCGCAAGACCACCCTCGCCAACCTTCAGCACATTTCCGAAGGAGCCCGTTCATGAACTTGCGCCAAGTCGTCCTGCTGGCGCTGACGGCCGCAGCCGGCCTGCCGCTGCCGGCTGCGGCCGGGGCGGACAGCGCGTGGCAGTTCTCCGGTTTTGCGACCGCAGGCGCGGTGTACACACACGCCGACGAACTCCAGTTCGCCCGCGTGGGCATCGATGCCCCGGGTGGCAACCGGGTCGACACCGGACCGGACTCGGTCATCGGCGTCCAGGCCGGGCTGCGTTTCGGGACACACAACACCGCCGTCGTGCAGCTCGTCACCCGCGAAACCCAGCGTGGCGACTACGACCCGCGCGCGGCCCTGGCCTTCGTCAGCCACGCCCTGACGCCGGAGCTGACGGTGCGTGCCGGGCGCCTGCGCAGCCCGTTCTTCATGCTGTCCGACACCGCCGACATCAACTACAACCAGACCTGGGTGCGCCCACCGGTCGAGGTCTACGGCCTCAACCCGTTCTCCGACCTCGACGGCATCGACCTCCTGCATCGCAGCCGGATCGGCGAAACCTTCGTCGAACTGCACCCTTATGTGGGCCGCAGCCGCGTACCGGTGATCGGCGGCGGGCGCGCCCGCCTCAGCGACCTGATCGGCATGCGGGTCACCGTCGAGGCGGGCCGGCTGAGCCTGAGCGCCGGCTACGCGCAGGCCGATCTTGCGGTGCACCGAGACTCGGCCGCCACTCTCGATCTCTCGCCGCAATTGCTGGCGCGTCTGACGGGTTCGGGTGCCGATGCCAGCTTCAGCTCCCTCGGCCTGCAGTGGGACGACGGACGCTGGATCGTGAGCGCCGAGCTGGCGCGCACCACCGCCGACGCCTTCACCAACAGCGCAACCGGCGCGTACTTCGCGCTGGCGCGGCGCTTCGGCAGTCTCACCCCCTATGTGAGCCTGGCGAAGCAATGGCAGGACCAGCCGCTGGTGAATGTTGCCGAAGCGACTCCCGATGCCGAGCGCTACCCGATTACCAGCTTCAACCGTTCGCGCAACCAGGCCCAACGCAGCCTCACGGCCGGTGTGCGGTGGGACGTGCTGCACAACGCCGCCATCAAGGCGGAGTTCGCCCACATGCGCACCGACTCGGGTGCGCACGGCTCCTTCATCGCGCGCGACAACGACAACGCGTTCGCGCCCGGGCTGGATCACCAGTCGATCAACCTGATGAGCATCTCGGTCGATGTGGTCTTCTGAACTCGCCCTCCGCCGCCAGATACTGGCCGCATTGCTCGCGCTGGCTACGCTGGCGCTGGCGTGTGCCGGCGACGCGCGCGCGCAGACGTCCCTGCTGCCCGAGGCGCTGGCGATCGTCGCGGCGCGAGAGGGTGGCCTCACCGAGCTCGACCGCGAGACCGCCGAACAGCTCTACCTCGCGCGCCGCACCACCCTGCCCAACGGACGCACAGTCACCCTGGTCGACCTTCCCGCCGGCCCCGCGCGCGACCAGTTCTACCTCCAGCTCACCCGCAAGAACCCCAGCCAGATCCGCGCCTACTGGTCGCGGCTGGTATTCACCGGCCGCGCACAACCCCCGCGCGAAGCGGCCGACGCGGACGAAGTCCGCCGCATCCTGCAGTCGACACCCGGCGCCATCGCATATCTTCCACTCGACGCCGCCCGGGACCCCGAGCTGGTCATCCTGCTCGAGCTCGACTGAGCAGGCGGCTGCGCGCCGCCCTTCCCCTGCGCCCTCGCCGGCGCTCGCTGCCGACAGTTCGAGCGTGCGCACGTTGTGCAGCCTTTCGATTCGTGATTTAATGCGAATCATTCTTGTTTTTAACCACCTCTGAAAATGACCGAGATCGAACCCCGCCGCGAAGCACGCTTGCCGTCCGCAGCAACGCTCGGCGTAAGCAACGTCGGCCCGGGTTGCGGCCCCTCGCCCGCCCTGAACAGTGGCGAGTTGCTCGGTGGCAAGCGCGCGATCACCATCGAGCACGAGGGCACGCAGTACGTCCTGCGCGCGACGCGCAATGGCAAGCTGATCCTGACCAAGTAGATTCCCACCCGGACCACGGGGCCAAATTCAGGCAAGAGGGCTAGACTATGTACGTGTGCGTGTGCAACGCCGTCACCGAAAGGCAGATCCACAAGGCAATCGACGACGGTATCCGCACCCTCCGCGAGCTGCGGCAGACGCTCGGCGTCACCGCCGAGTGTGGTCGTTGCGCGCGCTGCGCAAGAGATTGTCTGCGTTCCGGCGCAGAACGGTCGTCCGACGCGAGCGCGGCCCCTTGGGCTGCTCGCGGCACGACCGCTTACCCACTCATTCTGGAGGCGACATGAAAGGCGACAAGAAGGTCATCCAGTTTCTGAACAAGCAGCTCACCATCGAGCTGACCGCGATCAACCAGTACTTCCTGCATGCGCGCATGTACAAGAACTGGGGTTTCGATCGCCTGGGCAAGCACGAGTACGACGAATCGATCGAAGAGATGAAGCATGCCGACATGCTCATCGAACGCGTGCTGTTCCTCGAGGGCCTGCCCAACCTGCAGAACCTCAACAAGCTGCTGATCGGCGAGAACGTGCCGGAGTGCCTCAACGGCGACCTCAAGGTGGAACTCGGCGGGCGCGAGAACCTGATCGAGGCGATCGCGTACTGCGAATCCTGCAAGGACTACGTGTCGCGCGAACTGTTCGAGCACATCCTCGAAGACACCGAAGAGCACATCGACTATCTGGAAACGCAGCTCGGCCTGGTCGAGAGCGTCGGCCTGCAGAACTACCTGCAGTCGCAGATGGAACCGGGCGCTTCCTGACGCCCGGCCACTCTCCCCACCCCACTCTCCCTAACCACTCGCTGCCTCTGCGGAGGCAGCCTCAGCGCTCCTGCCTCCGCACCGATGCACTCTGCAGTCCAGGCCTTGCCCTCCGTTTCGACCGAACGCGCACCGTCACCGCCGCTTCCCGGCAGTCCCCCTGGTGCGCGACCCGACGCCCCTGATCTCGCACGCGGCGCAGCCGCAAGCCCGCGCGCACCGGCGAACCTGCAGGGCTCGCCGGCGCGTCGGATACTGCTCGCCGTGATCGTCGCCGGTGTTCATGTGGCCGGCCTGGCGACCCTCGCCCACCTCGGCATGCAGCAGCCTACGCCGCCCGCGATCGTGCCGATCCAGGTCGCGCTGATCGAGGCCGAGCCGGTCGCCCAGCCCGCCCCGCAACCGGTGACGCAACCCGCGCCCGAGCCCACGCCCGCACCGCCCCCCCCGCGACCGGAACCCCCGCCGCCCGAAGTCCGCCGCCCGGAGCCGCCTCCGCCCAAGCCCGTGCCCAAGAAGCCGGCGCCCAAACCCGTCGCCAGGAAGCCAGTACCAGTCACCGAATCGCCGACCGCGCTCAGCGCGCCCGCGGACGCGGCGCCCGAACCCGCGCCTGCCGCGCCGGCACCGCCCGCCCCCGCAGCCCCGGCCGCACCGGCCGCACCCGCCGCCGCCGCGGTGACCGCTGCGCGCTTCGACGCCGCCTACCTCAACAACCCGCGCCCGGCCTATCCCATGCTGTCGCGCCGGCTGCGCGAAGAGGGCCAGGTGATGCTGCGCGTGCTGGTATCGCCCGAAGGCCAGCCGGCCCGCGTCGAGCTGCGCACCAGCTCGGGGTCCGAGCGCCTCGATCGCGCCGCGCAGGAGGCGGTCGCACGCTGGCGCTTCGTCCCCGCGCGCCGGGGCGACGTCGCCGTCGAGGCCTGGGTGCTCGTTCCCATCGTCTTCAAACTCCAAGGAAACTGAACATGGACAGTTCACAGGCCTTCGGCCTTGCCCATCTGTGGGCGCAATCCGACACCATCATCCGCAGCGTCGGCGTGATCCTGCTGCTGATGTCGATCACCAGCTGGTATCTGATCCTCACTCGCGCGCTGCGCCAGTTGCGCGCGCGCCGTCACGGCGGGGCGATCGAGCGCTTCTGGCACGCGCCCGACCTCGACGCCGGCCTCAAGCTGCTCAACGAATCGGCGCCGGATTCGCCCTTCGAGGCGCTCGCGCAGCAAGGCGCCGCCGCCGCGCAGCATGTCCGCCGCCACACGCACAACGACACCCTCGGCGCCACGCTCGACGCCGACGAGGTCATCACCCGCGCGCTGCGCAAGTCGATCGCACTGTCGACCGCGGCGCTCGAATCCGGCCTCACCGTGCTCGCCTCGATCGGCTCCACGGCGCCCTTCGTCGGCCTGTTCGGCACGGTGTGGGGCATCTATCACGCGCTGGTGAACATCAGCGTCTCGGGCATGGCCACGCTCGACAAGGTCGCCGGCCCGGTCGGCGAGGCGCTGATCATGACCGCCTTCGGCCTCTTCGTCGCCATCCCGGCGGTGCTCGCCTACAACGCGATCACGCGCGCCAACCGCCTCGAACTGTCCGAGCTCGACGCCTTCGCCCATGACCTGCACGCCTGGTTTTCCACCGGCGCGCGCATCGCCGCCGTCACGCCGCGCACCACCGGCCAGCACGACGCTGCGCTGCGCATCGCCCGCAGCACGCCGGCCAGCAGCCACGGAGCGGCATGATGGCCTTCGGCGGATTCAGTCAGGGCGACACGCGCCCGCTGCAGAGCGACATCAACATGGTGCCGCTGATCGACGTCATGCTCGTGCTGCTGATCGTGTTCATGATCACCGCCCCGCTGCTGACGCACTCGGTCAAGATCGACCTGCCGCAGGCCTCGAGCAATCCCACCCAGGAAAAGCCCGAGACGGTGTCGGTGTCCATCGACGGCGAGGGCCGCATCTTCTGGAACGACGAGGGTCTCGACGCGGTGGCGCTGCCTGCGCGCCTGGCCGCGGCCGCGGCGAAGACACCGCAGCCCGAACTGCACCTGCGCGCGGACCGCAACACGCGCTACGAGGTCATCGCCGACGTGATGTCCAAGGCGCGCACTGCAGGCATCGAGAAGATGGGCTTCGTGACCGTGCCCGAGGGCACGCAGTAAGCGGCGCGCCGCAAGTCACGGATCGCGCACCACAAACGCCGAGGGCGCTGCAGCAATGCAGCGCCCTCGGCGTTTGTGGCATGGGCGACGGATCCCGGCGCCGCTGCGCAGATTTCAGTCGTGGCGGTTGCGCACGCGCACGATCACATCGACTTCCTGCAGCACGGTGCCTTCGGGCAGGCGCGGCGTGCCGATGACCTGGAGCTCATCGTCGGCCAGGTCGCGGACCTCGCCGGTATCCATGTTGTAGAGGTGAAAGTGCGGCGCCGTGGTGGAGTCGTACACCACACGCTGCGGATCGACGAAGAGTTCGCGCACCAGATGCTTCTCGCTGAACAGGCGCAGCGTGTTGTACACCGTCGCGCGCGACACATCGGGCGCCTGCTCGCGCACGTTCGCCCAGATCTGGTCGGCCGACAGATGCACCGGCGCCGAGAACAGCGCACGCGCAATCTCGATGCGCTGATGCGTCACCGGCACGCCCGCGGTGCGCAGGCAGGCAATTGCGTCGGCGGAAGAATAGGCTTTCATCGCGGTCGACACGCCAACAAGGGGGTCAAAAGTAGCAGTCATCTGGTCCATGTCCGAATGTTGGACCTGGACCAACCCCAGGGTCAATAGACCAGACGTACTAGTTCGTGCCGCAGGACGCGCCGCCCGGTGGCGACGCGTCCCGATCCGAGCCCGGCGGTGCTTACTTGAACGGGTCCGGTCGCGGGGTCTCGTTGCTCGACGGCGGCAGGATCGGCATGGCGATCTGCGGCAGCTCGCCGGTCAGCGTCTTCAGGAAGGCCACGATGCTGCCGATCTCGTCCGCGCTGTAGGTGCGACCAAGCTGCAGGCGGCCCATGATGTCCACCGCCTCCTCGAGCGTGGCGGCCTGGCCGTCGTGGAAGTACGGATAGGTCAGCTCGACGTTGCGCAGGGTCGGCACCTTGAAGTTGAAGCGGTCGGCATCGACGCCGGTGACCGCCGAGCGCCCTTCAGCCGGCGACGAAGTCTTGTACGGCTCGACCACGCCCATGCGCTGGAAGGAGGTGCCGCCCGCCGCCGGCCCGTTGTGGCAGGCCACGCAGCCGCTCTCCTTGAACAGGGTGTAGCCGGCGAGTTCCTTCTCGGTCAGCGCCTTGTCGTCGCCAGCGAGCCACTTGTCGAAGCGGGCATTCGGCGTCACCAGCGTCTTCTCGAACTCGGCGATCGAGTCGGTGATCATGTCGATGTCGATCTTGTCCTTGCCATAGACGCGCTTGAACTCGTCCACATAGCCGGGGATCGACTGCAGGATGCCCACGGCGAGCGTGTGCGGCATGTTCATCTCGACGTCGGCCTGGATCGGGCCGCCGGCCTGCTCCTTCAGGTCGGCCGCACGGCCATCCCAGAACTGCGCGATCGCGAGACTGGAGTTGAACACGGTCGGCGAGTTCACCGGGCCGGCCTTCCAGCCATGGCCGATGGAGGTCTTGAGATTGTCGGTGCCGCCCATCGACAGGTTGTGGCAGGTGTTGCAGGAGATGATCCCCGACATCGACAGGCGCGGCTCGAACCACAGCTTCTTGCCCAGCTCGACCTTGCCCGCATCGGACACCTGCGCCGCCTCGATCGGCTTGATCGGCTCGTCGCGCACGTTTGCTGCCCACGCACCACCCGCGACCGCCAATGCAACAGCAACGCCCAGCACCTTCAACTTCGTAATGACGCTTCTCCTTGCTTGCTCAGCGAAATTTGTCTGGCGGCACGGCAGTCATCGAAGCGCTGCCGGCCTTGTTTTCTCCTCGCCTCCGACACAGATTAGACGTGTTCTAAAACTCTCCAATCTTGATCACGGTCAACCTTTGAGTCCTTTGCGACTGAACAAAGCCGCGCAGCGCGGGTCTTTCAACCGGCATCGGGCCAGAAGTGTTGCTGCATTCCGATACAACGCGACGCGGCTCGATGCCCTTATCCTTGAGTCCGCAAATCAATCGGCACCGCCGCATCGGTGACCGCCATCGGGACGCTCATGAACACCACCCCCCCTTCACGCAGACCGACACGACCGAACTGGGGCCGGCGTGCGCTGCTGATCCTCGTCCCTGCCCTGGTCGCGGGCGGCTGGTACGCCTGGCCGCAGGTCTTCGGCAAACGCGACCCGCTCACCGCTTACCAGTTTTCCACCGTGCAGCGCGGCGACATCGAGGACGTGGTCACCGCCACCGGCACGCTGCAGCCGCGCGACTACGTCGACGTGGGCGCGCAGGTGTCCGGACAATTGCGCAAGATCCACGTCGAGGTCGGCGACACGGTGAATGCGGGCGACCTGCTCGCCGAGATCGACCCCACGGTGTACCGCGCCCGCGTGGATGCCTCGCGTGCGCAGTTGAAGAACCTGCGCGCCCAGCTCAAGGACCGCGAGGCGCAGCTCGCGCTCGCCCAGATCCAGCTCCGCCGCCAGCGCGCGCTGATGGCCGAGGACGCCACCACCAAGGAAAGCCTGCAGACCGCCGAGGCCTCGGCGAAGTCGGCCGAAGCGCAGCTCGAGGCGGTGCGTGCGCAGATCGAGCAGATCGAATCCACCCTGCGCGGCGACGAGGCCAACCTGCAGTACGCGCGCATCCTGTCGCCGATGGCGGGCACCGTGGTGTCGATCACCGCCCGCCAGGGCCAGACGCTCAACACCAACCAGCAGGCGCCCGTGGTGATGCGCATCGCCGACCTGTC
>JAGOEI010000032.1:0-8417 GCA_017997795.1 Thauera sp. | reverse complement strand
GTGCCGCTGGCGGCGCTGAGCCAGGGCGCGCCGCGCGCACCGCAACCGAGCCCGTCGGCCGCCCCCGCCAACGGCGCCGGGCGCGGCATGGGAGCGGGCGCCGGCCCGGGTCGCAGCGGCGGGGTCGTAGCCGCGGGCACCGGGCCGCGCCAGGGCACGGTGAAGGTGGCCGACGAGCGCGGCGGCGTGCAGGAGCGCAAGGTCGAGCTGGGCGTCGCCAACCGCGTGCAGGCCCAGGTGCTGTCTGGCCTGGCCGAGGGCGAGCGCGTGGTGTCCGGCCTGGTCGTCGGCGCCGGCAGCGGCCGGCCGCAGATGACGCCGCGGCTATGAAGATCGACCAGCTTCCGCCGCCGTTCGACGCGGCGTCCGGCGTGCGCCCGACCGATGCGCCGCATGCGGCAAGCACGCTCGCGCGCAGCGAGGTGGGCAGCGACGACAGCGCGCGCGCACCCCTCACGCCGTTGATCGAACTCTCCGCCATCACCCGCAGCTTCGTCACCGGCGAAGTCGAGACGCGGGTGCTGCACGGCATCGACCTGCAGATCTACCCCGGCGAGTTCGTCGCCATCATGGGCGCCTCGGGTTCGGGCAAATCCACGCTGATGAACATCCTCGGCTGCCTTGACCGCCCGAGCAGCGGCACCTACCGCTTCATGGGCGAGGACGTGGCCGGGTTCGATCGCGACGAGCTCGCGCGCCTGCGCCGCGAGGCCTTCGGCTTCGTGTTCCAGAGCTACAACCTGATCGGCGGCGCCACCGCGCGCGACAACGTCGAAGTGCCGGCGGTGTACTCCGGCATGCCGCGCGACGAGCGCCATCACCGCGCCGAGGAACTGCTCGCCAAGCTCGGCCTCGCCGAGCGCATTCACCACCGCCCCAACCAGCTCTCCGGCGGCCAGCAGCAGCGGGTGTCGATCGCGCGCGCGCTGATGAACGGCGGGCGCATCATCTTTGCCGACGAACCCACCGGCGCGCTCGACAGCAAGAGCGGCGCCGAGGTCATGAAGCTGCTGCGCGAGCTCTCGGCCACCGGCCACACCATCATCCTGATCACCCACGAGCGCGACGTCGCCGAGCAGGCGCAGCGCATCATCGAGATCCGCGACGGCCGCATCGTGTCCGATCCCGGCCCGCGCCCGCCGCAGGGGCCCGAGCCCGACTTCGCCCCCCACGTCGATCGCACCTCATCGCTGTCGGACGTGCTCGAGGCCACCCGCACCGCACTGCGCGCACTGCGCGCCAACCTGTTCCGCGCCATCCTGACCCTACTCGGCATCGTCATCGGCGTGGCCTCGGTGATCGCCATGCTGGCGATCGGCGACGGCGCCAAGCAGAAGGTGATCGACCAGGTCAGCGCGATGGGCACCAACCTGCTCACCGTGCGCCCGGGCGCACCCAACACCCGCGGGCGCGACGCCCCGGCGACACTCGTCATCGAGGACGTGCAGGCCATCGCCGGCCTGGCCAACGTGCTCGCCTCGGTGCCCGAACAGGGCGCCACCATCACCCTGCGCGCCGGCAACCTCGACCACCGCAGCAGCGTCAATGGCACCTCGGCAGACTACGTCGTCGCCCGCAACTGGGCGCCGGCCAGCGGCACCTTCTTCAGCGCCGAAGACGAGGCGCGCTACGCCACCGTCGCCGTGCTCGGCCAGACCGTGGCCAACGCGCTGTTCCCGGGGCGCGACGCGGTGGGCGAGTTCATCCTGGTGAACAACATCCCCTTCCAGGTCATGGGCGTGATGACGCCCAAGGGCGCCACGCCCTGGGGGCAGGACCAGGACGACATCGTGTTCATGCCCTTCACCACCGCCAGCCTGCGCATCACCGGCCAGCGCTTCCTGCGCAACGTGACGGTGGCGGTCGAGGATGTCGGCCAGATCGACGACACCCAGGCCGCGGTGCAGGCGCTGCTGCTCGCCCGCCACGGCGTGGAGGACTTCCAGATCCGCAACATGGCCTCGGTGATCGACACCGTGTCGGAAACGCAGAACACGCTCACCGTGCTGCTCGGCACGGTGGCGGCGATCTCGCTGCTGGTGGGCGGCATCGGGGTCATGAACATCATGCTGGTGTCGGTGACCGAGCGCACGCGCGAGATCGGCATCCGCATGGCCACCGGCGCGCGCACCCGGAACATCCTGCAGCAGTTCCTGATCGAGGCCCTGGTGGTGTCGGCGGTGGGCGGGCTGATCGGGGTCGCGGTCGGGCTGGGCAGCGCGGCGATCATCGCGGCCTTCGGCACCGCGGTGCAGTACTCGCTGACCCCGGTGGTGCTCGCCTTCAGTTGCGCCTTCCTCACCGGCCTGGTGTTCGGCTACCTGCCCGCCCGCAAGGCCGCCCGTCTCGACCCGGTGGTCGCGCTCGCTTCGGAATAGGCTTCGTACATGCGCCTTCTGCCAGAAACATACTGCGCCAACGCCCTGGAAAAACGCGACTTCGAGCACCAGGGTCCGGGCCTGAATCGCGGCTTTCGCGGGCAAGCCCGCGCCTTGCTGCACACCCGCCTGCTCCCCGGCTTGCTGCTGCTCGCCCTCACCGCCGGCTGCGCGCTCACCGAACCGATCGTCCGCCCCGACCTCGACCTGCCCGCACAGTGGGCCGAAGCCGGCGGCGCGCCCGCGGCGACCGCCCCCGTCCACGACACCTGGTGGCGGGACTTCGGCTCGGCGCCGCTCGACGCCCTCGTCGCCGAGGCGCTGGCGACCGCACCCGACCTGCGCATCCAGGCCGAGCGCGTGGTGCAGGCCGAGCTCGCGCTGCGCCAGGCAGGGGCCTCGCTGCTCCCGGGGCTCGACCTCAGCGCCGGCAGCGGCGCGCGCAACGTGGACAGCAACGAGACGAACAGCACCAGCCTCAGTCTCGGCGCCAGCTACGAGCTCGACCTCTGGGGCCGCATCGCCGCTGGCGTGGACGCCAGCCGCGCCAGCCTCGCCGCCACCCGCTTCGACCACGACGCCGCGCGCCTGTCGATGAGCGCCAGCGTGGCGAGCACCTGGTTCCAGGCCCTGGCGCTGCAGGAGCGCCTGGACATCGCCCGCCAGAACCTCGCCATCGCCGAGCGCGTGCTGCGCGTGGTGCAGGCGCGCTACGACAACGGCGCCGCGTCGGCGCTCGAGCTGAGCCAGCAACGCGCCACGGTGCTCAACCAGCGCAAGGCGATCGAGCCGCTCGAAGTACAACTGCGGCAGACGCGCAGCGCGCTCGCCATCCTGCTCGGCCGCAACCCGCAGGCCGACTTCCCGACCGACGAGCGCCTGGCCGCGCTGCAGGTGCCGGTGGTCGACGCCGGCCTGCCCTCGGAGCTGCTCCTGCGTCGCCCGGACCTCGCCGCCAGCGAGGCCCGCCTCGCCGCCGCCGCCGCCAACATCGCCGCGGCGCGCGCCGCGCTGCTCCCGGGCATCAGCCTGTCGGCCGGCGCCGGGGTGGGCAGCGCCGCGCTGCTGTCGCTCGCCGACACCACGCGCACGTTGTCGATCTCGGCCAGCGTGCTGCAGAAGATCTTCGACGGCGGCCGCCTGCGCGCCGACGTGGACATCCAGCGCTCCCGCCAGCGCGAGCTGCTCGAGACCCACCGCCGCGCCATCCTCGTCGCCCTCAAGGAGGTCGAGGACGCGCTCGCCAACGCCACCCGCGACGCCAATCAGGAATCCGCCCAGCGCGAGATCCTCACCGAAGCCCAGCGCAGCCTGCGCCTTGCCGAGCTGCGCTACCGCGAAGGCGCCGACAGCCTGCTCACCGTGCTCGACGCCCAGCGCACCTTGTTCTCGGCGCAGGACCAGCTCGCCCAGTTGCGGCTGGCACGGCTCAGCGACGCGGTGAATCTGTACAAGGCGTTGGGGGGCGGGTGGTCACGTCAAGAGCCAATCTAAAAGTTATTGCGAATTGTTCGCATTTCATTGATACTTGCGCGCTCCATCAGCCAGCCACCTGAAGCGCGCGCACCCGGGCGCACCACGCACGCAGGAAGCCAGCCACACATGACTTCCCAAACCGCGGAGATTCGCCCCGATGAAAGCCCTCCACGCGCAGCGCCCCGGCGCTGACCGCCCGTCTCTCACTCGTCCCCCTGCGCGCCCATTCCTGCCATTCGGCGCGCTGATGCTCGCCGGCATGTCGCTCGGCGCCCACGCCCAGACCGCCCCGACCACCACCCTGCCCGCCGTCACCGTGCAGGCAACGGAAGACGCGCCCCAGGACGGCCACCGCGCCACTGCGACCCGCGTCGGCAAGGTCCTGCAGGACCCGCACGACATCCCGCAGGCGGTCACCACGGTCACCAACACGTTGATGGAGGAGCAGCAGGTCGGCAGCCTCAAGGAAGCGCTGCGTAACGTCTCGGGCCTGTCGTTCAACGCAGCCGAAGGCGGCCGCTCGGGCGACAACATGAACCTGCGCGGCTTCTACACCTTCGGCGACATGTACCTCGACGGCATCCGCGACACCGCGCAGTACAACCGCGAGACCTTCAACCTCGAGCAGATCGACGTGCTGCGCGGCTCGGCCGCGATGCTGTTCGGCCGCGGCCAGGCGGGCGGCGTGATCAACCAGGTCACCAAGACGCCGCTGCTCGGCAACCGCGGCCGGATCACCGGCAGCGTCGGCATCGACGACTACAGGGAGGTCACCGGCGACTTCAACAAGGAGCTCGGCGACACCACCGCAGTCCGTCTGAACGTCATGAAACGCGACGAGGGCAGCTGGCGCAGCAACCCGGCCGACGGCGCCGAGCCAGAGATCCACCGCGAAGGGCTGGGCCTGAGCCTGGTCACCGGGCTGTATACGGACAACGAATTCACCTTCAACCATTACACCCTGAAGACGCGCGACAACCCGGACTACGGCATCTCCTTCGATCCGACGACCAAGCGCCCGACGAAAAACTTCGCCGCCGACACCTTCTGGGGCACCAACAACACCTTCGACGACAGCGACACCTCGATGAACTCGCTGGTGCACCAGTACAAGCTGTCCTCGCAGGCCGAGATCCGCACCCAGTTGCGCCACGCGAGCTACGAGCGCGTGTACTGGGCGCAGGCCCCGAACCGGACCGATGCGCCGAGCTTCGACGGCAGCACCGGCGGCCCGAAAGTGCGCCAGACGGACACCGAGAACCTGACCCTGCAGTCGGACCTCACCGCGCGTACCAGCCTTTTCGGCATGAAGCACGAGCTGCTCGCCGGCATCGAGTACCTGAAGGAAGATTCCAGCCGCCGCAGCCTGCAGGACCTCGACCCGGGCGCGGGCCGCTTCTATCGTCCGGGCGCCTTCACCTCCGCGCCGGCGATCACCTACCAGGGCGACACCCTCGCCTTCTACGCCCAGGACACGATCGAGTTCGTGCCGAACTGGAAGCTGACCCTGGGCGCACGCCACGACTCGCTGGACGCCGAGTATTCCAGCCTCAACTCGCCGCAGCTCGATTTCAGCGAGACCAGCCTCCGCACCGGCCTGTCCTGGCATCCGACCGAATCCACCCACTACTACATCAGCTACAGCGACTCGTTCAGCCCGACCGCCGACCTCTACCAGCTCTCCGGCGGCAGCTACCCGGCCGAGCGCAGCAAGGTCACCGAACTCGGCGCCAAGTGGATGCTGATGGACGGCGATCTCGCCCTGCGCGCTGCGCTCTACCGCGCAGACAAGGAGTGGGAGCGCAATACCGACCTCGAGTCCACCGCCGCGATCCTGACGAAGAAGCGCCGCACCGACGGCCTGGAACTTGAAGTCGCCGGGCGCGTGACACCGAACTGGGAAGTCTTCAGCGGCTTTTCGCTGATGGACGCGGAGATCCTCGAAGTCGCTCCGGGCGCGGACGCACGCCTCGAAGGCCAGCGCCCGCGCAACACGCCCAAGCTCACCTTCAACCTGTGGTCGACCTACGCGCTCGGCGGCGGCTGGAAGATTGGTGGTGGCGTCGAGGCCAAGAGCGACCGCTACGCCTACGTGCCGACCGCAGCCAACGCGAACAGCAACTTCATCGACGGCAAGTTCTCGCCCAACACCGCGCCCGGCTATGCGCGCTGGGACGCGATGCTGGCCTACGAGCAGAAGAGCTGGGCCGCGCGCCTCAACGTGAAGAACATCTTCGACCGGGTGTACTACGACGCCGTTTATGACCAGGGCGGCTTCGCCATCCCCGGCACCGGCCGCGCGATCATCCTGACCGGCGAATACAAGTTCTGACCCCTGCGTCTCGATCGACGGGCCCCGACGGGTCCGTCGTTTCCACTGGAACACCCCGATGAACAAACGCGACTTCCTGCGCACGCTGGGCGGCGGCCTCTCGCTCGCCCTGCTGCCCCGCACCCTGTTCGCCGCCGCGGCCACGCCCGGCGCGCTCCCCGAGCTCCGCCTGATCGCCGCCTGGCGCAGCCTGCACGAACTCGGCCGCGATGGCGCCTCGCGCGGCGCGAAGGCGGAGGGCAGCACCGACTATGTCGGCATCCTCGCAACCGACTGGCAGCAAGGCGTCGCTCGCATCGAGACCGCGGTGGCCGTACCCAATCGCGTCCACGGCCTGCTGCCCGACCGCGACGGCGGCTTCCTCGTCTGCGCCAACCGCCCCGGCCCCTGGCTGATGCGCTGCGCCGCCGACGGCGAAGTCCTCGCCCGCCAGGCGCTCGCTGACGAGAACAGCGGGCGAACGCTCAACGGTCACGCGGTCTTCGACCCCGCCGGCGAGTGGCTGTACACCACCGAATCCGAGACCGGCTCCACCCAGGGCTGGATCGCGGTGCGCCGGCGCGACAGCCTGCGCAAGGAAGCGGAATTCCCCACCCGCGGCATCGAGCCGCACGAGCTGCTGTTCGACGCCCAGGGCACGCTGGTGGTCGCCAACGGCGGCATCCTGCGCGCGCCTGGAGACCGCAAGCGCGACCTCGACCGCATGGACTCCTCGCTGGTACGGCTCGATCCGAACAACGGCGAGCGCCTCGGCCAATGGTGGCTCAAGGACAAGCGCCTGAGCCTGCGCCACCTCGCGCTCGGCGCCACACCGGCAGCGGGTGGCCAGGCGCTGGTCGGCGTCGCGCTGCAGGCCGAGCACGACGACGCGGCCGAGCGCGCCGCCGCGCCCATCCTCGCGGTGTGGAACGGCGAGACCCTGGAGATCCCCAGCCGCGAGACGGTGGGCGCGGGCTACTGCGGCGACATCGCCACCGGCATGGACGGCGGCTTCTACCTGTCGGCCGAGCGCAGCAATCGCGTGACGCGCTGGCATCCGGCAGCGCCCGAGCGCCTGGAGGTGATCGCCGAACTCAACAAGGCAGGCGCGCTCGCCGAGTTCCCGCTGGACAGCAGCCACGCCAGCCTGATCGGCTCGCCGCGTGGCCTCGGCTTCTGGCACCCGCAGCGCGATCCGGTGCTGCTGCGCTGGGCGGTGGAGATCGCCCTGGACAACCACTGGACGGTGGTCGGCACCTGAAGGCTTGCGGCGCACCCGATCGCCGGATACACGCCGCCATGCATCATCGCCTCGGGACCGCCGTATTCGCGGCGGCCGCCGCTCCTACAGGGGGCAGTGATACTCGCCAGTCCGTCCTCGGGCGGCGGCAGGCGCGAGCGTCGTGGTGAATCCCGCGCGACGCGCTGCAGATGCAATGCCGCTTGCTTCAGGAGTACCCGCAGGCGCGAAGAGCGCGGACAGGCAGCACACACCCTGCCCAAGCGCGCACGAGCCGCACGCCCCGCTCGTTCAGAACTCCCAGGCCACGCCGACGTTGGCGATGTTGCGATCGTTGCCGCGCCCGACCGCGCCCGAGACCTTCACACCCTCGGCGATCGTGTAGCGCAGACCGACCTGGCGGTCCGGCCCGGAATGTTCCGCGCCGAAGGTCTCGACGACGAAGTCGAGCTGCCCGCCGAGCGGCACCTCGAGGCCGACACCCCAGAAGTTCACGTCCTCGTCGTCGCGCGCCCACTCGCGGCCGAGGTTCACATGCACCCGCGGCCCCTGCTCGAAGGCCCAGGTCGCCAGGCCGGCGAGCGCGTCGACTCGCGAGTTGCCCTCGCCGTTCACGCGCTCGCGCCCATATTCGTACTTCAGGCCGGCCGACAGCCCGGTCTCGGACTGCAGCGGCACCCATTTGACCGCCGCACCGACGGCGCGGATCTTCGCGTCGGGGTCGGCGTCGCGATCCCTCGCGCGCCCGAAGCCCACCTCGACCTCGACATTGTCGATCGGACCGAAACCAGCCGCGCCCTCATAGCCGCGCACGGCATCGTCGCGGCTCCAGCCGAACTCGAGCTTGGCACCGTCGCGCTCGAGCGTGCCAGCGTCATCCACCGCCATCGGCCGCTCGGCGAAGGCCGGAGCGGCGCAAAAGGCGAACAGAGAGGCCAGCACGATCGGGCGCAGCCCGGACTTGCGATGAGACATGACGATTCCTTTTCAGGGAGAGGTGGACAAAGAAGGG
>JAGOEI010000031.1 GCA_017997795.1 Thauera sp. | reverse complement strand
GCTCGAAAGCGAATGAAAAGGGCCGGCGAAGGCCGGCCCGTCTGGCGCTGCGTTCCAGCTGCCGAATGCCTCAGGCAGCCGGCGCCGGTGCGGTGGGGGCGGCCCCCGGCGCGTCATCCTTCGGCCGTACGGTCGGCGCATTGACCGGCTTGGGCGGACGCGGCGGTCGTCCCGCCATGATGTCGTTCACCTGGTCCGCGTCGATGGTCTCCCACTCGAGCAGCGCCTTGGTCATGGCCTCGACCTTGTCGCTGTTCTCCTCGAGCAGGCGACGCGCCAGCGAGTACTGCTGATCGATGATGCGACGGATCTCGGCGTCGACCTTCTGCATCGTCGCCTCGGACACGTTGCGATGCGTGGTGACCTGGCGGCCGAGGAAGATCTCGCCCTCCTCCTCGCCATACACCATCGGCCCAAGCGTGTCGGACATGCCCCACTGCGTGACCATGCGGCGGGCGAGGTCGGTGGCGCGGGCAAAGTCGTTGGAGGCGCCGGTGGTCATCTGCTTCATGAAAATCTCTTCGGCGATCCGCCCCCCGAACAGCACGGTGATCGTCTGCAGCAAGCGCTCGCGATCCTGGCTGTAGCGGTCTTCGGTGGGCAACTGCATCGTCACCCCGAGCGCGCGGCCGCGCGGGATGATGGTGACCTTGTGCACCGGGTCGGTCTTGTCGAGCAGGCGCGCAACCACAGCGTGCCCCGACTCGTGGTAGGCCGTGTTGCGGCGCTCCTCTTCGGGCATCACCACCGAGCGCCGTTCGGCACCCATCATGATCTTGTCCTTGGCGCGCTCGAAATCTTCCATGTCGACCAGACGCTTGTTGCTGCGCGCGGCAAACAGCGCCGCCTCGTTCACAAGGTTGGCGAGATCGGCACCGGCAAAGCCCGGCGTACCCCGCGCCAGCACCTGCGGATCGACGTCGGGCGCGATCGGCACCTTGCGCATGTGCACCTTGAGGATCTGCTCCCGACCACGGATATCGGGCAGTGCGACCACCACCTGGCGGTCGAAACGCCCCGGGCGAAGCAGCGCAGGGTCGAGCACGTCCGGGCGGTTGGTCGCGGCGATCACGATCACGCCGGCCTGACCTTCGAAACCATCCATCTCGACCAGCAACTGGTTGAGCGTCTGTTCGCGCTCGTCGTTGCCGCCGCCCATGCCTGCACCACGCTGCCGACCGACCGCGTCGATCTCGTCGATGAAGATGATGCACGGCGACTGCTTCTTCGCCTGCTCGAACATGTCGCGCACACGCGCAGCACCCACGCCGACAAACATCTCGACGAAATCGGAACCCGAGATCGAGAAGAACGGGACCTTGGCCTCGCCGGCGATCGCCTTGGCGAGCAGGGTCTTGCCGGTGCCCGGCGAGCCCACCATCAGCACGCCCTTGGGGATGCGGCCACCAAGCTTCTGGAACTTGGACGGATCACGCAGGAACTCGACCAGTTCGAAGACTTCTTCCTTGGCCTCGTCGCAGCCGGCCACGTCCGCGAAGGTGATCGTGTTCGCCGACTCGTCCAGCATGCGTGCCTTGCTCTTGCCGAAGGAGAACGCACCGCCCTTGCCGCCGCCCTGCATCTGCCGCATGAAGAAGACCCACACGCCGATCAGCAGCAGCATCGGGAACCAGGACACGAACACGCTGGCAAGGAAGGACTGCTCCTCTTCCGGCTTGCTCGCATTGACCTGCACCCCGTAGCGCATCAGGTCGGACACCATCCAGATGTCCTGTACACCCGGGGTATACACGGTGATCGAACGCCCCTCCTGGGTGGTCGCCCTCAGCACGCGACCGTCGATGGTCGCACGCGTGATCTTGCCCGCCTTGGCCTCCTCCAGGAACTGCGAGTACTCCATGGTGTTGGCGGGCGCCTGGCGCGCATTGAACTGGTTGAATACGGTCATCAGCACGACGCCGATCACCATCCAGATCGCGAGATTCTTGAAGAGATTGTTCAACTTTCTTTTCCCCGAAAGCCATTCTGGCCTGTACGCGACAGACCGATTCTAGTGGTGATCGTTCCCCTGGGCAAACCAATGGGCGGGATTGGCCCAGCTAATGAAGCGCGCCTGCTCGTTCAGGGCTGACGCGGCCCCTTGCCGAGGAGATAGACTTCGGCGCTGCGATCACGCGATGCCTTGGGCTTGCGCACCTGCACCGAGGCGAATGCCCCCTCCAGTTGCTTGCGAAACGCCATGAAGCCTTCTCCCTGGAACACCTTGACCAGGAACTGGCCGCCGGGTTTCAGATGCTGGACCGCGAAATCCAGCGCCAGCTCGCACAGGTGGATCGAGCGTGCCTGATCGACCGTCGCCACCCCGCTCAGATTCGGCGCCATGTCGGAGAGCACGAGGTCGACGCGCGCGCCCTCGAGGCGGGCCTCGAGTTCTGCGAGCACACTGTCCTCGGTAAAGTCGCCGAGCAGGAAATCGACCCCCGCCACCGCCTCCATCGGCAGCAGGTCGAGCGCGAGCACGCGCCCCTTCGGCCCGCAGCGCTTGACCGCAACCTGGCACCAGGAACCCGGCGCCGAACCGAGGTCGACCACGACCGCGCCCGGCTTGAGCAGGTGATCGCGCTCATCGATCTCGAGCAGCTTGTACGCCGCACGTGCGCGGTAGCCGTCGGCCTGAGCGCGCTGCACATAGGGGTCGTTCAAATGGTCGTGCACCCAGGCACGACTGGTCTTGTTCTTCTTCATCCGCTCGTCCGCTCTTCCTTTAACGGCCACCACCCCCGCGCAAGGAGTAGAATCCGCGTCCCAGGCTTCAAGTACCCAGAGAATTTCAATGACCGAGCTCACCCCGGCCCAGCGCCGCGACCTGCGCGCCCGCGCCCATCACCTCAACCCCGTCGTCACGATCGGCGACAACGGCCTCGCTCCGACCGTCGTTGCCGAAATCGAGCGCTCGCTGCAGGCGCACGAACTCATCAAGGTCAAGGTCCAGGGCGCCGAGCGCGAGCAGCGCGACGCCCTCATGCAGGAGCTGTGCGCCGCGCTCGACGCCGCCCCGGTCCAGCACATCGGCAACATTCTCGTCGTCTGGCGCCAGCGCCGCGAAGAGGACAAACCTGCTGCCGCCGCCGAGAAAAAGCCCGCGCGCGCCGCCACGGCAAAATCCGCCGCTGCATTCGCCGCCGCCGCCCGCCGCGCCGCGCTCGCCAAGGCCAGCGCCGAATCGCGCCGCTCGCCTGCGCGCAGCCCCGCGCCGCGCGGACGCGGCACCGGCTCCAGCAGCGGATCGCGCGGCCGCTGAACCCCGACGCGGGCGCGCGTGACGCCCTGAAATGAAGAGGCGGTGCAGCGCACCGCCTTTTTCTTTTACATCGCCGGCCTTGCGGCCGCCATCAGATGTAGCGAACGTCGATCACCTCGTACTCGCGCACGCCGCCCGGGGCCTGAACCTCGGCGACGTCGCCCGCGTACTTGCCGATCAGCGCACGCGCGATCGGCGAGCTGATCGAGATCTTGTTGTCCTTGATGTCGGCCTCGTCGTCACCGACGATCTGGTAGGTCACGATCTGGCCCGAGTCCATGTCCTCCAGTTCGACCGTGGCGCCGAACACGCAGCGCCCATCGGCATCGAGCAGCTTGGGGTCGATGATCTGCGCGTTGGCGAGCTTGGATTCGACCTCCATGATCCGGCCTTCGATGAAGCCCTGACGGTCCTTTGCGGCTTCGTACTCGGCGTTCTCGGACAGATCGCCATGCGAGCGCGCCTCGGCGATCGCGGCGATCACGCTCGGGCGCTCGACAGTCTTCAGACGATGGAGCTCGGTGCGCAGCTTCTCGGCACCGGCAACGGTGAGCGGGGTCTTGTTCATGCTTGCTGATTCAGTTCCACGTGCAGTTCCTGCACTGAATAGACCTCGAGCCCGCCCGCCAGACGACGCATGCCCATGCACGCGGCGCGCGCGCCCTCGATGGTGGTGAAGATCGACAACTTGGCGGCGAGCGCGCTGGTGCGGATCGAGCGCGAATCGGTGATCGCCTGGCGCTTTTCCTCGACCGTGTTGATGACCATGACGAGTTCCTCGTTCTTGATCATGTCGACGATGTGCGGGCGGCCCTCATTGACCTTGTTGACCACGGCCACCGGAATGCCGGCGGCCTCGATCACCGACGCCGTGCCGCGCGTGGCGACCAGGCTGAAGCCCAGGTCGTGCAACTCGCGCGCCACTTCCACGGCCACCGGACGATCGCTCGGCTTGACGCTGATGAACACCGCGCCCGAGGTCGGCAGCTTGACGCCGGCGCCGATCTGGCTCTTGACGAAGGCCTCGGCAAAGCTGCGACCCACGCCCATGACCTCGCCGGTCGACTTCATCTCGGGCCCGAGGATGGTATCGACGCCCGGGAACTTCACGAACGGGAACACCGCCTCCTTGACCGAGTAGTACGGCGGCACGATCTCGCCGGTCACGCCCTGGCTCGCCAGGCTCTGGCCGGCCATGCAGCGCGCCGCGACCTTGGCCAGCGGCAGCGAGCAGGCCTTGGAGACGAAGGGCACGGTGCGTGAAGCCCGCGGGTTGACCTCGAGCACGAACACCACCGCGTTGTCGCCCTCGCCCTGGATCGCGAACTGAACGTTCATCAGGCCGACGACGTTGAGCGCGCGCGCCATCGCCTCGGTCTGACGGCGCAGCTCGTCCTGCAGCGCGGCCGACAGCGTGTAGGGCGGCAGCGAGCACGCGGAGTCGCCCGAGTGCACGCCGGCCTGCTCGATGTGCTCCATGATGCCGCCGATGATCACTTGCTTGCCGTCGGACAGCGCGTCGACGTCGACCTCGGTGGCGTCGTTGAGGAAGCGATCGAGCAGCACCGGCGACTCGTTCGACACCTTGACCGCCTCGCGCATGTAGCGCTCGAGGTCCTTCTGCTCGTGCACGATCTCCATCGCGCGACCGCCAAGCACGTAGGACGGGCGCACCACCAGCGGGTAGCCGATCTCGGCCGCCAGGCGCACTGCCTCTTCCGGCGTGCGCGCGGTGCGGTTGGGCGGCTGGCGCAGGCCGAGGTCGTTGAGCAGCTTCTGGAAGCGCTCGCGGTCTTCGGCGGCGTCGATCATGTCCGGGCTGGTGCCGATGATCGGCACGCCGTTGTCCTGCAGTGCCTGGGCACGCTTGAGCGGGGTCTGACCGCCGAACTGCACGATCACACCGACCGGCTTCTCGATGTGCACGATCTCGAGCAGGTCCTCGAGCGTGATCGGCTCGAAGTACAGGCGATCTGAGGTGTCGTAGTCGGTCGACACGGTCTCCGGGTTGCAGTTGACCATGATCGTCTCGTAGCCATCCTCGCGCAGCGCGAGCGCAGCATGGACGCAGCAGTAGTCGAACTCGATGCCCTGGCCGATGCGGTTCGGACCGCCGCCGAGCACCATGATCTTCTTCTTGTCGGTCGGACGTGCCTCGCACTCGTCCTCGTAGGACGAATACATGTAGGCTGTCGACGTGGCGAACTCGGCCGCGCAGGTATCGACGCGCTTGAACACCGGCCGCACACCGAGCGTATGCCGATGCAGGCGCACCGCAGTCTCGTCGGCATTGAGCAGCTTGGCCAGGCGCCGATCGGAGAAGCCCTTCTTCTTGAGCTCGCGCAGCTCGGGCGCCTGCAGCGCCTTCAGCGAGCGGCCGACGAGCGCCTTCTCCGACAGCACGATGTCCTCGATCTGGGCAAGGAACCAGGGGTCGATCTTGGTCAGGTTGTGCACCTGCTCGAGCGTCATGCCTTCGCGGAAAGCCTGGCCGACATACCAGATGCGCTGCGGGCCGGCGCTGGAGAGCTCGTGCTCGAGGTCGGCGCTGTCCGCTTCGATCTCGTCCAGGCCGTAGGCACCCACTTCGAGGCCGCGCAGGGCCTTCTGGAAGGATTCCTGGAAGCTGCGGCCCATGGCCATGACCTCGCCCACCGACTTCATCTGCGTGGTCAGGCGGTCGTTGGCCTGCGGGAATTTCTCGAAGGCAAAGCGCGGGATCTTGGTGACGACGTAGTCGATCGAGGGCTCGAAGGACGCCGGCGTGGCGCCGCCGGTGATGTCGTTCTTGAGCTCGTCGAGCGTGTAGCCCACCGCCAGCTTGGCCGCGACCTTGGCGATCGGAAAGCCGGTGGCCTTGGAGGCCAGCGCCGACGAACGCGACACGCGCGGGTTCATCTCGATGACGATCATGCGACCGTCCTGGGGGTTGATGGCGAACTGCACGTTCGACCCCCCGGTATCCACCCCGATCTCGCGCAGCACCGCGATCGAGGCGTTGCGCATGATCTGGTATTCCTTGTCGGTCAGCGTCTGCGACGGCGCGACGGTGATCGAGTCGCCGGTGTGCACGCCCATCGGGTCGAGGTTCTCGATCGAGCACACGATGATGCAGTTGTCGGCGCGGTCGCGCACGACTTCCATCTCGTATTCCTTCCAGCCCAGCAGCGACTCTTCGATCAGCAGTTCGTTGGTCGGGCTGGCCTCGAGACCGCGCTTGCAGATCTCCTGGAACTCTTCCATGTTGTAGGCGATGCCGCCGCCGGTGCCGCCGAGCGTGAAGCTCGGGCGGATGATCACCGGAAAGCCGATGCCGCCCTGGACCTGGAGCGCCTCTTCCATGCTGTGGGCGATGCCCGAGCGCGCCGAGCCGAGACCGATCTTGGTCATCGCGTCCTTGAACTTGAGGCGGTCCTCGGCCTTGTCGATCGCCTCTTCCGAGGCGCCGATCAGCTCGACCCCGTACTTGGCGAGCACGCCGTGGCGACCGAGGTCGAGCGCGCAGTTGAGCGCCGTCTGGCCGCCCATGGTCGGCAGGATCGCGTCGGGACGCTCCTTCTCGATGATGCGCTCGACCACCTGCCAGGTGATCGGCTCGATGTAGGTGACGTCGGCCGTCTCCGGGTCGGTCATGATCGTCGCCGGGTTCGAGTTCACCAGCACGACCTTGTAGCCTTCCTCGCGCAGGGCCTTGCAGGCCTGAGCGCCGGAGTAGTCGAACTCGCAGGCCTGGCCGATGATGATCGGGCCGGCGCCGATGATCAGGATGGTCTTGATGTCTGTACGTTTGGGCATTGTCTTGCCTCGATGATTCCTCGACGCCGCGCCGAATGCGCATGCGTCCAATACTGGGGTGGCGGGCCGCGGCGCGCCGGGTACCGTGTTACCTGGCGGCTTCCATCAGACCGATGAAGCGGTCGAACAGGTAGGCCACGTCGTGCGGACCAGGGCTCGCTTCCGGGTGGCCCTGGAAGGAGAAGGCCGGCACGTCGGTGCGCGCGATACCCTGGTTCGTTCCGTCGAACAGCGAGTGATGGGTCACGCGCAGGTTCGCCGGCATGGTCGAGGGATCGACCGCGAAGCCGTGGTTCTGGCTGGTGATCAGCACCTTGCCGGTGTCGAGATCCTTGACCGGGTGGTTGGCGCCGTGGTGACCGGTACTCATCTTCATGGTCTTCGCACCGGACGCGAGCGCCAGCAACTGATGGCCGAGGCAGATGCCGAAGGTGGGCATGCGCGCGGCGACGATGTCGCGGATCGCGTCGATCGCGTAGTCGCAGGGCTCGGGGTCGCCGGGGCCGTTGGACAGGAACACGCCGTCCGGGTTGAGCGCCAGCACCTCGGACGCGCTCGTCTGCGCCGGCACCACGGTGAGGCGGCAGCCGCGCTCGACCAGCATGCGCAGGATGTTGTACTTGACCCCGAAGTCGTAGGCGACGACGTGGAAGCGGCCATCGGCACGGTCGGTGTAACCGCCCTCGAGCGCCCACTCCGCCTGCTTCCACTCATAGCGCGCGGTGGCGCTGACGACCTTGGCGAGGTCCATGCCGGCCAGGCCGGGGAAGGCACGCGCCTGGGCAACGGCCGCCTCGGCGTTGAGCGTTTCGCCCGCCGCGGCGGTGACGATGCAGCCGGCCTGGGCGCCTATCTCGCGCAGCACGCGGGTCAGCTTGCGGGTATCGAGCCCGGCGATCGCGACCACGTTCTCGGCCTTCAGGTAGGCGTCGAGGCGCTGGTTCATACGGAAATTGGACGGCAGGATGGGCAGGTCGCGAATCACCAGACCCGCAGCATGCACCCGGTCGGACTCGACGTCCTCTGCGTTCACACCGGTGTTGCCGATGTGCGGATAGGTCAGCGTGACGATCTGGCGGCAATAGCTCGGGTCGGTCAGGATTTCCTGGTAACCCGACATGGACGTGTTGAACACGACCTCGCCAACCGTGCTGCCAACCGCGCCGATACCCTTGCCGTGGAAGATCGTTCCGTCGGCAAGCGCAAGAAGGGCGGACGGGAATGCACTCACGAGAAGCTCCTGGATTCAGCTTGAAGATCTTGAAGGCACGCGGAAGGCGTGCCCGATATGTACAAAAAACGGGACGGGCCTCGGGGCCAATCCCGCTTGAGAAACTGCGAAATTGTATATTTTTGGGCGATTCAAGGCAAATGACTCGCCCCGTTCCGTCCGCCGCGGGCCCCTTACTGAGCACCCCGTCACGTCTTACGCGCGACCGCTCACCTCGCCGCGCAGCGCCTGGGCGAGCAGTTTCAGTTCGCTGACCAGCACCTGCGACTGGCCCGTTGCGGCCTGCGGATCCTGCGCTGCGGCAAGCTCTTCCAGCCTGCGTGCCGCCTCGATTGCGCGGCGGGCGCAAAATAGGCCAACCGAGCCCTTGACCGAATGTCCGACCGCGGCCAGGGACGTGTAGTCGAGGTGCGCGGCGGCACGCTGCAGATCTGCAATCGTGCGCTCATGGTCCTTCAGGAAGACGTGGAGGAGTTGCTGCACGACCGCCTCGTCGCCGTCGAACATCTCGCGCGCCTCGTCCAGCGAGGCGATCTGCCGGCGCCCCTCCTCGCCCAGTTCGAGCAGGCTGATGTCGCTCTCGAATTCGGTCTCGGGACGATTGGCGCCGGTCACGTGGTCGATCGCGGCGAGGAGCGCCGCGGCGTCGATCGGCTTGGAAACGTAGTCGTCCATTCCAGCGTCCAGACAGCGCTGGCGGTCGCCCTGCATCGCATGCGCGGTCATGGCGATGATCGGAATCGGCCGCCAGTCGCCCTGCACGACCCAACTGTGACGCGCCTCGCGCGCGCGAATCGCCTGGGTGGCCTCGATCCCGCCCATCACCGGCATCTGCACGTCCATCAGCACCACGTCGAAATGTCCGTCCTCGAGCGCCTCGAGCGCCTCCTCGCCATTGTTGGCGCGGGTGACGGCGTGGCCGGCGCGCTCGAGCAGGCGCTGGGCGACCGTCTGGTTCACCGGATTGTCCTCGACCACGAGGATGCTCAGGGGTGTCACCGCGGGACGATCGGCGGCGGCATCGAGCATCACGGGGGCGAGCTGCAAGGCCGGGATGGCCGCTTCCTTGCGTGCGCTCGCCGGCGTGGCGCGGGCCATGCGCAGCACATCGAGCAGATCGTCGATCGAGAACGGTTTCGCGAGCCGGAACGGCACGCCGAGCTCGTCGCAGCGCGCGGCGTCGTTACGCTGCGAATGCCCCGCCAGCATCATCACCAGGCGGTCGAGCCGCGGGTCGGCATCGGCAAAGCGCTGCGCCAGCGCGAAACCGCCGGGATCCGGCAGGTCGGCATCCATGAGCAGGAAATCGAAGGGGTCGACCCCGTCACGGGCGGACGCCAGCGCCGCCATCACATCCTCGCCGCGGCAGGCGAGCGTGGTGCGCAGGCCCGCGCGCTCCAGGTGCCGGCAAAGCGACAGGCCGAACGCCCGGCTGCAGGCGGCCACCAGCACTCGGGTACCGGCCAGCCCGCTGGCATCCCACGGCCGCGCATCGGCCACCACACCGAACGGCAGTGTGAAGGTGAAGGTGCTCCCCTTGCCGAGGACGCTCTCGACCTGGATCTGCCCGTGCATGATATCGACCAGATGACGCGAGATCGCCAGCCCGAGCCCCGTCCCGCCGTACTTGCGGGTCGTCGAGGTGTCGGCTTGCGCAAAGGCGCCGAAGATGGCCTCGAGCTTGTCCGCCGCGATACCGCAACCCGTGTCGCGCACCGAGAACGCAATCCGGACCTCTCCGCCTTCCCGGCCGACGCAGCGCACGCCGACCTCCACCTCCCCGCGCTCGGTGAACTTCACCGCGTTGCCGATCAGGTTGTTGAGGATCTGGCGCAGTCGGGTCGGATCGCCGCGCAACACCGCAGGCACATCCGGTTCGACGTCGTGGAACAGCTCGACCCCCCGCTGACCCGCACGCAGCGCGAGCGAGCGACAGGTCTCGGTGACGACCGAAATGAGCGAGAAGTCGATGCACTCGAGACTCAGGCGCCCGGCCTCGATGCGCGAGAAGTCGAGAATGTCGTTGATGATGGTGAGCAGCGCCTCGGCCGATGAACGGACCGTCTGCAGGTACTCGCGCTGCTCGCCCACCGGCCCAGTCGAATCCAGCAGCAGATCGGTCATGCCGATGATGCCGTTCATCGGCGTGCGGATCTCGTGGCTCATGTTGGCGAGAAAGTCGCCCTTCGCCCGATTCGCGGCCTCTGCGGCCTCCTTGGCCTCGAGGAGTTCGAACTCGCGCAGCTTGCGCTCGGTGATGTCGCGATAGGTGCCCTCGACGCGGCACCAGCGGCCATCCGGCGTGCGCCCCTGCGCGTTGCCGCGCACCTCGACCCAATGCCAGACGCCGTCTGCCGCGCGAACGCGGACCTCGGCGCAGATCTCCGGCGCCACGCCGCGCAAATGGGCACGCAACGCCTCCTCGAGCCGCTCGCGGTCATCCGGATCGACCAGGTCGCCCCACTCGAAGGCATCGTCGGCGGCATAGCCGAGCAAGGCACGCCAACGCCCGTCCGGCTGCATCACGCCACGCTGAAGGTCGTGACTCCACATGCCCGCACCGGTATTGCGCGCGAGCAGATCGAGATGGCGGCGAGCCAGATCCAGCGCCTGCATCACCGCGTCCGGGCTAGCCCCGATCAGCGCACCGTCCTCCGCACCGCACACGGAAGTCTGCCGCGACGCATGTCCGCCGGAAGCCGCGTTCATTGCATGGATCAGCGCAAGCCGAGCACGTCCTGCATGTCGAACAAGCCATCGCTGCGCCCGGCGAGGAAGCGCGCCGCGCGCATCGAGCCGAGCGCGTACGGCATGCGGCTGCCCGACTTGTGCGTGATCTCGATGCGCTCGCCGATGCCGGCGAACAGCACGGTGTGGTCGCCGACCACATCGCCGCCGCGAATCGTCGAGAAGCCGATGGTTTCGCTCTTGCGCTCGCCGGTGTGACCTTCGCGGCCGTAGATCGCACACTCGTCGAGGCTGCGGCCGAGCTCGCGCGCCACCACCTCGCCCATGCGCAGCGCAGTGCCGGACGGGGCGTCCACCTTGAAGCGGTGATGCGCCTCGATGACTTCTACGTCGTAGCCCTCGGACAGGATGCGCGCCGCCACTTCGAGAAGGCGGAACACGGCATTGACCCCGACCGCCATGTTTGGCGCAAACACCACCGGAATGTGACGCGCAATCTCGGCGATCGCCGCCTTGCCCGCGGCATCGAAGCCGGTGGTGCCGATGACCGCCGCCTTGCCGAGCTCGCGCGCCAGCGCCAGGTGCGCGAGCGTGCCCTCGGGGCGGGTGAAGTCGATCACGCAGTCGGCGGCAGCGATGGCGGCCGAAGCGTCATCGATGATCGCCACGCCCGTATGCGTGCCGGCGAGCTCGCCGGCATCACGACCGATGAAGGGGGTGCCGGGACGGTCGAAGGCGGACGCCAGCACGATCCCGTCTTCCTTCAACGCGGCCTCGATCAGCATCCTGCCCATGCGGCCGGATGCGCCGGCGATTGCGACTCGAACTTCGGACATCGGAGTTTTTCCTGCAAATGCAAGGTCCGGCACGGTGCCGGACCGGGGGTGGGAATGCGGATGGGATGGAAATGGGGATGGGCTGCCGGCCGTGCGGGCCGATCAGCGCGCTTCGACAGCGGGGATCTCGACCACGCGGCTGCGCGACCCGGCCGCTGCAGCGGCACCTTCCCCGCCCTCACCGGACTGCGCCGACTCGACGTCACCCTCGACGCGATCGAGCACATCGCCCTCGAAGTACACCGAGATCACCCGCTGCTCGGCCTCCTTGCGACCGGAGCGCAAGCTATACACATAGTCCCAGCGATCGGTGCGGAACATGTCGACCACCAGCGGGGACCCGAGCACGTAACGCACCTGATCCCGGCTCATGCCGCGCCGAAGCTGCGAGAGCATCTCCTGGTCGACGTAGTTGCCTTGGCGAACGTCGATTCGATAGGGATCGACCACGCCCACGACGGAATCGAAAGAGCAGCCGGCAACAAGTCCGGTGGCGACGAGTGCCGCAGCGAGATAGGAGCGCATGTGGAATTGGGCCTGGCGCGACAGGGTCGCAGTTCTCAGAAAGGGGTAAAAAATATAACATAGGCCGGGTCCTGAGAGCGCCTCGCATGGCCTCCAGTGCCGCCGCGCGTGGCCAGCTTCAGCGACACATCGTCCCCCACTCCGCCCAGGCCCCCATGTCCGACAACTCCAAGAACCTGAAAAGCATCGGTCTCAAGGCGACCTACCCGCGCCTGAAGATCCTCGACCTCTTTCAGAGCTCTGATCAGCGCCACCTGACTGCCGAGGACGTCTACCGCGCGCTGATGAACGAAGGCATGGACATCGGCCTGGCCACCGTCTATCGCGTGCTGACGCAGTTCGAGCAGGCCGGCCTGCTCGAGCGCCACTACTTCGAATCCGGCAAGGCGGTCTTCGAACTCAACGAAGGCGGCCATCACGACCACCTGGTCTGCATGCAATGCGGCAAGGTCGAGGAATTCTTCGACCCCGAGATCGAGCGCCGACAGAACAAGATCGCCGAGGAGCGCGGCTTCGCGATCCGCGACCACGCGCTTTACCTCTACGCGGATTGCACGCGCGAAAACTGCCCGAATCGCGAGACCGACGAGTAACACGCCTCGCGGCCAGCCTTACCCGCCGCAGCGCGGGGTAATCCTCCCCCGCCTTGCGCGGTGATGAAGGCGCCTGAGATTGCGAAGAAGGCGCCGGAGATGCTCGGTCAGCGTCGCCCGAGCATCTCGGCGGCGTGATCCCGGGTTGTCGAGGTGATGCTCACGCCACCCAGCATGCGGGCGATCTCCTCGACGCGCGCGGCATCATCGAGCGGCGCCACCTCGCTCACCGTCTCTCCCCCCTGCTCGCGCTTGGCAATCCGCCACTGCCAGTCCGCACACGCCGCAACCTGCGGCAGGTGGGTGACGCAGAGCACCTGACGATCACGGCCGAGACGCGCCAGCAGCTTGCCGACGATCTCGGCCACACGGCCGCCGATGCCCACATCGACCTCGTCGAACACCAGCGTCGGCACCGCAGTGTCGCGGCTGGCCATGACCTGGATGGCAAGCCCGATGCGCGACAGCTCGCCCCCCGAGGCCACCTTGGCCAGGCTGCGCAAGGGCTGCCCGGGGTTGGCGGACACGCGGAACTCGACGATCTCGAGGCCGGTGGCAGCGGGCTCGCTGGGCTCGAGTGCGACCTCGAAGCGCCCGCCGGCCATCGCCAGGGTCTGCATCGCCGCAGTGATCTCGTCGGACAGACGGCGCGCAGCCGGCGCGCGCGCGGCCGATAGCCGTCCGGCCGCCGCATCGAAGGCCTGGCGAGCCGTAGCCGCGGCGGCCGCGAGGCGGGCGGGATCGGCCGTCGCCTCGAGCGTCTGCAGTCGCTCACGCCACTGGCGCGTGAGCTCCGGGAGCGCCTCGGGAGCCACGCGATGCTTGCGCGCTGCGTCCATCACGGTCGCAATGCGTTGCTCGACTTCGGCCAGGCGCTGCGGATCCATGTCGAGCCGATCGCGGTAGCGCCGCAGCGCATACAGCGCCTCGTCGGCCTGAATCGCCGCCGCAGCGAGGAGTTCGCGCACGTCGGCGAGGCCCGGATCATAGTCGGCCAACGCCGCAACGCGCGCATCCAGGTGGCGCAGGATCGTGCACACCGCGATGTCGCCCTCGCCCAGCGCCGCGAGCGTCTCGTCGGCCCCCTCGATCAGGCTTGCCGCATGAGCCAGGCGGCTGTGCTCGGCATTGAGCTCCTGCCAGGCGTCCGGCTCGAAGCCGAGCTGATCGAGTTCCTGCAACTGCCACGACAACAGCTCGCGCTCGCGCGCGGAGCTGGCCGAATCGGCCGCAGCCTCGCGCTCCAGCCGCAGCAGTCGCTGCCACTCGCGATGCAGGCCGGCGACCTCCGTCGCCAGCGGCACGGCGCCCGCCTGTACGTCGAGCAAGCCGCGCTGCGCGTCGGCCCGCAGCAGCGCATGATGGGCATGCTGGCCGTGGATGTCGGCGAGCCATTCGCCGGCAGTGCGCAGTTGCGCGAGCGTGACCGCGCTGCCATTGATCCAGGCGCGACTGCGTCCGCCCGCGTCGATCGTGCGCCGCAGGATCACCGCGCCCTCGTCCGCGGGCAGGTCCTGCTCGGCAAGCCAGGCGGCGAGCGCCCCGTCTGCCGCGAGGTCGAACTCTGCCGCGACATCGGCACGATCGCGCCCGCTGCGCACCATGCCGGCCTCGCCCCGCCCGCCGAGCACGAGCCCGAGCGCGTCGAGCAGGATCGACTTGCCGGCCCCGGTCTCGCCGGTCAACACACCGAACCCGCCGCTGAACTCGAGTTCGAGGCGATCGACGATAACGAAGTCACGAATGGTCAGACTGCGGAGCATGGCGAGGGGAGCGCGGAGAAAATCAGGCGGTGGTCGGACGAAAGGAATCAGGCGCGCAGACAAGGCGCCTGCGCCGGGCGCTCACAGGCGCGGCGCGGCGCTCCAGTGCAGTTTCTGGCGCAGCATTGCAAAGTAGCTGTAGCCCTGCGGGTGCAGCAGCCGCAGCGAGCGCGGCGAGCGCTTGAGCCGCACGCAATCGCCCGCGCGCAGGTCGAACCGCGTCTGCCCATCGAAATGCACGCGCGCATCCTGCGGCGGCAGCATGACGATGTCGATGCTGCAGGAGTCGGGAAGCGTGATCGGACGCGCCGTGAGCGCATGCGGGCACAGCGGCACGAGGGCGATCCCGCCGACGCTCGGGTGCAGGATGGGGCCGTTCGCGGACAAGGCGTACGCCGTGGAACCGGTCGGCGTGGACACGATCATGCCGTCCGAGCGCTGGGTATAGACGAACTCTGCGTCGATGAACAACTCGAACTCGATCATGCGTCCGAGATCGCCCTTATTCACCACGACATCGTTGAGCGCCAGGGTATGGAACACACGTTCGCCGCCACGCAGGACCTCGGCGTCGAGCATGCAGCGGTTTTCTTCCGTGTATGCGCCGTCGAGCATCTCGCCGAGGCGCACCGTCGCGTCGCTGCGCGAGATGTCGGTCAGAAAACCCAGCCGGCCGAGATTGACGCCCACCAGCGGCACGCCGTGCTCCACCAGCCGGCGCGCGGTATGCAGCATGCTGCCGTCACCGCCGATGACCACGGCGAGGTCGGCCTCGGCGCCGATGTGCTCGTAACTCGCGAGGGGGAAGTCGTGCGCGCCGCCGATCGCACTCGCCGTACCCTGCTCGATCAGCACCGAGAGGTTGCGATCACGCAGGTAGCGGGCGATCGACAGCACCGATTCAGCGACGTCGGGGCTCTGGTATTTGCCGATGAGGGCAATCGTTCGGAATTTCGTGCTCATGAGCGCCGATTAAACCACAACCGCCCGACGTCTTGTCGTGCCCGCGCGGCCTCCACGGGTGGCCAGCGCGGGCGCGCTTTCTTACAATCCGGGCTATATTCCCGCCTGCCATGAATTCGCTCGACGCCCGCTCCCAGATCCTGCTCAAGACCCTGATCGAACGCTACATCGCGGACGGCCAGCCGGTCGGCTCGCGCGCACTGTCGCGCTACTCCGGCCTGGAGCTGTCACCCGCCACCGTGCGCAACGTGATGAGCGATCTCGAGGAGATGGGGTTCATCGCCAGCCCGCACACCTCGGCCGGCCGCATTCCAACCGCGCGCGGCTACCGCTTCTTCGTCGATTCGCTGCTCACCATGCAGCCGCTGGAGAGCGCCCGCGTGCGCGCCCTGCAGGGCCAGCTCGTGCCGGACCAGCCGCAGCGCCTCATCAACTCGGCCTCCCACCTGCTGTCCGAGCTCACCCAGTTCGCCGGCGTCGTCGTCGCCCCACGCAAGGATGCGGTGCGCATCCGCCAGTTCGAATTCATCAGCCTGGCCGAAAACCGCATCCTGCTGATCATCGTCACCACCGCCGGCGACGTGCAGAACCGCATCCTGCTCACGCGCCGCGCCTACACCCCGAGCGAGCTCAACGCCGCCGCCACCTACCTCAACGAACACTTCGCCGGCCTGTCCTTCGACGAGATCCGCCGCCGCATCACCGAAGAACTGCGCCAGTTGCGCAGCGACATGGACGAACTGATGACGGCCACCGTCGATGCCGGCGCCGAAGCCGCCGAGGAGACCGCGGCCCACTACGTGATCTCCGGCGAAACCAACCTGCTCGACGTCGAGGATCTGTCCTCCAACATGACGCGGCTGCGCGAGCTGTTCAAGCTCTTCGAGCAGCGCACCGGACTGATCCAGTTGCTCGACCTCTCCAACCGCGCCGAGGGCGTGCAGATCTTCATCGGCGGCGAATCCGGCCTGGCGCCGCTCGACGGCTGCAGCGTCATCACCGCGCCCTACGAGGTCGATGGCCAGATCGTCGGCTCGCTCGGCGTCATCGGCCCCACCCGCATGGCCTACGACCGCGTGATCCCGATCGTCGACATTACCGCGCGCCTGCTCTCGAACGCCCTCTCTTCCAAGCACTGACGGCGGCGGCGCAGCGCCCCCGCCCCCGCCCCCCAAGGAATCCGATGTCCCGCTACTGGCCCGAACCGCCCTTCACGCACGGCAGCCCCGCCCGCACGGGCGTTCTCCTCGTCAATCTCGGCACCCCCGAAGCACCGACAGCGGCCGCGCTGCGGCCCTACCTGAAGCAGTTCCTGTCCGATCCGCGCGTCGTGGAGATTCCGCGCCCGGTGTGGTGGCTCATCCTCAACGGCATCATCCTCAACACCCGACCTGCAGCGTCGGCAAAGAAATACGCCAGCGTGTGGACCGACGAAGGCTCGCCGCTCAAGGTCCACACCCAGCGCCAGGCCAAGCTGCTCGCCGGCTACCTCGCCAAGGCCGGGCACGACGAGCTCGATATCGACTACGCGATGCGCTACGGCGCGCCGGCTATCCCGGACGTGCTAAACGCCATGCGCGCCCGCGGCTGCACCCGCATTCTGGTCCTGCCGCTCTACCCGCAGTACTCGGCCAGCACCTCGGCGACCGTGGTCGACGAGGTGGGCCGCTGCCTCGCGCACTGGCGCAACCAGCCCGAGATCCGCTTCGTACGCAACTTCCACGACCACCCCGGCTACATCGCGGCGCTGGTGAGGAGCGTGCGCGAGCACTGGCTGCTCAATGGCGAGCCCGAGCGCCTGCTGCTGAGCTTTCATGGCATACCGCGGCGCTCGCTCGATCTCGGCGACCCCTACCACTGCGAATGCCACAAGACCGGCCGTCTGGTCGCCGAAGGGCTGGGCATCGCGCGCGAGCGCGTGCTGGTGACCTTCCAGTCGCGCTTCGGCAAGGCCGAGTGGCTCAAGCCCTACACCCAGCCGACGCTCGAGTCGCTCGCGGCGCAGGGCATCAAGCGGGTGGATGTGATGTGCCCCGGCTTTGTCGCCGACTGCCTGGAGACGCTCGAGGAAATCGCCATGGAGTGCAAGGAAGCCTTCCTCGAGAAGGGCGGCAAGACCTTCCATTACATTCCCTGCCTCAACGAAAGCGACGCCTGGATCAACGCCCTCGCCGATCTCACCCGCGCCCATCTCGGCAACTGGCTCGACATCGCCCCGGCAGATGCAAGCACCCGCGCCGCCATGCTCGAGCGCGCGCGCGCACTCGGCGCAAGGCAGTAAGACCCCGATGCATCGCTGCATCGCGACGGTGTTCAGCGGTCCAGCAACTTCATGTCGAAACTGGCTGGTGCAGCGCGTTGCGCACGCACCGCGGCCGGCGCGTGCTCGGCAAGCTGGCGCGACACGGCCGCCAGCCGACGCACGACCACGGTCGAAATCTGCCGTCGGAAACGCTCCACGACCTCATCGCTGGCGAGCGCGAGCGCAGCCGGATTGACCTCGAGATAGCTCAAGGGCTCGAGTGAAACCACGCTCAGCATGTGCCGATGCTCCATGTGATCGAGCCAGGCCTGCACGCCGAACACTTCGCCCGGCCCCAGCTCCATCACCCGCCGCCCCTCGATGGACAACTCCACCCGCCCCTCGAGCACCACGCCGAAGCGCTGGTCGCCGTCGCCCTCGCGCATCAATCCGATCTCGCTGTCGACCTCACGCCAAGCACAGATGCGGATCACTTCCCACAGATCGACGTCCTCGAACTCGGTGAAGAAGGCCAGGCGCCGCAGCTTGGCAAAGCGCGCCGCATCGGGCGCCACGTAATTTTCGTCGAGGATCTGATAGCGCACCGCCGCCAGATCCTTCGCGAACTCGGCGCCGTTGCGATAGCGCGAGTACAGATCCTTCTCGAGCGCCTTGCGGATCACCGCGTCCATCTGCTCGGGGATGTCGGGGTTGAGCTGCGATACCGACGGCGGATCGGCGTTGATGATCTTGTACACCAGTTGCGCCGGATTGCTCGCGCGAAACGGCAGCCGACCGGTGAGCATGTGGAACAGCAGCACACCCAGCGAGTACAGGTCGGTCTTCTGGTTGAGCGGATAGCCCTTGATCTGCTCCGGGCTCATGTAGGCCGGCGAGCCCACGCCCATGATGAAGGTGGAGTCGGTGTCCATCTTCTTGTTGATGTTGAGCGCGAGCCCGAAGTCGGTGATCTTCACGTTGTCGTGATCGTCGACCAGGATGTTGGCCGGCTTGATGTCGCGGTGGATGATGCCCTGGCGGTAGGCATGATCCAGCGCCATGCAGCACTTGAAGACGATCCCGATCGTGCGATGCACCGGCAGCAGACGCTCGAAGCTGCAGTAGCGCTCGAGCGATTCGCCGGGGAAATACTCCATCACCACATAGGCCTGTTCGGGCTCGATGCTGGCGTCGAAGATGCGGATGATGTTGGGGTGATTCAGCCGCCCGGACACGACGCGCTCGGCCTTCAAGAGCTTGATCACCCGCCGGTTCCACTTCGCCTCGTCCTTGACCTTGTCGTCGAAACGCACGTGCTTGAGCGCCACCGGCTCCGGGTAGTCATCACTCTCGGCCAGATAGACCACGGCCGTGGCTCCGCGGCCAATCTCCCTGATGATTCTGTACTTGCCGATGCGCTCAGGAGTTCGGTTCATGCGTTTGGATGGATGCGCGCGACCATGGTGCTTGACGAATGACC
>JAGOEI010000140.1 GCA_017997795.1 Thauera sp. | reverse complement strand
GCCTCCTTGTCTTCAAGCAGCACGCGCAGGATCTGGTTGTTGAGCCCGTGCCCGGCCTTGTGCGCCGAATACGACGCCAGCAGCGGATGGCCGCACAGGTAAAGGTCGCCGATGGCATCGAGCACCTTGTGCTTCACGAACTCGTCGGCATAGCGCAGGCCTTCGGCGTTGAGCACGCGGTACTCGTCCATCACGATCGCGTTCTCGAGGCTGCCGCCGAGCGCCAGGCCGTTGGCCTGCATGAACTCGACGTCCTGCATGAAACCGAAGGTGCGCGCGCGCGCCACGTCGCGCACGTAGGACTGCTCGGCGAAGTCGATCGTGACCTGGGTCGAGGTGTTGTCGATCGCCGGATGATTGAACACGATCGAGAACGACAACCGGAAACCGTCGTAGGGCTCGAGCTTCACCCACTTGTCGCCCTCGACGTATTCGACCGCTTTCTTCACGCGCAGGAATTTCTTCGGCGCCTTCTGCTCCTCGATCCCGACCGACTGGAGCAGGAAGACGAAGGGCGCCGAGCTACCGTCGAGGATCGGGATCTCGGGTGCATCGACGTCGACGTGCAGGTTGTCGATGCCCAGCCCGGCGAGGGCCGACATCAGGTGTTCGACGGTACCGACCTTCTGCCCGCCCTTCTCCAGGCCGGAGCACATGCGGGTGTCGCACACGGCATAGGGGTCGGCCGGCAGAGTGAGCGGCGGATCGAGATCGACGCGATGGAAGACGATGCCGGTGTCGGGCGCTGCGGGACGCAGGGTCAGGGTCACCTTGCGGCCGCCGTGCAGGCCGACACCCGTGGCCTTGACGATGGACTTGAGGGTGCGTTGCCTGATCATGTTCTTTTCCTTTTCAGATCAGTCATTTTAGCACGCGACCCGGAACCGGCCGGGCTATCGGGGCGATGCGCGCCGGCTGTTGCGCAAGCGGATGTTGCAACGCAGCAACCAAAACGAAAAACCCGCCCGCAGACCGGAGGCGACAGTCTGCGGGCGGGTCTGGTACGACGTGCTCAGTCGGCCTGGCGACGCAGGAAGGCCGGGATGTCGTAGGTGCCGACGCCGCTGGTGCTCATCGCCTCGACCGTCGACCGACGGCCGCTGCGCATGACCGCCGGCACGTCCAGGTTGTTCATGTCGACGCTGCCGCCGCCCATGGACGGGCCGTAGGTGCCGGTACCCTGCACCACCTGCATCACCGGCTGGCGGGCCGCGCGCGGCGCGCCCAGGCCGGTGGCGACCACGGTGATGCGGATGCGGTCTTCCATGGCGTCGTCGAACACGGTGCCGTACTTGACGAAGGCTTCCGGCGCGGCGAAGGCCTGCACGGTCCTCACTGCGTCACGCACCTCGGCCATCTTCAGCGACTTGCTGGCGGTGATGTTGACCAGCACGCAGCGCGCGCCCGACAGCTCGGTGCCCTCGAGCAGCGGCGACACCGCGGCCTGCTCGGCGGCGATGCGGGCGCGATCGAGGCCGGCGGCTTCGGCCGAGCCCATCATCGCGCGCCCCATCTCGGCCATCGCGGTGCGCACGTCCTGGAAGTCGACGTTGACCAGGCCGGGCACGTTGATGATCTCGGCGATGCCACCCACGGCCGAGCGCAGCACGTTGTCGGCGGAGCGGAAGCACTCCTCGAAGCCGGCATCGTCGCCATAGACGTCGAGCAGCTTGTCGTTGAGCACGACGATCAGCGAATCGACGTGACGGGTGAGCTCCTCGACGCCGCTCTCGGCGACGCGGATGCGGTTCTCGAAGTCGAACGGCTTGGTGACCACGGCGACGGTCAGGATGCCCATCTCCTTGGCGATCTCGGCCACCACCGGCGCGGCGCCGGTGCCGGTGCCACCACCCATGCCGCCGGTGATGAAGACCATGTGCGCGCCCTCGAGCGCGGCGGCGATGGCCTCGCGCGTTTCCTGCGCGGCGGCACGTCCCGCCTCGGGCTTGGAGCCGGCGCCGAGGCCGGTGTCACCCAACTGGACCTTGACCGGGGCCAGGCTACGCTTGAGCGCCTGGGCGTCGGTGTTGGCGGAGATGAAATGCACACCCTTCACACCTTCGCGGATCATGTGATCGACCGCGTTGCCCCCTGCACCGCCGACGCCGACCACCTTGATCACGGTCCCCGACGGTTCCTTCTCAACGATTTCAAACATTTTGCCTCGCCTCCTGATTTGACAGCCCTGCTCAACACCGAACGCCAGCTACCTGCATCTAGTATCAGACAAGAAGTCTACTACTAAATAAGCCACAGTAAACCGACAATCATCCAAATTGATTGCGTACGAAGCGCGCGCTCAGAAATTGCGTTCGAACCACGCCTTCATGCGCCCGAAAACCTGCTTCACGCTGCGCGTGTCGCGCGCCTGAAGCCCCCTGCGCCGCTGCGCGGCCCCTTCCATCACCAGCCCCATCGCCGTCGAGTAGCGCGGCTGGCACACCACATCGGCCAAGCCACCGTCGTACTGCGGCGCGCCGACGCGCGCCGGCATGTGGAACACGTCCTCGGCCAGTTCGGCCATGCCGCACATCACCGCCGAACCGCCGGTGAGCACGATGCCCGAGGACAGCAGCTCCTCGTAGCCGCTGCGGCGCAGCTCGGCCTGCACCAGTTCGAAGAGCTCGGACACGCGCGGCTCGATCACGTCGGCCAGCGCCTGGCGCGACAGCTTGCGCGGCGGACGGTCGCCCACGCCCGGGACCTCGATCATCTCCTCGGGGTCGGCCATCTGGTGCATCGCCACACCGTGGCGGATCTTGATCTCCTCGGCCTCGGAGGTCGGCGTGCGCAGCGCCATCGCGATGTCGTTGGTGATCTGGTCGCCCGCCACCGGGATCACCGCGGTGTGGCGGATCGCGCCCTGGGTGAACACCGCGATGTCGGTGGTGCCGCCGCCGATATCCACCATGCACACGCCGAGCTCCTTCTCGTCCTCGGTGAGCACCGCGTGGCTGGAGGCGAGCGGCTGCAGGCTCAGGTCCATGACCTCCAGGCCGCAACGGCGCACGCACTTGATGACGTTCTGCGCCGCCGACACCGCGCCGGTGACAATGTGCACCTTGACCTCGAGGCGCACGCCGCTCATGCCGATCGGCTCACGCACGCCACCCTGGCCGTCGATGATGAATTCCTGGGTCAGGATGTGCAGGATCTGCTGTTCGGCCGGGATCGGCATCGCGCGCGCGACCTCGATCACGCGCTCGACGTCGAGCGGCGAGACTTCCTTCTCCTTGATCGCGACCGTGCCGCTGGAGTTGAAGCTCTTGATGTGGCTGCCGGCGATGCCGGTATAGACCTCGTGGATCTTGCAGTCGGCCATGACCTCGACCTCCTGCAGCACGCGCGAGATCGCATCGACCGTGGCTTCGATGTTCACCACCACGCCGCGCTTGAGGCCGTTGGTCGGCTGGGTGCCGAGACCGACGACGTTGAGCCGCCCGTCGGGCTTGACCTCGGCCACCATGCAGGTGACCTTGGCGGTGCCGATGTCCAGACCGACGACCAGTTCGTTGTATTGCTTGCTCATTGCTTGCCTTTCCTGCCTGCGGGGGCCACGGGCTGCTGCAGCACCGAGGCATCGGCCGGAGTCAGCGCGAATCCACCCGGATAGCGCAGGTCCGCGACCCTGATTTCGATATCGATTTCCTTGTGCACGCCGGGCCACACCGCGATGAAGCGCTGCAGCCGCTCGACGAGCGGGGATTTTTCCTGTTCGCGTCCGAGCACGATCGTCATGCCGTTGTCGAGCTGAAGCTGCCACGCCTCGCGTGCCGACAGCGCGAGGCCGACCAGACGCACGCCCAGCGGCTGCAGCATCGACGAGAACTCGCGGTAACGCGCGAGCAGCCAGCTCGACGACCCCTGCGGCCCGTCGAACTGCGGCAGGTCGGCATTGGTGGCGGCGACGAAGACCTCGCCCTGGCGGTTGACCAGGCGCGCATCGCCACTCTCCGACACAGTCCAGTAGGCGACCGCGTCATGCTCCTCGATGCGCAGCTCGAGCGCGTCCGGCCAGCGTCGGCGCACCTCGGCCTTGCGCACCCAGGGCAGCTTCTCGAAGGTCTCCTTCACTGCCTGCAGATCGACCGTGAAGAAGTTGCCCTGCACCGCGAGGCGTGCGGCATAGTCGAGCTGCTCCTCGGTCACCTGCCCCGGATTGGTCACGACCACGAGTTCGCGCAAGGGGAACAGCGGCCGCGACAGGAACCACAGCACCAGCGCCCAGCCGAGCGCCACGGCGGCAGCCAGGGTCAGCAGGTCGGAGATCAAGTTGAGCAGCGCCGGGCGATGCCACAAGCCCTTCTCCACGGCCGCGCGCGCACGTCCGCCCGCCGCCGCCTGGCGGGCGGAGCGGATCGAGGCGGGGCGCGCGGACACTTCAGCCAAGGCGGGCTCCTTCGAGGATGCGCAGGCACAGCGTGGTGAAATCGAGCCCGGCCACACGCGCCGACATCGGCACCAGCGAGTGCCCCGTCATGCCGGGCGAGGTGTTCATCTCGAGCAGGTAAGGACGGCCATCGGCGGTCAAAATCAGGTCGGCGCGCCCCCAGCCGCGGCAGCCGAGCACGCGCGCCGACTTCATCACCAGCGCCTGGAGCTCGGCTTCGAGTTCGGCGGGCAGGCCGCAGGGGCAGTCGTAGCGGGTGTCGTCGGTGAAGTACTTGTGCTGGTAGTCGTAGTTGCCGTCCGGGGCGACGATGCGCACCAGCGGCAGCGCGCGGTCTTCCAGGAAGGGCGCGGTGAGCTCGTCGCCGGCGATGAACTCTTCGGCGATCACCAGGCTGTCGTAGCGCGCGGCCAGCTCCCAGGCCGCCTGCAACTGGCCCGCCTCGGTCACCTTGGTGGCGCCCATGCTCGAGCCTTCGTGCGCCGGCTTGACGAAGATCGGCAGGCCGAGCTCGGCCGCGACCGCGGCCCAGTCGGTATCGGCCTCGAGGATCGCGTAGCGCGGCGTGGGCAGGCCGCTGGCCAGCCACACCATCTTGGTGCGCCATTTGTCCATCGACAGCGCGGACGCCATCACGCCACTGCCGGTGTAGGGGATGCCCATCAGCTCCAGGGCCCCCTGCACGGTGCCGTCCTCGCCGCCGCGGCCATGGAGCGCAATGAATGCACGCTCGAAGCCTTCTTCCTTGAGGACGTGCAGGTCACGTTCGGCCGGATCGAAGGCACGCGCATCGACGCCTGCCGCCTGCAGCGCGCCAAGCACCGCCTGGCCCGACATCAGGGACACCTCGCGCTCGGCGGACGAACCGCCGAACAACACCGCAACCTTTCCGTAACGCGCGTTCACACTGCTTCCTCGATGCTCGCGAGCTTGCCCGGCACCGCGCCGATGCTGCCCGCCCCCATGGTGATCACCACGTCGCCAGCGCGCGCGGCAGAAAGAATCATTCTCGGCATGTCGCCGATGTCCTCGACGAACACCGGCTCCACCGTCCCGGCAACGCGGATCGCACGTGCCAGCGAGCGGCCGTCGGCGGCCACGACCGGGGTCTCGCCGGCGGCGTACACCTCGGCAAGCAGCAGGCCGTCGACCGACGACAGCACCTTGACGAAGTCCTCGAAGCAGTCGCGGGTGCGGGTATAGCGATGCGGCTGGAAGGCGAGCACCAGGCGGCGATCGGGGAAGGCGCCGCGCGCCGCGGCGATCGTTGCCGCCATCTCCACCGGATGGTGGCCGTAGTCGTCGACCAGCGTGAAGCTGCCCGCCTCGTCGCCGTCCTGGTCGAGCAGCGCCACCTCGCCGTAGCGCTGGAAGCGCCGGCCGACGCCGTTGAACTCGGCGAGCGCCTTGATGATGGCCGCGTCCGGCACCTGCACCTCGGTCGCCACCGCGATCGCCGCCAGCGCGTTGAGCACGTTGTGCATGCC
>JAGOEI010000139.1 GCA_017997795.1 Thauera sp. | reverse complement strand
TCGCGCAGGTGCAGGGTGATCTCGGTGCCGCGGCCGGGCTTGTCGACCTGCGCCACGGTGTAGGCGCCGGCTTCGTCGCCCACCATCGAGCACTCCCACTTCACGCCCTCGCCCGCGGCCAGGCCGGCGCGGCGGGTGAGCACGGTGACGCGGTCGGCGACCAGGAAGGCGGAGTAGAAGCCCACGCCGAACTGGCCGATCAGGTTGGCGTCCTTTTTCTGGTCGCCGGTGAGCTGGCCGAAGAACTCGCGCGTGCCCGACTTGGCGATGGTGCCCAGGTGCGCGATGGCCTCGTCACGACTCATGCCGATGCCGTTGTCGGCGATGGTGATGGTCTTGGCCTCGGCGTCGAAGCCGATGCGGATCTTCAGCTCGCTGTCGTTCTCGTACAGGGCGCCGTTGTCGAGCGCCTCGAAGCGCAGCTTGTCGCAGGCGTCGGAGGCGTTGGAGACGAGCTCGCGCAGGAAGATCTCGCGGTTGGAATACAGCGAGTGGATCATCAGGTGAAGCAGTTGCTTCACCTCGGCCTGGAAGTTGAGCGTCTGGGCGGCTGCGGCGGTTTCGGACATGGATCGGGCTCCAGCTTGGGTTACGGATCAGTGCGTCCGCAGATGGGGACGCCCGTCCGGCTTTCAAGCCCCTGCCGCGCGCTCACAGGTACTGCACGTCCGTGATCTCGATCTCGCGCATGCCCGCGGGGCTCTGGAAGCGCACCACGTCGCCCACGCGTGCCTTCAGCACCGCGCGCGCCAGCGGCGAGATCCAGCTTATGCGGCCCTGCGCGGCGTCGGCCTCGTCAACGCCGACGATCTGCCAGGTCTGCTCGTCCTCGGTCTCGAGGTCGCAGAAGCTCACGGTGGCGCCGAAGAACACCTGCTCCAGGCCCTGCTGGCGCTCGGGATCGACCACCTCGGCGCTCTCGATGCGCTTGATCAGGAAGCGGATGCGGCGATCGATCTCGCGCAGGCGCTTCTTGCCGTAGATGTAGTCGCCGTTCTCCGAGCGGTCGCCGTTGCCGGCGGCCCAGGCCACGGTCTCCACCAGCTTGGGGCGCTCGAAGCGCACGAGCTGGTCGAGCTCGACGCGCAGCGCGTCGTAACCGCGCCGGGTCATGTAGTTCTTGCTACCCGCGGGCAGGCGCTGCGCGGGGGCGAGCTCCTCGTCCCCGTCGTCGGCACCGTCGCTTTCCTTCACGAAGGCTTTGTTCACTTGCGCAGTTTCCGTGTTGGCGAAGGGCGAATGGTAAGGAATCCACCCCGCACGCGCCACGCCCGCAAGCGCTGGAACCCGGCTCGGAACGAAGTTGTCATTGCGCCTGCCGGCGCATAACATCGCCGGCACACCATCACCCGCAACTGCACCTGCAGACGGCGGCGCAAAAACAATTAAAGGGACATACAGGGGACGCAAGCATGACCGACAAAGCCTTCGACGAAGTGACCAGCTTGCGCCTGCGCCTGGAGGAGATGCGCCTCGAGCATCGCGACCTCGACGACGCGATCGTCAGCCTCGCCGCATCGCCCACCGGCGACGAGCTGATGCTGCGCCGTCTGAAGAAGCGCAAGCTCGCGCTCAAGGACCGCATCATCGCCATCGAACACATGCTGAGCCCCGACGAGCGCGCCTGACGGCAGCCCGGCAATCGTCGCGCGCAGCGCAGACGCCCGCACACGGCGGCTGCGCGCCCGCCCCCTCACCGACAAGACACTCGATTTCATGAAAGACATCCAGGTATGCGGCCAGCCGGTGGCCGTCGCGCTGCAGGGCGAACCGACCGCCCCGGCGCTGCTGCTGATCCACGGCGCCGGACACGACCACGGCGTGTGGGACACGGTCGCGCCCGGACTGGCCAGCGCCGGCCACCGCGTCATCGCCCCCGACCTGCCGGCCCACGGCGCCTCCGCCGGGCAAGCGCTCACCGGCATCGACGCGATGGCGGACTGGGTGCTTGCGCTCGCCGACGCGCTCGACCTCGACCACTTCCGCATCGCCGGGCACAGCATGGGCTCGCTGGTCGCACTGGCCACCGCGGCGCGCGCGCCGGACCGCGTGCGGGCGCTGTACCTGCTCGGCAGCCTGGCGCCGATGCCGGTCGCGCCCTTCGTGCTCGAGGCCGTGCGCAAGGACCCGCCCAAGGCCTGGGCGCTGATCAACAAGTTCTCCTTCGCCCCCGCCGCGGTGCTCGGCGAACAGCGCCGCCTCGCACTCGAAGCCGCCAACCTCGAACGCATGCAGAAGCAGGGCGCGGCGGTGCTCGCGACCGACCTCGCCGCCTGCGACGGCTGGCAGGATGGCCTGCAGGCCGCCACTCGCGTGCGCTGTCCGGTGCTGCTCGTCAGCGGCGACTGTGACCGCATGACCCCGGCCGACGCCGTCGTGCCGCTGCGCGACGCCTTCAGCGCATGCGATGCACGCCTTATCGTGCTGCCCGGGGTGGGCCACGCCCTGATGCAGGAGGCGCCACAGCCGCTCGTGGACGCAATGCTGGCGGCGTCCTGAAACACTTCTCCCGCTCCGCGGTCAGTGCAGCACTTACAGGAGATCGACATGACGGAGCAGGACCCCTCCACCCAACCCGGGCCGCGGGCCGACGACGACCCCGGCCTGCCCTTCCCAACCATACGCGAGGTCTCGCTCGGCGCACCGTTCCGGTGGATCGCGCGCGGCGCGGCAGACCTGCGCGCCGCCCCGGGCCCGAGCCTGTTCTACGGCCTGTGCTTCGCGGCGATGGGCGTGCTGACCGTGCTGATGTTCCTGCACGCGTACGAGTACATCGCCGCGCTGGCCTCGGGCTTCCTGCTCGTCGGGCCGCTGGTCGCGATGGGCCTGTACGAGCTCAGCCGCCGGCGCGAACGCGGCGAGCCGTGTGCGCTCGGCCCCACACTCACCGTGTGGCGCCGCAACATGAGCAACATCGGTGTGTTCGCGGTCGTGCTCGGCGTGGTGCTTCTGGTGTGGGCGCGCGCGTCGATGGTGGTGTTCGCGCTGTTCTACACCGAAGAGATGCCGAGCCTCGACAGCCTGATCGAGCAGATCCTCACGCTGCGCAACCTCGAGTTTTTCGGCACCTATGTCGGTGTCGGGCTGGTGTTCGCGACGATCGCCTTCGCCGCCAGCGTGGTGTCGGTGCCGCTGATGCTCGACCGCAACCAGGACGCGATCACCGCGATGCTGGCGAGCTTTGGCGCCTTGCTCAACAACCCCGGCCCGATGCTGGTGTGGGCGGCGCTGATCGTCATCCTCACCGCCATCGGCTTCGCCACCTTCAACATCGGCCTGGTGGTGCTGATGCCGATCATCGGCCACGCCACCTGGCACGCCTACCGCGACCTCATCGAGCCACTGCCGCCGCGCTGACCCCGGCGCCCGCCGCGGCCGGCGGGTGCGCGGCTCAGTCGTCGAGTTCCAGCACCACCGGCTGATGATCCGACGCCGCGGTCTCGGCCAGCACCTGCAAGGCACGCACGCGCGGCGCCAGATCCGCGGTGACGAAGAAGAAGTCGCAGCAATACGCACGGTCCGGCCATTCGGCCCCGTGCAGGCCGACGCTCGGCGCATGCGGCGCGCCCGGCGCGAGCACCCGCCAGGCGTCGCACCACGCCGGCACGTCCGGTGCGATCGGCGCCTGCATCAGGCGATGCTCGGCTGAATCCGGCTCGCAGTTGAAATCGCCGCACACAAGCGCCGACGCCGGCCGCGGGCGCGCGGCGAAGGCCGGATTCGACTCCTTGCCCGCCGCCGGCGCTGCGGCCTGCCCGGCGGCCTCGGCGTGCAGCGCGCGCAGGGCTTCGACCTGGGCGCGGCGCTGGCGCTGCGAGTAATACTCGAGGTGCGTGGTCAGCACGCGCAGTGGCCCGCGCCCGGTGCTCACCACCGCCTCCACGCACACCCGCTGCATCGCCGGGAAAGCCGGATCGGCCGGTGCCGGCAGCAGGTGACGGAAGACCTGCCCCACCGCCAGGCGCGACAGCAGCAGGTTGCCGAAGCGCGCCCGCCCACCCTCGCCATCGGGCACGTCCATGCCCGCGGCGAAGACCGCCTCGTAGCCCGGAAAGGCCGCCGCCAGATACGCCGGCTCATCCTCACGCGCGCCGCCCGCCAGGCCCGGAAAGTTGCACGCCACCTCCTGCAGGCAGATCACATCGAAGTCGCCCGCCGCGCGGATCGCCGCCACCGTGCGCGCCAGGTCCACTCTGCCGTCCGCACCGCGGCCCCACTGGATGTTCCACGTCAGCAACCTCATCTCGCCCTCGCCTCGTTCATCCCGTTCGGGATCATTTTGTGGACGGGGTTAAAGATATATCGCCGGATACCGATAGATCCATCATGGCCTCCCCCGGGCGGCCGCCCGCTTCCATCGAACCGACCCGCGGTCCTGCACATGTTCAACACCAAACTCAAGCACACCCTCGGCGAACAGGCTGCACAGCTCGCTGCGCAGCAGGCGGTCATCGACGCCATCGACCGCTCGACCGCGCGCATCGAATTCACGCCCGACGGCACCATCACCTTCGCCAACGACCTCTTCCTCGCCACGATGAAGCACCGCCGCGAGCAGGTGATCGGACACAACCACCGTCTGTTCTGCTCCGACGCGGTGGCCAACTCGGCCGAATACGCCGCGCACTGGCGCCGCCTGCGCAGCGGCGAGCCGGTGACCGGGCGCTTCCTGCGCCAGGACGCGCAGGGCAATCCGGTGTGGCTGGAGGCGACCTACAACCCGGTGCTCGGCCCCAATCGCGAGGTGGTGCGCGTGGTCAAGCTCGCCACCGACATCACCCCGAGCGTGCTCGAGAGCGCCGAGCACCACGCCATCCTCAGCGCCATCGACCGCTCGATGACGAGGGTCGAGTTCGACCTCGAGGGCAAGGTGCTGGACGCCAACGACAACTTCCTCGCCGTCATGGGCTACACCCGCAACGAGGTGCTCGGCCGCCACCATCGCACGTTCTGCGATCCGGCCCACGCCGCATCGACCGAGTACGAGCGCTTCTGGACGCGCCTGCGCCACGGCGAGTACTTCAGCGGACGCTTCCAGCGCGTCGCCCGCAACGGTCGCAAGGTGTGGCTCGAGGCGAGCTACAACCCGGTGCTCGACCCCGAGGGCCGGCCCTACAAGTTCATCAAGTTCGCATCCGACATCAGCGCGCGCATGGAGGCACTCGAGCAGGAGGTCGCCAACGCCGCCGAGGCGCTGACCATCGCGCGCGAGAACGCCCGCCTGTCGGACTGCGGCACCAGCGTGATCGTGCGCGCCACCGAGCAGATGCGCGCGATCGCCTCCAGCGCCGAGGGCGCGGCGAGCTCGATCGGGCAGCTTGGCGACGAGACCGCGCAGATCACCTCGATCGTGAACACCATCCGCGAGATCGCCGACCAGACCAACCTGCTCGCGCTCAACGCCGCCATCGAAGCCGCCCGCGCCGGCGAACACGGCCGCGGCTTCGCGGTGGTGGCCGACGAGGTGCGCAAGCTCGCCGAACGCACCTCCAACGCCACCACCGAGATCACCGGCATGATCGCCACGGTGCAGGATGGCACCCAGGCGGCGATCGGGCGCGTCAAGGACATGCACGAGACCGCCACCGCGAGCGTCGGCCTGGCCAACGAGGCCGGCGACGTCATCGGCGGCATCCGCAAGGGGGCGGCCGAGGTGGTCGGGGTGGTCGAACGCTTCTCGGAGCTGCTGCAGCGCTGAGATCCATTGCGCGTGCCCTTGTGCGCTCGGCCGACGCATCGTTCGCTCCGCGCCGGGGGCATAATCGGGACGTTCAGATCGACAGGAAACGTCCCGATGCCGAGCGCGCACGGTCACACACAGCACACCCCAGCGCACCAGGACCATGGGCACCCGCCCGGGCACGGACATGATCATGGGCATGCTCATGATCA
>JAGOEI010000030.1 GCA_017997795.1 Thauera sp. | reverse complement strand
GCGACCGGGATGAGGTAGAGCGTGCCGCGGGTGTCGCGCTGCGTGGCGTCGGGCGCGGCTTCGCTCACGGCAGCTCCAGCCCTTCGGCGCGCAACATGCGCGACAGGGCGATCAGCGGCAGGCCGATCAGCGCGGTCGGGTCTTCGCCCGGCATGGCGTCGAGCAGGGTGATGCCGAGGCCTTCCGACTTCGCGCTGCCGGCGCAATCGAGCGGTTTTTCCTTGGCGACGTAGCGGCGGATCTCGGCGTCGCTCAGGTTGCGAAAGCGCACCTGGGTGGGAACGCCCTCGACCTGGAGGTGGCCGGTACGCGTGTTGAGCACAGCCAGTGCGGTGTGGAACACCACCGTCTGTCCGCGCATGCGCTGAAGCTGTGCGATCGCGCGCGCCTCGGTGCCGGGCTTGCCGAACACTTCGTCGCCCAGGTGGGCGACCTGGTCGCTGCCGATGACGAGCGCGTCCGGCCAGCGCCCGGCGACCGCGCGCGCCTTTTCGGCGGCCAGGCGTTCGGCGGTCGCCGCGGGGGCTTCGCCGGGCAGGGGCGTTTCATCGGTTTCCGGGCGGTCGGTGTCGAACGGCAGATGGAGGCGTTCGAGCAGCATCTTGCGGTATGCGGAGGTCGAGGCGAGAACGAGTTTCATGGGGATGGGCGGGCGTCCTGAGGGCGATGTGGCGCGGGCGGCGTGAGGTGTTCGGCTCGAATCAGACCGCAAGAAAGAATGGCGGCGCTTGCGATGCGGGCGCGGGAAGGGCTTGCATCCTGCGCGGGGCGATCGGACGAGGCGGCGCTCGTCTCTTTTCAAGTCAATTGAAGGCTTTACACGCGACTCGAAAAAATAATATCATGCAGGGCTTATGTCGCAACAAGGCGTTCCGTTCCGAGTCATCCCGGACCCATTCCGGTTTGCCGCAGAGTCCCGCTCAGTCGAGGGGAAGCTTGCCGCGGCAAATTTGCTGCGCCTGTCCGACGCGCTTGCGTCGGCGGAAAGCGTGCTTGAATGGCAGTTCGAAGGCTCCATGGTCGAGGGCGCGCAAGGTCTGGAGCCGCGTCTTCGTCTCCGGGTCGAGGGCGAGCTCGAGTTGTGCTGTCAGCGTTGCCTGGGTGGGCTGAAGTGGCCGCTCAGAGTGGATACCTTGCTGCAGCCCGTGCGGTCCGGACAGGAAATTCCGGAAGAAGAGCTGGAAAACGACGAGGTCGATGCCATCGAGATCGATGGCGAGCTCGACGTGTTGGCGTTGCTGGAAGACGAGATTCTTCTGGCTTTGCCGATCGCTCCGCGACACCAGGTTTGTGAGGCGCCCCGTCCGGAAGGCGGGACGTCCAAAGAATCGCCTTTCGCTGCGCTTGCGTCGCTGCGAGGCAGTCCCAGCGCGGAATAGGCGCGATATTTGTTTTAGGAGTTTTACTCATGGCCGTTCAACAGAACAAGAAGTCCCCCTCCAAGCGTGGCATGCACCGTGCGCACGACTTCCTCACCGGTCCGGCGCTGGCCGTCGAGCCGACCACGGGCGAAGTCCACCTGCGTCACCACATCAGCCCGAACGGTTTCTACCGTGGCAAGAAAGTGCTGAAGACCAAGGGCGAGTAATCCTGCAGCCCGAGAAGATCAGGGCGGCGCAAGGCGCAATGCGCCTGCGCCGCCTTTTTTCCGACCTCAATAACTAAAAACACGCAGGCTGCCGATGGGTGTCACCATTGCAATCGACTGCATGGGTGGCGATCACGGCCCGACCGTGACCGTGCCTGCCACGCTGTCATTCTTGCGCACGCACGCCAATGCGAGTGCCGTGCTCGTGGGGCGTGAAGAGGCGATCCAGCCTTTTCTCGGAAATGCCCTCGTTGAGTTCGGGCCGCGCTTGCGCCTGCATCAGGCAAGCGAAGTCGTGGCCATGGACGATCCGCCCGCCATTGCGATGCGCACGAAGAAAGATTCTTCGATGCGGGTTGCGATCGATCTGGTCAAGTCCGGCGAAGCCGCCGCGGCCGTCTCGGCCGGCAACACGGGCGCGCTGATGGCGATCTCGCGTTTCGTCCTCAAGACCTTGCCCGGCATCGAACGTCCGGCAATCGCCTCCATCCTGCCCTCGATGCACGGACATACCTACGTGCTCGATCTCGGTGCCAATGTGGACTGCTCCGCCGAGCACCTGCTCCAGTTCGGCGTCATGGGGGCGATGCTCGTTGCGGCGATCGAGCACAAGGAGCGCCCGACCGTGGGGCTGCTCAACATCGGCGAGGAAGTCATCAAGGGCAACGACGTCGTCAAGGACGCCGGTGAGCTGCTGCGCAACAGCGGCCTCAACTTCTACGGTAATGTCGAGGGCAACGACATCTACGAAGGCACGGTCGATGTCGTCGTCTGCGACGGTTTCGTCGGCAATGTGGCGCTCAAGACCTCCGAGGGGCTCGCGCAGATGATCGGCGCCTTTCTCAAGCAGGAATTCAAGCGTAATTTGCTCACCAGGCTGATGGCGGTGGTCGCCCTGCCGGTGCTGAAGCGCTTCAAGAAGCGGGTCGATCATCGCTTGTACAACGGTGCACCGCTGCTCGGCCTGCGTGGCGTGGTGCTCAAGAGCCATGGCTCGGCAGACGCGCTGGCCTTCGAGAACGCGCTTTCGCGTGCAGCCGAGGCGGCGTCCAACCGGCTGATCGAGCGCATCTCCGAACGCATGGCCAGCATGAATGAGGTAAAGGCATGATCTACGCACGGATTGCGGGCACGGGCAGTTGTCTTCCGGGCGACCCGGTCAGCAACGATGACCTGGTCGCGCGCGGTATCGACACGTCGGACGAGTGGATCGTCAGCCGCTCGGGGATCCGCAGTCGCCACCTGGCTGCGGCCGACGTGGGCGCGAGCGACCTGGCACGCGTCGCGGCCGAACGCGCGATCGAGGCGGCGGGCTGCGAGGCCGACGACATCGACCTCATCATCGTCGCCACGTCCACGCCCGACTACATCTTTCCCAGCACTGCGGCGCTGGTGCAGTCCAAGCTCGGCATCCGCAACGGCGGTCCCGCCTTCGACGTGCAGGCGGTTTGCAGCGGCTTCGTTTATGCGCTGACGGTCGCCGAGAAGTTCATCCTTTCGGGCAGTCACAAGCGCGCGCTGGTCATCGGCGCCGAAGTGTTCTCGCGCATTCTCGACTGGTCTGATCGTGGCACCTGTGTACTGTTCGGCGACGGCGCGGGCGCGGTCGTGCTCGAGGCCTCGGAGCGCCCGGGCATTCTCGCCTCCGCGCTGCATGCCGATGGCAGTCATCACCCGATCCTGTGCGTGCCCGGCGGCGTGGCTTCCGGTCAGGTCATCGGCGACCCCTTCCTGCGCATGGACGGTCAGGCGGTGTTCAAGTTTGCGGTCAAGGTGCTCGGTGACGTCGCGCACGAGGTGCTGGCGCAGGCGGGCGTGTCGGCCGACAGCGTCGACTGGCTGATCCCGCATCAGGCCAACATCCGCATCATCCAGGCCACGGCCAAGCGCCTCGGCCTGCCGATGGAGCGCGTGATCACCACGCTCGATCACCACGGCAACACTTCCGCGGCCTCGATTCCGCTCGCGCTCGACGAGGCCGTGCGCACCGGCAAGCTGCGCCCGGGCCATCGTATCGTCATCGAGGGCGTCGGCGGCGGCTTCACCTGGGGCGCGGCCCTGATCGATTTCTGAGCGTACAGCTCCCAATAACTGACAACCGGAGAACAGCATGGCATTTGCGCTGGTTTTTCCTGGCCAGGGTTCGCAGTCGGTCGGCATGATGGCCGCCTATGGCGAGTCGGCCGTGATCCGTGACACCTTCGCCGAGGCGTCCGACGCCCTGGGCGAGGACCTGTGGGCGATGGTCTGCGACGGCCCTGCCGAGCGTCTGGCGCTCACCGTCAATACCCAGCCGCTGATGCTGACTGCGGGTGTCGCCGCCTGGCGCGCCTGGCTGGCGGCGGGTGGGCCGAAGCCGGCCATGGTCGCCGGGCACAGCCTGGGCGAGTATTCCGCCCTGGTGGCAGCCGGCGCGATGGCCTTCAAGGATGCGGTGCCGCTGGTGCGCTTCCGCGCGCAGGCGATGCAGGAAGCCGTGCCCGCGGGCGAAGGCGCCATGGCGGCGGTGATGGGCCTGGAGCCCGACGCAGTGCACGCGGCCTGCGCCGAAGCTGCGCAGGGTCAGGTTGTCGAGGCGGCCAACCTCAACGCCCCCGGCCAGATCGTGATCGCCGGCGCCAAGGCCGCGGTCGAGCGCGCGAGCGAGATCGCCAAGGCGAAAGGTGCCAAGCGCGCCGTGCTGTTGCCGGTGTCCGCGCCCTTCCATTGCGCGCTGATGCGTCCGGCTGCCGAGCGCCTCGCCGAGCGCCTCGCCGGGGTGAGCATCGTCAAGCCGGAAATCGACGTCATCAACAATGTCGACGTCGCGGTGTACGATGATCCGGAGAAGATTCGTGATGCCCTCGTGCGCCAGGCCTATTCGCCGGTGCGCTGGATCGAGCTGGTGCAGGCGATCGCGGCGCGCGGCATGAGCCACGTCATCGAATGCGGCCCGGGCAAGGTGCTGGCCGGCATGACCAAGCGCATCGCCAAGGATGTCGAAGGCGGCTCGGCGCACGACGCCGCCAGTCTCGAACAAGCCATTGCGGCAGTGAGGTAAGAAATGGGTTTTTCGCTTGAAGGGCAGGTTGCGCTGGTCACCGGCGCGTCGCGTGGCATCGGCCGCGCCGTGGCGCTCGAGCTCGGGCGCCTGGGTGCAACCGTCGTCGGCACCGCGACCTCGGAGTCCGGCGCCGCCGACATCGACAAGGCGCTCGCCGACGCTGGCATCAAGGGTGCCGGCATGGCGCTCGACGTGACCGACGCTGCAGCATGCGAGGCCCTGGTCGGCGACATCGAGAAGCGCTTCGGCGCCGTCGGCGTGCTGGTCAACAACGCCGGCATCACGCGCGACAACCTCGCCATGCGCATGAAGGACGACGAGTGGGACGCGGTCATCGACACCAACCTGCGCGCGGTCTTCCGCATGAGCAAGCTGGTGATGCGCGGCATGATGAAGGCGCGCAACGGCCGCATCATCAACATCACCTCGGTGGTGGCGAGCTCCGGCAACCCGGGCCAGGCCAACTACGCCGCGGCCAAGGCGGGCGTGGCAGGCATGACGCGCGCGCTGGCGCGCGAGCTCGGCAGCCGCAACATCACGGTCAATTGCGTTGCCCCCGGTTTCATCGACACCGACATGACGCGTGCGCTGCCCGAAGCCGCGCGCGACGCCTTGCTCGGCAACATCGCGCTGGGTCGTCTCGGCCGTCCGGAAGAAATCGCCGGCGCCGTGGCGTTCCTCGCATCCCCTGCTGCCGCTTACGTGACGGGGACCACCCTGCACGTCAACGGCGGCATGTACATGTCCTGATTTGCGTCGGGATAGCGGTTCCGCGGCGTTTTGGTAGAATACGCCGGCTTTTTTACATTCACCTGTTACCCTCAGGAAGGAGTTGGTTCATGGAGAACATCGAACAGCGCGTCAAGAAGATCGTCGCTGAGCAACTTGGCGTGAACGAATCGGAGATCAAGACGGAGTCTTCGTTCGTCGATGATCTGGGCGCGGATTCGCTGGACACCGTGGAACTGGTCATGGCGCTGGAAGAAGAGTTCGAGTGCGAGATCCCGGACGAAGAGGCCGAGAAGATCACCACCGTCCAGCAGGCGATCGACTACGTCAACGCCCACCTCAAGAAGTAAGCATTCCCGACGCTGTTCAAGCGTACCCTGTCCGGCACCCGCGGTTTTCTGCGGCTTCCGGGCAGGTATTATTTTTCAATGATCTAGACGGAGTTGCCCGTGTCGCGTCGTAGAGTCGTCGTCACCGGTCTCGGCGTGATTTCGCCGGTCGGCAATACTGTTCCCGAGGCCTGGGAAAACCTGATCGCCGGCAAGAGTGGCATTGGTCCGATCACCCGCTTCGATGCGAGTAACTTCGCTTCGCGCATTGCCGGCGAGGTGAAGGGATTCGACGTCTCCGCCTATCTTTCCGCCAAGGAAGCGCGCCGCATGGATGTGTTCATCCATTACGGCATGGCTGCGGGCATCCAGGCGATCCGCGATTCCGGCATCGAGGTCACCGAAGCCAACGCGGACCGCATCGGCGTCAATATCGGCTCCGGTATCGGTGGCCTGCCGATGATCGAGGAAACGCATGACGATTTCCTCGGCGGCGGTCCCCGCAAGATTTCGCCCTTCTTCATTCCCGGCACGATCATCAACATGATCTCCGGCAACCTGTCGATCATGTTCGGCATGAAGGGGCCCAACCTGTCGATCGTGACCGCCTGCACCACCGGCCTGCACACGATCGGCATGAGCGCACGCATGATCGAGTACGGCGACGCCGACGTGATGGTGTGCGGTGGCGCCGAATCGACCGTCACCAATCTCGCCATCGGCGGCTTTGCCTCCGCGAAGGCGCTGTCCACCCGTAACGACGATCCCGCGACGGCAAGCCGCCCGTGGGACAAGGATCGCGACGGCTTCGTGCTCGGCGAGGGTGCCGGCGTGATGGTGGTCGAGGAATACGAGCATGCGGTCAAGCGCGGCGCGAAGATCTATGCCGAGCTGTCCGGCTTCGGCATGAGCGGCGACGCCTATCACATGACCGCACCCGACACCGACGGCCCGCGGCGCAGCATGCTCAACGCGATGAAGAACGCCGGCGTCAACCCGGATCAGGTGCACTACCTCAACGCCCATGGCACCTCGACGCCGCTTGGCGACAAGAACGAAACCGACGCGATCAAGCTCGCTTTCGGCGAGGACAACGCCCGCAAGCTGGTGGTCAATTCCACCAAGTCGATGACCGGACACCTGCTCGGCGGTGCCGGTGGCGTGGAGTCGGTGTTCTCCGTGCTCGCCGTTCATCATCAGATTTCGCCGCCGACGATCAACATCTTCGAGCAGGATCCGGAATGCGATCTGGACTACTGCGCGAACGTGGCGCGCGAGATGAAGATCGACGTGGCGATGAAGAACAACTTCGGCTTCGGCGGCACCAACGGCACACTGGTTTTCCGCCGGATCTGAACTCGCTTGCCCCGGGAGCGGCATGCAGTTTCCGTTTGAACTGAAGCTGCAGCCTTCCCGCCTCGTGATGGCGTCAGTGCTGGTCGCACACCTAGCGGCCGCGCTGGCGCTTTTTCACGTCCCCGGGTTGGGCGACGTCGTCGACGGCGAAGCCTCGCTCGGCCGCATCCTCGCCGCCACGCTGGCGTGGGCCGTGTGGTGCCTGTCCCTGGTGAGCGCGCTGCGCGCCGAGCGCTCGAAGCGCGGTTGCAGCCTGTGGCTGGAGGACGATGGACTGGTCGAGGTGCTCGTGGATGGGGCGGAGCAGGGCGTGCTATGCCGGGTTCGCCCGCACTCCGCAGTCGCGCTGGACTGGGCGGTCTGGTTCCGGCTGCTTGCCGTGGAGCCGGTTTCGACACAACCGGTGAGTGGGGTGCGGGCGCCCACCTGCATGATGTTGCTGGCGTCCAATGTGCAGGATCAGGACTGGCGCCTGCTGCGGATATGGCTGCGTCACCGCGCCGATCGTCCGGTGGTGGCGGTGGACTCGCCGGGCTGAACCGTGCGGGTGGCTGGCGTCCCCGCAAGGCGACGACGCCAGCGTCGGTCAGCTTGTCTTTCCGCCCTTGGTGGGTGGGCGCAGGATGGTGTCGCGCGCACGCGCCAGCGTGTCGGGATAGTCGCGCGAGTGGTGCAGGCCGCGGCTTTCCTTGCGCTTGAGCGCGCAGCCGACGATGAGATCGGCGGTCACCACCAGGTTGCGCAGCTCGATCAGGTCGTTGCTGACGCGGAAGTTCGAGTAGAACTCGTGGATCTCGCTCGCCAGCAGGCGGATCCGGTGTTGCGCGCGCACCAGGCGCTTGGTGGTGCGCACGATGCCGACGTAGTCCCACATCGCGCGCCGCAGTTCGGCCCAGTTGTGCGAGATGACCACTTCCTCGTCTGCATCGGTGACCCGGCTTTCGTCCCAGTCCGGGAGTACCGGCGCGGGCTGGCGGGGCTTGGCCAGGATGTCCTGGGCGGCCGCCTCGCCGAAGACCAGGCATTCGAGCAGCGAGTTGCTCGCGAGCCGGTTGGCGCCGTGCAGGCCGGTGAAGGCGGATTCGCCCACCGAGTAAAGGCCGGGGACGTCGGTGCGCGCGGCGAGGTCGGTCACGATGCCGCCGCAGGAATAGTGCGCCGCGGGGACGACCGGGATCGCTTCCCGGGTGATGTCGATGCCCAGCTCGAGGCAGCGCGCGTAGATGTTCGGGAAGTGGCCACGCAGCCAGTCGGCCGGCTTGTGGCTGATGTCGAGGTAGACGCAGTCGATGCCGCGCTTCTTCATCTCGAAGTCGATTGCGCGAGCCACCACGTCGCGCGGCGCCAGTTCTTCGCGCGGGTCGTGCTCGGGCATGAAGCGGGTGCCGTCGGGCAGCTTCAGCAGCCCGCCCTCGCCACGCACCGCTTCGGAGATCAGGAAGGATTTTGCCTGCGGGTGGTACAGGCAGGTCGGGTGGAACTGGATGAACTCCATGTTCCCCACCCGGCAGCCGGCACGCCATGCCATGGCCACGCCGTCGCCGGTGGCGACGTCGGGGTTGGTGGTGTAGAGATAGACCTTGCCGGTGCCGCCGGTGGCGAGCACCGTGTTGCGCGCGGCGAAGGTGACGACCTCATCCGCCTTGATGTCGAGCACGTAGGCGCCGAGGCAACCGGCGCCGGGCTGACCGACCTTGTCGCCGATGACCAGGTCGACCGCGATGTGATGCTCGAAGACGTCGATGTTCGGATGGTTGCGGACATGTTCGCCGAGCGTGGTCTGCACCGCCGCCCCGGTGGCGTCGGCGGCGTGGATGATGCGGCGATGCGAGTGTCCGCCTTCGCGTGTCAGGTGATAGCCGAGTTGCGTATCGGCCTCGCGCGTGAAGGGCACGCCGCGGTCGATCAGCCATTCGATTGCGCGCTTGCCGTTCTCGACCACGAAACGGGTCGATTCCGGGTTGCACAGGCCGGCGCCCGCGATGAAAGTGTCCCGGATATGGGCCTCCACGCTGTCGGCGGTGTCGAGCACCGCGGCGATACCGCCCTGTGCCCAGTTGCTCGCGCTGTCGGCCATTTCGCGCTTGGTGACGAGGGCTACGCGCAGGTGGTCAGCCAGGCGCAGGGCGATGGATTGGCCGGCCGTGCCGCTGCCAAGAATGAGTACGTCGTACTGTTTCAGCAAGATGTCGCCCTGACAGATCGGAAGGAACGCGGGGAATATAGCACGTCGTGACAGGGGGCTCGCCAGACCAGACATGGCGTGCGTGGCGTCGAGCGGCGCATGCAGCCCATCACGGGCAGCGTCGTCGGGGCAAGGACCATTGCGCCACCTGAACTATTTCCACGGGTCCGTGTCTTTCGGATGTCTTCAATTTCAGTTGTGCGCGCGGCCGGTCGCTTATAATCCGGGTGTCTTGATTTTTGATTATCCGGAAGAACCCAGATCCCATGAGCGATCGTGAAATCGATCAGCAACTCGTCGAGCGCGTCCAGCGCGGCGACAAGCAGGCATTCGGTCTGCTGGTATCGAAGTACCAGCGCAAGCTGAATCGCTTGCTATCCAGGCTGATCCGCGACTCCGCCGAAGTCGAGGACGTTGCGCAGGAGACCTTCATCAAGGCCTACCGCGCACTCGGTTCGTTCCGCGGAGACAGTGCGTTCTACACCTGGTTGTACCGTATCGGTATCAACACGGCGAAGAACTACCTCGTATCCCAGGGACGCAGGGCGCCGACCTCGACCAGTTTCGATTCGGAAGAGGCGGAGACTTTCGAGGACGGCGATCAGTTGCGTGACATCAACACGCCCGAGCGCCTGATGATGACGCGACAGATCGGAGAAACCGTCGATGAGGCGATGGCTGCGCTACCCGAGGAATTGAGAACCGCCATCATGTTGCGCGAGCTCGAAGGGCTGAGCTACGAAGAGATTGCCAACATCATGGAATGCCCGATTGGGACGGTGCGTTCGCGGATCTTCCGTGCACGCGAAGCGATTGCAGAACGTCTGCGGCCCTTGCTCGATACGGCCCCGGACAAACGTTGGTAGGTGGCAAGCATGAAGGACAAAGTTTCGGCGCTGCTCGACGGTGATCTCGACGAACAGGCAACGCGCGTGGTCTTCGATGGCCTCAGACGCGACCCGGATTTGAGACGGGACTGGGAAGCCTACTGCCTGATCGGTGATGTGTTGCGCGGCGATCGTGATGGTTCGGATGACTTCGTGGCGCGAGTGATGGCCAATCTGGATTCGGAGCCCACGGTGCTGGCACCGCGAGCGGCGCCCGAGTCGATGACGCGGCAGCGGATGTGGCAGTCGCTGATGCCGATCGCAGCTTCGGTCATGGGCGTGGCTGCGGTCGGTCTGGTCGCGGCAACCCTTTACAAGCAGGATGCAGCCGCCCCGCAGATGCTCGCGGGGGCGCCCGCGGTCAAGGTGGTCAGCGCGACCGCGGCGGTCCGTCCGGTCGGTCAGGCTGCCGGCGACGATGCGATGCGTGAATACGTCTTCGCGCATCAGGGGCTGTCGCGTGGCGGCCCGCTGCCGGCCGGGGTCCAGTACGTTCGCACGGTTTCCGACCAGCGCCAGGGTAACGACAGATGAGGTTTTTCCCCGCAGTGCTGGGGCTTTGCGCCTTGCTGGCGCAAGGCCCGGTCCATGCCGAACTGCCGTCCGACCCCTTGTCCTGGCTCGGCCGGATCTCGTCTGCAGGGCAAAGGCTCAATTACGTCGGCACCTTCGTGTACCAGTCGGGCGGTCATGTCGAGACCTCCCGCATCGCGCACCGCGTGGATGCCGATGGCGAGCACGAGCGGCTCGAGGTACTCGACGGCAGTCCGCGCGAGATCATCCGGCGCGGCAACGAGGTGCACTGCGTTCTGCCCGACGAGCGTACGGTCATCATCGACGAGGCGGGCGGTCGGCGGGCGTTTCCGGCGCGCTTGCCCGCATCGCTGAGCGGCCTGGCCGAGAGCTACCGCATCCGCAAGGGCGAGGTGAGCCGGGTCGCGGGCTTCGAGGCGCAGGCGCTGGTGCTCGAGCCGAAGGACGATCTTCGCTACGGCCACACCCTGTGGGCCGAGATGCAGAGTGGACTGCTGCTCAAGTCCCGGATGGTGGACGAGAAGGGTGGCCTGATCGAACAGTTCAGCTTCAGCGACGTACGGATCGGCGGGGACATCGATGCCGAACTGCTGGCATCGCGCTTCGAGCCGGGCGAGGGCTGGCGGGTGGTCAATGCGCGTGGCAGCGACATGCCGGTGGAGGAAGCGGGCTGGGTGCTTGCCGAAGCCTTGCCCGGATATGGCCTCACCTCGGTCATGCGCCGCCCGCTCGGACGGGATCGTGGGCAGGCGGTGCACATGGTGTTCAGCGACGGGCTCGCAGCAATATCGGTGTTCATCGAGCCGGTGGGCGATGGCTCGGCGATCGGGCTTGGGCCGGTGTCGAATGGCGCGATCAACATCTACAAGCGCACGGTCGACGGCCATCTGGTGATGACGCTGGGTGAAGCCCCCGAGCGCGCGGTGCGCCGCATCGGCGACAACATCCGGGCGGTGGCGAAGTGATGCAGGCCCGTGCTCGCGTGCTGCGGGTGGAGGACGATCTCGCCTGGCTCGAGATGTCCGAAAACGCCGGCGGCTGCGGTCGCTGTGACGAGCCGGGCGGGTGCCGCTCGGTGCAGCTTGCGCACGCGTTCGGTGGCGCCGAGAAGGTCTTCGCCTTGCCGATGAGCGTCCCGGTGAAGCCCGGCGACAAGGTCGTGATCAGCATTCCGGATGGGGCGCCGCTCAGTGCGGCGCTCGCCGCTTATGGGTTGGCGACCGTGCTGCTTCTGGTCGGCGCGGCAATCGGCAGCCTGGTGGGCGGGGACGGGCGGGCAGACCTGTTCGGCCTGGTCGGCGGCATTGCCGGACTTGCGCTTGCCTGGTGGATCAACAAGGCCCTGCCGCGCAGCCGCATCTGGCGCCATCGTTTGCGGATGGAACTCGCGCCCGAGGGTGACTGCGTGCAATCACTTCATAGCCTGCAATGAATCCTTCCCTGACGGCGCGGCGTGCGCCCCCGCTCGCCTGGCTGGGCGCCCTTGGCGCTCTGGTGTGGGCGCTGCTTCTGGCCTCGACTGCGCAGGCGGCCACGGTGACACTGCCCGACTTCACCGAACTGGTCGAGCGCCAGGGGAGGGCGGTGGTCAATATCAGCACGACCCAGGCCCGCCGGGCGCCGCCGAAGCTGCCGTTCCAGATCCCGGAGCTCGACGAGTCGGACCCGATGTTCGACTTCTTCCGCAAGTACATCCCGCGCGTACCCGAGTATCCGGGGCCGGACCCCGACGACCAGTCGCTCGGCTCGGGCTTCATCATCAGCGCGGACGGCTACATCCTCACCAACGCCCATGTGGTCGAGGAGGCCGACGAGATCAAGGTGCGCCTAGCCGACAAGCGCGAGTTCGACGCCGTCGTGATCGGTGCCGATGCGCGCAGCGACGTCGCGCTGATCCGCATCGAAGCGGCCGGGTTGCCCCATGTGGTGCTGGGTGATCCCGAGGCGCTCAAGGTGGGCGAGTGGGTGCTGGCGATCGGTTCGCCCTTCGGCTTCGAGCAGTCGGTGACGGCCGGCATCGTCAGCGCCAAGGGCCGCAGCCTGCCGGACGAGAATTTCGTGCCCTTCATCCAGACCGACGTCGCGATCAATCCGGGCAATTCCGGCGGACCGCTGTTCAACCTGCGCGGCGAGGTGATCGGCATCAACTCGCAGATCTACAGCCGCACCGGCGGCTTCATGGGGTTGTCGTTCGCCATTCCGATCGACGTCGCGATGGACGTTCAGCAGCAGTTGCGGACCAAGGGCCGGGTGGAGCGGGGCCGGATCGGCGTGTCGATCCAGGAGGTCACCCGCGACCTCGCCGACAGCTTCGGGCTGCCGCGTGCGGCGGGGGCGCTGGTCAGTGTGGTCGAGCCCGACGGTCCTGCAGCGAAGGCCGGCATCGAACAGGGCGACGTGATCGTGCGCTTCAACGGGCGTGCGGTGGAGAATTCGGCCGATCTGCCGCGGATCGTTGCGGCTGCACGGCCCGGCGCGCAGGCGGACGTGGAGATTTACCGCAATGGTGCGCCGCTCGCGCTGAGCGTGGCCGTGGGCGAGTGGCAGGACCCGGAGGCCGAGCCGCAAGCCAGTGCGGGCGAGGGCAGCAGTGCAGCGACCAATCGTCTGGGCCTGGACCTGGCCTTGCCGACCCCGGTGCAACGGCGGGAGCGCGCGATCGAGCGCGGGCTGGTGGTGCAGCGCGCCGACGGCGCCGCCGCGCGCGCCGAGATCGTGGTGGGCGATGTGGTGCTGGCGATGGTGGTGGGCGGGCGCCAGGTGACGCTCGACAAGCTAGAGGACTTCAACCGCCTGGCGGCCGAACTCAAGCCCGGGCAGCAGGTGACCCTGCTGATCCGCCGTGCCGACGCCACCTCCTACGTCACGCTGCGGGCGGCACGATGAGTACGACAAAGCGCTTCACGGTACTGAGCCGCGAGTGGTGTCACCTGTGCCACGACCTGGTCGCGGCGCTGCAGCCGATCGCCACCGAGTACGGCTGGGAGGTCGAGGTCATCGACGTGGACCAGCATCCCGAACTCGAAGCGCGCTGGGACGAACTCGTGCCGGTGCTGCTCCATGGCGAGCACGAGTTGTGCCACTACCACCTGGACGAAGCGGCCGTTCGCGCTTATTGCACTGTTTTTCCGCTAGAATCACGGGCTTGACGCGATCGAGGCGGACTGTCCGCCCATTGCTCCGAACCCCCGAACTTTTTTCGAAACGGGTGCTGCGAGGCACCCTTTTCGTTTCGCATGAACCACATCCGAAATTTCTCCATCATTGCCCACATCGACCACGGTAAATCGACCCTGGCCGACCGACTCATTCATTTCTGCGGCGGCCTGTCCGAGCGCGAGATGGAGGAGCAGGTGCTCGACTCGATGGACATCGAGCGCGAGCGCGGGATCACGATCAAGGCGCAGACCGCGGCCCTGCACTACAAGGCCAAGGACGGGCAGGTCTACAACCTGAACCTGATCGACACCCCGGGACACGTCGACTTCTCCTACGAGGTCAGCCGCTCGCTGGCCGCCTGCGAGGGCGCGCTGCTGGTGGTCGACGCCTCGCAGGGCGTCGAGGCGCAGACCGTGGCCAACTGCTACACCGCGCTCGACCTCGACGTCGAGGTGGTACCGGTGCTGAACAAGATCGACCTGCCGGCGGCCGACCCCGACAACGCGCGCAGCGAGATCGAGGACGTGATCGGCGTCGATGCCTCCGAGGCGATCCTGTGCTCGGCCAAGACCGGCCTGGGCGTGGAAGACGTGCTCGAGGCCATCGTCGCCCGCGTCCCGCCGCCCAAGGGCGAGCCCGAAGGGCCGCTGAAGGCGCTGATCATCGACTCGTGGTTCGACAACTACGTCGGCGTGGTCATGCTGGTGCGTGTGGTCGATGGCGTGCTCAAGCCCAAGGACCGCATCCTGCTGATGTCGAACGGACTGCAGTATCCGTGCGACCAGGTGGGCGTGTTCACGCCGCGCTCGGTGGCGCGCGAGCAGCTGCGTGCCGGCGAGGTGGGCTTCATCATCGCCGGCATCAAGGAAATCGAAGCGGCCAAGGTGGGCGACACGGTCACGCTCGCCAACCGGCCCGCGGCCGAAGCGCTGCCCGGCTTCAAGGAGATCAAGCCGCAGGTGTTCGCCGGCCTGTATCCGGTGGAATCGTCCGAGTACGACCAGTTGCGCGACTCGCTCGAGAAGCTGCGCCTGAACGACGCCTCGCTGCAGTTCGAACCCGAAGTCTCGCAGGCGCTGGGCTTCGGCTTCCGCTGCGGCTTCCTCGGCCTGCTGCACATGGACATCGTGCAGGAGCGCCTCGAGCGCGAGTTCGACATGGACCTCATCACCACCGCGCCGACGGTGGTCTACGAGGTGGTGCTCAACGACAACTCGGTCATCCGCATCGAGAACCCGGCCAAGCTGCCCGAGCCGGGCAAGTACCAGGAGATCCGCGAGCCGATCATCACCGCGACCATCTTCCTGCCGCAGGACTATGTCGGCCCGGTGATCACGCTGTGCAACCAGAAGCGTGGCAACCAGATCGACATGCGTTACCACGGTCGCCAGGTGCAGTTGATCTATGAGATGCCGATGAACGAGGTCGTGATGGACTTCTTCGACAAGCTCAAGTCGGTGTCGCGCGGCTATGCGTCGCTCGACTACGACTTCAAGGAGTACCGCACGGCCGACCTGGTCAAGCTCGACCTGATGGTGGGCGGCGAGAAGGTCGATGCGCTGTCGGTGATCGTGCACCGTGCCAGCGCGCAGTACCGTGGCCGCGAGCTGGCGAGCAAGCTGCGCGGGCTGATTCCGCGCCAGATGTTCGACGTGCCGGTGCAGGCGGCGATCGGTGCGCACATCATCGCCCGCGAGACCATCAAGGCGCTGCGCAAGAACGTGCTCGCCAAGTGCTACGGTGGCGACATCTCGCGCAAGAAGAAGCTGCTCGAGAAGCAGAAGGAAGGCAAGAAGCGCATGAAGCAGGTCGGCAACGTCGAGATCCCGCAGGAAGCCTTCCTCGCCGTGCTGCGCACCGACGAAGGCAAGTGATCGAACCCGCCGGCCCGCTGTGAGGGGCCGGCCGACGACGGATACCGCATGAATTTCGCCCTGACCCTGTTCCTGCTGCTGATCGCCACCGGTGTGCTGTGGTTCTTCGACCGCTTCCATGCGCGCAGGCTGCGCCCGGCCGGCGCGCCCAGCCCGTGGTGGGTGGAGTACGGCGCGAGCTTCTTCCCGGTGATCCTGATCGTGTTCGGCCTGCGCTCGTTCGTGGTCGAGCCGTTCAAGATTCCGTCCGGCTCGATGATCCCGACCCTGCTGGTGGGCGACTTCATCCTCGTCAATAAGTGGACCTACGGCATCCGCCTGCCGGTGATCAACCACAAGATCATCGATGTCAACGATCCGCAGCGCGGCGACGTGATGGTGTTCCGCTACCCGGCCGACCCGTCGATGGACTACATCAAGCGCGTGGTCGGCCTGCCCGGCGACCGCGTCGAGTACATCAACAAGCGCCTCACCATCAACGGTCAGCCGGTGTCGATCGCGGAGGCGGGGACCTACCTGCACCCCGACCGCCTGTACTACTCGCCGCAATACACCGAGAAGCTCGGCGAGGTCGAACATTCGGTGCTGATCGAGCGCGATGCGCCGGCCTTCGTGCCGCAGGTGCTGAATTTCCCCAAGCGTGAAAACTGCACGTACACCCACTCCGGTGTGAGCTGTACGGTGCCGCAGGGGCACTACTTCGTGCTCGGCGACAACCGCGATGCAAGCAGCGACAGCCGGGTGTGGGGTTTCGTGCCGGAAGACAACATCGTCGGCCGCGCCTTCTTCATCTGGTTCAACTTCAGCGACATGAAGCGGATCGGCGGATTTCACTGAGATTCGGGGGACCCCATGAACATCAAATCCCAACGCGGTCTGAGCCTGCTCGGCGTGCTCGTCGTCGGCGCCCTGGCGGCCTTCGTGCTGATCGTCGGCTTTCGCACGGTGCCGGTGGTCAACGAATACATGTCGATCAAGCGCATCATCGGCATCCTGGCCGACGAAGCCGACAAAGGGACGGCGGTGCTCGAACTGCGCCGCAGCTTCGATCGCCGCGGGCAGATCGACGACATCTCCAGCGTGCGCGGCGCCGATCTGGTGATCGACCGTACCGGCACGCGGACCGTGATCAACGTGCAGTACAGCCGCACCGTGCCGCTGGTGGCCAACGTCAGCCTGCTGTTCGACCTGCACCCAAGCAGCGATTCGCGTTGAGCCGATGACGCTTGACCAGCTCCAGGCCCGGCTCGGGCATGTGTTCGCGGATGCGCGCCTGCTGCAGGAGGCGCTGACGCATCGCAGCTTCGGCCAGCCGAACAACGAGCGCTTCGAGTTTCTCGGCGATTCCATTCTCAACTGCGTGATCGCGATTGCGCTGTTCGAGCGTTTCGGCGAACTGCGCGAGGGCGAACTGTCTCGCGTGCGCGCCTCGCTGGTGCGCCAGGACGCGCTCCATCGCATCGCGCTCGACCTCGATCTGGGCGACTGCCTGCGTCTGGGCGAGGGCGAATTGAAGTCGGGCGGCAGCCGCCGTCCGTCGATCCTCGCCGATGCGGTCGAGGCCTTGTTCGCGGCGGTCTTTCTCGATGCCGGGTTCGCGGCTGCCAAGGCGGTCGTCGATCGACTCTACGTGCCGCTGCTGGCCGAGGTCGATCCGCTCAAGCCGAGCAAGGACCCCAAGACCGCCTTGCAGGAGTGGTTGCAGGGGCGCAGGATCCCGGTGCCGACCTATTCGATGGTGCAGGTGATCGGCGAAGCCCACGCGCAGGAGTTCGAAGTGGCCTGCGAGATCCCCAAACTCGGCGTGCGCACGCTGGGGCGCGGTCCCAGCCGGCGGATCGCGGAACAGCAGTCGGCCGAGCTCGCGCTCGCCGCAGTGAGAAAGAAATGAGCGAACTCCCCCCCATGCCCGAACACGATGACGCACAGAACGTCGAGCAGCCCGCGGACGGCTTTCGTGCCGGCTTCGTCGCCATCGTCGGCCGCCCCAACGTCGGCAAGTCCACGCTGCTCAACCGCCTGATCGGGCAGAAGATCAGCATCGTCTCGAGCAAGGCGCAGACCACCCGCCACCGCGTCACCGGCATCCTCACCGAGGCGGGTGCGCAGTTCGTGTTCGTCGATACGCCGGGCTTCCAGACCCACCACCGCAATGCGCTCAACCGCTCGATGAACCGCACGGTGTCGCAGGTGCTGGCCGACGTCGACCTGGTGTTCTTCGTCATCGAGGCCGGCCGCTTCACCGACGACGACCGCAAGGTGCTGTCGGTGATCCCCGAGTCGTCCAAGGTCATCCTGGTGATCAACAAGGTCGACCAGTTGAAGGACAAGACCCGCCTGCTGCCCTTCATCGACCAGGTGCGCCAGGCGCGCGAGTTCACCGAGATCGTGCCGCTGTCGGCGGAGAAGGGGCGCAACGTCGACACGCTGATCAAGGCCGCGACGCCGCTGCTGCCGGTCGGCACGCCGATGTTCCAGGAAGACGAGATCACCGACCGCAGCGAGCGTTTCCTCGCCTCCGAATTCCTGCGCGAGAAGCTCTTCCGCCTGCTCGGCGACGAGCTGCCCTACGGCATCGCGGTCGAGATCGAGAAGTTCGAGGTCGAGGGCAACCTGCGCCGCATCCACGCCGCCGTGATCGTCGACAAGCCGGGCCACAAGTCGATGGTGATCGGCAAGGGTGGCGAGAAATTGAAACGCATCTCATCCGAGGCCCGTGTCGAGCTCGAAAAACTCTTCGACGGCAAGGTCTTCCTCGAGGTCTGGGTCAAGGTAAAGAGCGGCTGGGCAGACGACGAGCGTGCCCTGAAGAGCCTCGGCTACGAATAATCCGGGCGCAGGGTCATGGCGGGAGCGAAGCAGCGCGTCGAGCAGCAGCCGGCCTGGGTGCTGCACACGTACCCCTGGCGCGAGACCAGCCTGATCGTCGAGATCTTTGCGCGCGACCACGGCCGCGTGGCGCTGGTCGCCAAGGGTGCGCGCCGGCCCCATTCGCAACTGCGCGGCGTGCTGATGGCCTTCCAGCCCCTGCTGATGGACTGGTCCGGCGGTGGCGAGGTCAAGACGCTCGTGCGTGCCGAATGGCAGGGCGGGCAGCCGCTGCTGACCGGGCGCGCGCTGATCTGCGGCTACTACCTCAACGAACTGCTGGTGCGCCTGACCGCGCGCGAGGACGCCCATCCGCGGCTGTTCTCCGCCTATGCCGATGCGGTGCGTGCGCTCGGCCGCGGCGAACCCGAATCGCCCATCCTGCGCCGCTTCGAACTCGCCCTGCTGCAGGATCTGGGTTACGAGGCCGGGCTCGCACATGAGGGTGACAGCGGCGAGCCGGTGCGGCCCGAGGGGCGCTACCTTTATATAATCGAACGCGGCCCGGTGAGGCTGGAGACGCTGGCGGAAGAGGGCGCTTCCCTCGACCCCGCCGCGCTTGGCGAGCAGCCACTGCTGTGCGGTCAGACCCTGCTCGACATGGCGGCCGACGATTTTTCGCGCGCGGAGACGCTGGCCCAGTCCAAGCAGTTGCTGCGCATGCTGATCAACCACACCCTGGGCGGGCAGCCGCTGCAGTCGCGCCGGGTGCTCAAGGAACTGCAGGAGCTCTGATGATCGAACTCGGCGTCAACATCGACCACGTCGCCACGCTGCGCCAGGCGCGCCGCACCTGGGAGCCCGATCCGGTGTGGGCCGCGGTGGAGGCCCACCTCGGCGGTGCCGACGGCATCACCATCCACCTGCGCGAGGACCGCCGCCACATCAATGACGAGGACGTGCGCCGGATCGCCGAGCTCACCCAGATCAAGCTCAACCTCGAGATGGCGGCCACCGACGAGATGGTCGCGATCGCCTGCCGCACTCGGCCGCAGATGGCGATGCTGGTCCCGGAGGGCCGCCACGAGATCACCACCGAGGGCGGGCTCGA
>JAGOEI010000138.1 GCA_017997795.1 Thauera sp. | reverse complement strand
GCCCCCGCAACCAAATAAACGCGAAAGCCCAAGCAACCGAATGCTTGGGCTTTCGCGTTTCTGCGTTTCTCTTCTGGCTGCCCCGCTTCGTCCGTTCCTTCGGCTCCGTCCCGATTGTCTGCGCATGCAGGCCCAAGGGGAGGTCCGGTTCAAGAGCGGCAGTTCGCGAGCGCCTTCCGGCGCCCGCCAGCGTTCACTTCACTCGAATTCCACGACGATCTGCCCCGACTGCACGTTGTCGCCCTGGGCGACGCGCAGTGCGGCGATCCGACCGGCGATCGGGGCGGTGATGTTGGTCTCCATCTTCATGGCCTCGAGCACCATCAGCGGGTCGCCGACCTGAAGATGCTGGCCGGACTGGGCGATGAGGCGGACGACGATGCCCGAGACCGGGCTGCGGCACACCTTGGCTTCGTCGACCGCTGCGTCGTTCGTGACGGGCGCCGGCGGCGCGCCGGCGACGCTGCCCGAGAGCACGGCCGAGCCGATCGGGTAGGCCGGTGGCAGGGCGGCGGTGTCGGCCTCGGCGACCTCCACGTCCACCTCGAAGGTCTTGTCGTTGAGCGTGATCCTGAGTTTCACCTTGTAGTTCCTTTCAATGCACGCGGTGCGAGGCCTGGATGTGGACACGGCCGACCTGGGCCCAGGTCGGAGAATGCACCAGTCGGACGTTGCGGATTCTCGCCCGCACGCCGAGGAAGGCCGCAATCGCGGCGGAGAGGGCGAGCAGTTCTTCTTCGCTGATGTCGCCCTGGGGCGCTGCCGCCCGGGTCTGCACCGCTTGGGTAGTTGTGGTCGCGGGGGAGGGCTGGGCTGCAGCTGCGAGCCGAGCTTCCAGCTCGCCGACGCGCGCGCCGAGGCTGCGGACTTCGCCGCGCAGGGTTTCGATGACGGCGAGCAGGTGGTCCTGGTCTTTCATGATCGACTCCTCACAGCGGCGACAGCCCGTGCTTCTTGTGCGGCCGCGGCTCGCGCTTGGTGCGCAGATATTCCAGCGCCTGGGCGACGTGGCGGCGCGTCAGCGCGGGCTCGATGACGGCATCCACCAGCCGGCGCTCGGCGGCGACGTAGGGGTTGGAGAAGGTTTCGCGATACTCGCGGATCCGTTCCCGACGTTTCTCGTCGGGCTTGTCGGCCTCGTCGATCTCCTTGCGGAACACGATCTCGGCCGCGCCCTCGGCGCCCATCACCGCGATCTCGGCGGTCGGCCACGCAAAGACCCGGTCGGCGCCCAGATCCTTGCTGCACATGGCGACGTACGCGCCGCCGTACGCCTTGCGCAGGATCACGGTGATCTTGGGCACGGTGGCCGACGAGTAGGCGAACAGCAGCTTGGCGCCGTGGCGGATGATGCCGCCGTATTCCTGCTTGACGCCGGGCAGGAAGCCGGGCACGTCCACGAAGGTGACCAGCGGAATGTTGAACGCGTTGCAGAAGCGGATGAAGCGCGCGGCCTTGTCCGAGGCGTCGATGTCGAGCACGCCCGCCTGCACCAGCGGCTGATTGGCGACGATGCCGACGGTGCCGCCGCTGATGCGTGCGAAGCCGACGACGATGTTGGCCGCGAAGCCCGCCTGCACCTCCAGGAAGTCGGCGAAATCGACGATGCCGGCGATGACGTTGCGCACGTCGTAGCCCTGGCGAGCTTCGACCGGCACCATGGCGGCGAGGGCGGGATTGGCTTCGACGCGGCGGTCGCCCTCGATCTGCGGCGGGTCCTCGAGGTTGTTGGCGGGCAGGAAGCTCAGCAGCTTCTTGCACAGCATCACCGCGTGGGCGTCGTCCTCGGCGATGAAGTGGATCACCCCCGAATGCAGCATGTGCGCATCCGGTCCGCCCAACTGGTTGGCGGTGACCTTCTCGCCGGTGACCTGGCGGATGACCTGCGGCCCGGTGATGAAGAGCTGGGCCTGGCGGGTCTGGATGATGAAGTCGGTGAGCGCCGGGCTGTAGGCCGCGCCGCCGGCGCACGGTCCGCAGATCAGCGAGATCTGCGGCACCACGCCCGACAGCAGCACGTTGGCGTGGAAGACCTTGCCGTAGCCCGACAGCGAGTCGATGCCTTCCTGCACGCGGGCGCCGCCCGAGTCGTTGATGAACACGAAGGGCGAGCCGGTCTTCAACGCCATGTGCATGATGTCGGCGACCTTCTCGGAGTGAGTCTCGCCCGCCGAGCCGCCGGCGACGGTGAAGTCCTGGCTGGCCAGATGCACGAGCCGACCACCGACCGCGGCCGCGCCGGTGACCACGCCGTCGGCAGGCAGCGACTTGCCCGCCATGCCGAAGAGCGTGGCGCGGTGGGCGGCGAAGAGGCCGGTCTCGTCGAAGCTGTCGGGGTCGACGAGCGCGGCGATGCGTTCGCGCGCGGTGAGCTTGCCGGCCTGGCGCTGCTTGTCGAGGCGGTCGGCGCCACCGCCGAGTTCAGCGGCGGCGCGGCGGCGCTGCAGGTCGGCGATCTTGTCCTGCATGGTGTTCATGCGGAGTTCTCCAGAATTTGATGAGCGCGTCCGTGTAGAGGATGCGTGGCGTCCGGGGCAGGGCACGGCCCGGCAGCCGACGCCGTCGGTGATTGCCTGCGCTTCAAGGGACAGGTGTGACGGAGACGCGATGCGAGCGGCCGTTGACCGTCACGTCGTAGCTGATCGGCGTGCGCACGGGGGCGGAGGCGCTGCCGCCGCCGGCAGGCGCTGCACCGGTCTTGCCCATGTCCGGGCCTGTGGCGGCCGGATCCTTGCCCAGGTTTTTCGGCCCCTCGGCGCGGCTGGCGAAGAACTTCGGCGCCACCTGCGGGAACATCGCGTGGGTGAGCACGTCCTCGTCGCTGCCGTTGCTGCCCGGCAGCGCGATCGCCGCCTCGCGCAGCGCGTGCCATTCGGGCTTGAGTAGGTCGGCGGGGCGGCAGTCGATCGGCGGCTTCTTCGCCTGCTGCTCGGCGAGCGCCACCACCTCGGGGTCGCGCTCGCCGGGCGCCTGGCCGTAGTAGCCGAGCATCAGATCGGCAAACTCGCCCGACATCGCCTTGTAGCGCCCCATCATCACGTTGAACACCGCCTGCGTGCCGACGATCTGGCTCGAGGGCGTGACCAGCGGCGGAAAACCCGCGTCCTCGCGCACGCGCGGCACCTCGATCAGCACCTCGCGCAGGCGGTCGGCCGCCTTCTGCTGCTTGAGCTGGCTCTCCATGTTGGAGATCATGCCGCCCGGGATCTGGCTGTCGAAGATGTCGGTGTCCACGCCGTGGATGTTGGACATGAACTCGGCGTAGCGCGGGCGCACGGTGGCGAAGTGGTCCTTGATGCTGCGCAGGCGGTCCTTGTCCAGCCGGGCCTCGAAGCCGGTGCCCTCGAGCATCTCCACCAGGCTTTCGGTGGGGTTGTGGCCGGGGCCGAGGCTGAGCGAGCTGATTGCGGTATCCACGCAGTCGGCGCCGGCCTCGATCGCCTTCATCAGGCTCACCAGGGTGACGCCGGTGGTGGCGTGGGTATGCACATGCACGCGCACCGAATCGCCGCACTGCTGCTTGATGCCGCGCACGATGTCGTAGGCCGGCTGGGGCTTCAACAGCGCGGCCATGTCCTTGAGGCAGATCGAGTCGCAGCCCATCTCCACCAGGCGCTGCGCCATGTCCACGAAGCCCTGCACCGTGTGCAGCGGGCTGACCGTGTAGCAGATCGTGCCCTGGGCGTGCTTGCCGGTGCGGCGCACCGCGGCGATGGCGCGCTGCAGGTTGCGGATGTCGTTCAGGGCGTCGAACACGCGGAACACGTCCATGCCGTTTTCGGCGGCCTTGTCGACGAAGCGGTCGACGACGCCGTCTTCGTAGTGACGGTAGCCGAGCAGGTTCTGGCCGCGCAGCAGCATCTGCAGGCGCGAATTGGGCAGCAGGCGGCGGAAGGTGCGCAGGCGTTCCCAGGGGTCTTCGTTGAGGAAGCGGATGCAGGCGTCGAAGGTGGCGCCGCCCCAGCATTCGACCGACCAGTAGCCGGCGCGGTCGATGTCTTCGCAGGCGGGGATCATGTCTTCCAGGGCCATGCGGGTGGCGAGCAGGCTCTGGTGGGCGTCGCGCAGGGCGAGCTCGGTGATGTCGATGATGCGGGTCATGTCGAGGCCTTTGAGCCGGTGCTGCACTGGCCTTCGTGAGGCCGGGCAGTGAGGGCGCGTGGAAAAATTGTGCAGTGCAACTATATTCCGCTGGCCGTTCGCGTGCATGACCTTGATCAAGCAAAGCGCACGGTTGGCGTGCGAGATGTCACGCTCGAGGCGTGCGAGGCGTCAAGCCCGGCGGGCGCGACATTGTTCGTGAATCATGAATATTGATGGCGCCGGAACGGGGTTTATCTCGGGACGATTTACAAAGACAATCAAGCGCCCAAATCCGTGACAGGCTGCACATGATGACCCGCCCCCGCTTCAATCCCTACCTGCTGCTCGTCCTTGCCTCCTTGTTCTGGGCGGGGAACATGGTGATGGGCCGGGGTCTGCGCGACGACCTGCCGCCCGTCGCGCTCGCCTTCTGGCGCTGGGTGGTGGCCTTTGCCTGCGTTCTGCCGCTCGCCTTGCCGCATCTGAAGGCGCAATGGCCGATGCTGCGAGCGGCCTGGAAGCAGGTGGTCTTCCTGGGTGTGTTCGGGGTGGGCTTCTACAACACGTTCTCTTATGTGGCGGTGCAATACACGACCGCGACCAGCGCGACGCTGCTCAACTCCTTCATTCCGGTGGCGACCATCGCGCTGGCGTTCGTCTTTCTCGGCAAGCGCCTGAGCCGTCCCGAGGCGATCGGCGTGATGGTGTCGCTGGCCGGCGTGCTGTTGCTGATCAGCCGCGGCAGTCTCGAGGTGTTGTTCGGGCTTGGCCTGAACACCGGCGACCTGTGGATGCTGGTGGCGGTGCTGACCTGGAGCATCTACACGGTCGGGCTGCAGTGGCGGCCCAAGGGCGTGCATCCGATGCTGCAGCTCGCCGCTTTCGTCTTCGTCGGACTGCTGGTGATGGCGCCGATGTACGCGTGGGAGCTCTCCGGCGGGCGGACGGTGAATCTGCATGCCGGCTCGGTCGCCGGCATTCTCTACGCGGGTGTCATCGCCGCGTTCCTCGGCTTCGTCTGCTTCAATGCCGGGGTGATTGCGGTGGGGCCGTCGGTCGGGTCCTTGTTCATCCACTTGCAGCCGGTGTTCGCCGCGATCCTGTCGACGCTGCTGCTCGGCGAACATCCGGCCTGGTTCCACTTTGCCGGCATGACGCTGGTGCTGGGCGGCATCGCCCTGACGATGCGCCAGCCACGTGGCAACGAGCCAGGGGCCACGGTCGGTGCGGGCGGCCGTCCCGGCGCGTGAGGCGGCGAGGTCCCATTCACGTCTTTTCATCTGTCACTCCAAAGCAGGAGGAATCATGCAACCCACCGTGTTCATCACCGGCGCAACGTCCGGTTTCGGCGAGGCCTGCGCGCGGCGCTTTGCGCAGGCAGGCTGGAAGCTGGTCATCACCGGGCGCCGCACCGAGCGGCTCGACGCGCTGGCTGCCGAGCTTTCGCCGACCACCGAGGTGCTGGCGCTGACGCTGGACGTGCGCGACCGCGCCGCCATGCAGGCGGCGATCGACGCCTTGCCCGCGGACTTTGCGAAGCTGCGCGGACTGGTCAACAACGCCGGGCTCGCGCTCGGCACCGATCCGGCGCAGCGCTGCAGCCTCGACGACTGGGAGACGATGGTCGACACCAACGTCAAGGGCCTGATGTACGCCACCCGCATGCTGCTGCCGCGGCTGATCGCCCACGGCGCCGGCGCCAGCATCGTCAACATCGGCTCGGTTGCCGGGCGCTGGCCGTACCCGGGCGGTAATGTGTACGGCGGCACCAAGGCGTTCGTGCGCCAGTTCTCGCTGAATCTGCGCTGCGATCTGGTTGGGACCGGGGTGCGGGTGAGCGA
>JAGOEI010000137.1 GCA_017997795.1 Thauera sp. | reverse complement strand
CCGGCGTTGCCTACCCGGTGCTCACCCCCAACCTGAAGGGCTTCGAGGCCGCGCTCGCCGCCGGGGCGAAGGAGGTCGCGGTGTTCGGCGCCGCATCCGAGTCCTTCAGCCAGAAGAACATCAACTGCTCGATCGCCGAGTCCCTGGAACGCTTCCGCCCGGTCACCGAGGCCGCGCACGCGGCCGGCGTGCGGGTGCGCGGCTACGTCTCCTGCGTGGTCGGCTGTCCCTACGAGGGCGCGATCGCCCCGCAGGCGGTCGCCGACGTGGCGGCGACGCTGCTGGACATGGGCTGCTACGAGGTCTCGCTCGGCGACACCATCGGCGTCGGCACGCCGACGAGCATCCAGCGCATGCTGGATGCGGTGGCGAAGCACGTTCCGGTCGAGAAACTCGCCGGCCACTACCACGACACCTACGGCATGGCGGTGGCCAACGTGTATGCGTCGCTGCAGATGGGCGTGGCGGTGTTCGACGCCTCGGTCGGCGGGCTCGGCGGTTGCCCCTACGCGGCCGGCGCCTCGGGGAACGTTGCCACCGAGGACGTGGTCTGGTTGCTGAACGGGCTCGGCATCGACACCGGCATCGATCTCGACGCGCTGGTGGACACCGCCGCCTGGATCAGCGCACAGCTCGGCCGCGAGCCGGCCTCGCGCGTGGCGCGCGCGGTGCTGGCCAAGCGCGCCAAGGCGGCCTGCGCGTCGTGAGTCGTTCATAATCCGGTCTGCAATCAACGAGGCCGCGCGCACGTACGCGCTGCCCGCAACCGACAGAGAGCAACTCCATGAGTATTCCTTCCCCCTGCACCAACGTCTGCCGCATGAGCCCGGATACCGGCTGGTGCGAGGGCTGCCAGCGCACGATCGACGAGATCACGCGCTGGAGCCGCACGACCGACGACGACCGCCGCGACATCCTCGCCGCCGTGGCCACGCGCCGCGCATGCCTTGGCGAGACCGGCCGGGCTGTGGAGACGCGGGCATGAGCGGAGACGCGCTCTGCGTCGGCGTGTGCATGATCGACTGGGATGCGGGCGTGTGTCTGGGCTGCGGTCGAACCGCGGACGAGATCAACGGCGTGCCGGTGGCGCCTCCGTCGCCGGCGCTCCAGGCCGACGACAAGCCCGTGCCGCTGCCGCCCAACGTCGCCGCGCAGGTCGGGGAGGGCAGCGATTGAGCACGCAGCCCCGCCTGCCCGACACCGTCCAGGTCCTCGAGCGCGGCTGGCTGTCGGCCAACAACGTGCTGCTGTTCGACGGTGGCGAGGCTGCGCTTGTCGACAGCGGCTACGTCAGCCACGCCTCGCAGACGGTGGCGCTGGTGCGCGCCGGGCTCGACGGGCGACGGCTCGGGCGGCTCATCAACACCCACTCGCATTCCGATCACATCGGCGGCAACGCCAGCGTGCAGCGCGCCTTCGGGTGCACCATCACCGTACCGGTCGGCATGGAGCGCGCGGTGACGCACTGGGACGAGGCGGCGCTGCTGCTGTCCACCGCCGCCCAGGCGGGCGAGCGCTTCCAGGTCGACGCCACGTTCGCACCCGGTGACCGCTTCGTCGCCGGCGAACTCGAGTGGCAGGCGATCGCCGCGCCCGGCCACGACATGGACGCGCTCGCCTACTACAACGCCGAGCGCCGCATCCTGATGTCGGGCGACGCGCTGTGGCGCGACGGCTTCGGCATCCTGTTCGCCGACGTGCTCGGCACCGGCGACGGGCTGGGCGAGGCCCGGCGCACGCTGGAAGGCATAGGCCGGCTCGCGGTCGATGTGGTGATCCCCGGCCACGGCGCGCCCTTCACCGAGTTCGACGACGCGCTCGAGCGCGCCTTCGCCCGCCTGCAGGCCTTCGAGGCCGACGGCGCGCGCATGGCGCGCAACGCCATCCGCGCCTGCGTCACCTTCAAGCTGCTCGACGTGCGCAGCATGGCGCTCGACGAACTGCCGCGCCATCTCGACGAGACGCCGCTGTACCGCGAGGCCAACCAGCGCTTCCTCGGCCTGGCGCCGGATGCGCTGGCTGGCTGGCTGGTGAAGGAACTCGAACGCGCCGGCGTGGCGCGGCGCGAGCACGGCAAGCTGGTGGTCGCGGGATAGGGCGATTCGGGGACGCAGCGGGGCTGACGAAGGCTTTTCGTTGATCTGCAACAAGCGGATACAATCGACCCCCTCACTTTTTCCGGACGCATCTCAATGCAACAAATCGTCGACGGGATCAATGGCTGGGTCTGGAGCCCGGCCCTTGTCTATCTTTGCCTGCTGGTCGGCCTGTATTTCTCGATTCGCACGCGTTTCATGCAGGTGCGCCACATGGGCGAGATGGTGCGCGCCATGTTCCGTGGCAAGAGTTCGGCGGCGGGCGTGTCGTCCTTCCAGGCGCTGACCATCGCGCTGTCGGGCCGGGTGGGCACGGGTAACATCGCCGGCGTCGCCACCGCGATCGGCTTCGGCGGTCCGGGCGCGATCTTCTGGATGTGGATGGTCGCCTTCCTCGGCGCTGCCACGGCCTACATCGAATCCGCGCTCGGCCAGATCTACAAGACCGAGCATCACGGCCTGTACCGTGGCGGCCCCGCCTACTACATCGAGAAGGGCCTGGGCTGGCGCATCTATGCGATCGTGTTCGCGGTCGCCACCATCCTCGCCTGCGGCCTGCTGCTGCCCGGCGTGCAGACCAACAGCATCGCGGCCAGCATGCAGAACGCCTTTGGTGTGGCGCCGGCGGTGACCGGCACGATCATCGTGATCCTGCTCGGCCTCATCATCTTCGGCGGCGTGCGCCGCATCGCGCAGGTCACCCAGGTGGTCGTACCCTTCATGGCGCTCGGCTACGTGCTGGCGGCGGCGGTGGTGGTGGCGCTCAACGTCGAGAAGGTGCCGGAGGTCATCCGCCTGATCCTGTCGTCCGCGTTCGGTCTCGAGGCCGGTTTCGGCGCGATGATCGGCCTGGCGATCCAGTGGGGCGTCAAGCGCGGCGTGTATTCGAACGAAGCCGGCCAGGGCACCGGCCCGCACGCTGCGGCCGCGGCCGAGGTGCCGCACCCGGCTGCGCAGGGCCTGGTGCAGGCGTTCTCGGTGTATGTCGACACGCTGTTCGTGTGCTCGGCGACCGCGTTCATGATCCTGATCACCGGCGCCTACAACGTCACCGGCGCTGACGGCCAGCAGGTCTTCACCGGCCTCGCCAACATCACCGCCGGGACCGGTTTCACGCAGGCGGCGATGGAGCAGGTGCTGCCCGGTTTCGGCTCGATGTTCGTGGCGGTGGCGCTGTTCTTCTTCGCCTTCACCACGGTGATCGCCTACTACTACATCGCCGAGACCAACGTCGCCTACCTGACGCGCAACCTGCGCTCCGAGGCGCTGATCTTCGCGCTGCGGGTGGCCTTGATCGCGTCCGCGCTGTACGGCTGCGTGCGCACCAGCGACCTCGCCTGGGGCCTGGGCGACATCGGCGTCGGCCTGATGGCCTGGCTCAACATCGTCGCCATCCTGGTGCTGCAGAAACCGGCGCTGCTGGCGCTGAAGGACTACGAGGCGCAGCAGGCCCGGGGGCGCGCCGAGCCGCTGTTCGACCCGCGCACGCTCGGCATCAAGAACGCCGACCTGTGGGAGAAGATCGCCGACAAGCGCAAGCGCGCCGCCTGATCGATTCCGCGGCGCGCCTCGCCCGCAAGCAGGGACCTGCCCGCCGACGCTGCGCTATAGTGTCGGCGGGCTTTTTACTTTCTAAGGACCCATGCAGATCGTACTCATCAGTGGCCTGTCGGGCTCGGGCAAGAGCATCGCGCTCAACGTGCTGGAAGACGCCGGCTACTACGTGGTGGACAACCTGCCCGCGGCGCTGCTGCCGCAGCTCGTCGCGCATCTGCGCGGCGCGGGCTGGCGGCGGGTGGCGGTGGCGGTGGACATGCGCTCCGGCGTCAGCATCGCTGCCCTGCCGCAGCAGGTCGAGGCGCTGCGCGCGACCGTGCGCGACCTGCGTGTGATCTTCCTCGAGGCGAGGGACGACGCGTTGATCGCGCGTTTTTCCGAGACCCGCCGCCGCCATCCGCTCGCCATCGACGACGTCACCCTGGAAGAGGCGATCCAGCGCGAGCGCGATGCGCTCGAGAGCATCGCGGCGCTCGGTCACCGCATCGACACCAGCGACCTGCACCCGAACACGCTGCGCGCGTGGGTCAAGGACTTCATCCAGATGCCCTCGACCGAAGGCATGACGCTGATGTTCGAGTCCTTCGGCTTCAAGTACGGCATTCCCCTCGACGCCGACCTGGTGTTCGACGTGCGCTGTCTGCCCAACCCGCACTACGACCCCCGGCTGCGTCCGCTCACCGGGCGCGACCAGCCGGTGATCGAGTTCCTGGAGGACATTCCGGAGGTGCAGCGCATGGCGCAGGACATCCGCCAGTTCATCGCCAACTGGCTGCCCGCCTACCTGCGCGACAACCGCAGCTACCTGACGGTGGCGATCGGCTGCACCGGCGGCCAGCACCGCTCGGTGTATCTCGCCGAATGGCTGGCCGAGCATTTTCGTGATCAGCTCGAAGTCATCGTGCGCCATCGCTCGGCGGCGCGGCGCGCGGCGGATCGTGCCGCGGGCAGTCACGAGTCCGGGGGTGGAACGGCGCAGTGAGGCTCGATGTTGCCCAATGGCGGGCCCTCCTGCGTCCGGGCGACGTCGTCGTGGTCGTGCTCGGCCTGGTGGTGTGCGCGTACGCGGTGCTGAGCCTGTGGCAGGGCGGCGCGCCCGACGGCGCGGTGGTGCGCGCCGGGGGGCGGGTGGTGGCCGAGGTCGATCTCACCCGCGAGCGCCTGATCGAGGTGCCCGGCCCGCTCGGTGTGTCGGTGATCGAGATCCGCCCCGGGCGCGCGCGCGTCGCATCCGACCCGGGCCCGCGGCAGTACTGCGTGCGCCAGGGCTGGCTGACGCAGGCCGGCGCGGTGGCGATCTGCGCGCCCAACCAGGTCAGCCTCAGCCTCACCGGCCGCGCTGCGGACTATGACTCCCTCAACTATTGAACTGACGCCCACCAGGGAGGACCGCCGCATCGCCCGCCATGCGGCGGCGGCGATCGTGCTGACCGTGGCCGAGGCGGCGATTCCGCTGCCGCTGCCCGGCATCAAGCCCGGCCTGGCCAACATCGTCACCCTGGTCGTGCTCGCGCGCTGGGGCTGGCGCGAGGCGGTGTGGGTGTCGCTGCTGCGCGTGCTCGCCGGCAGCCTGCTGCTCGGCCAGTTCCTGGCGCCGGGCTTCTTCCTCAGTCTGTCGGGCGCGCTCGCCAGCCTGCTGGTGCTCGGGTTGGCGATGCACCTGCCGGGGCGCTGGTTCGGGCCGGTGAGCCACAGCATCCTCGCCGCGTTCGCGCACATCGGTGCGCAACTGGTGGTGGCGCGGCTGTGGCTGGTGCCACATGACGGGGTGTTCTACCTGCTGCCGGTGTTCGCCCTGGCGGCGGTGGTGTTCGGGCTGGTGAATGGCCTCGTCGCGGCGAAGCTGCTGGCCGAGTTGCCGCCGCCCGCGGCTGGCCCCGCGTCAGCGAATCGGGCCGGGCAATCGCCGGCCGAAGCGGATTCTCCGGAACGCTGACCGCCTGCCGCCGTCCAATCCGGCACTGCGGGCGAGGCACGCCGCCCGCGCGACGTACGGAGGACACATGCGCGGATCCTGGTGGACATGGCTGAGTGCCGTCGTGGCGATCATCCTCGGTCTGGTTTTCGGCTGGGTGGCGGGCATGGGGGTGGTGCACGCTGCTCACGCGGCGGCTACGCCCCCGGTGACGGTCGCGGATGCCGGCCCGCTCGGGCCATGTGCCGGCGATTCGATGCCAGCAACGGCCGGGCACCCGTGAATGTGCTTGCGCGGGCGACGACATTACGCGCCGCCCGCACGGACTCAGGCGCGGTGCTGGGCGAACCAGGCTAGCA
>JAGOEI010000136.1 GCA_017997795.1 Thauera sp. | reverse complement strand
GCCGGGATCAGCACGTAGCGCGCGCGCAGCGGCGCGTCCTGGACCAACATCTCGAGCAGCGCGAGCGACTGCGACTCGGCGGTGTAGATGACGCCGTGGCCCTTGGGATTCCAGCGCCCGCCATGCAGTCGCGCACCTTCGTCTGAAAATGCCGCCGCCGCGAAGCGGGCGGTGGTGATGCGCCACACCGTGCGCATCAGGCAAACACGCCGTGCTCGATGCGGCCCAGGGTGTCGAGCACGCTGTCGGCGCCGATGTCGGTGTCGAGCAGCGACAGCGGCGTGATGCCACCCAGCGCCGCGTTGTCGGCCTTGAGCCAGGCCAGCGCGGGCTCGGCGGCTTGGAAGACTTCCTCGGCACGCTCGACCACACGCGCAAAGCGCAGCAGTTTCGCCGACTCTTCGGTGGACAGCACGCCCTCGCTTCCCCGCGCTGGCGTCCTTGCATGGGTTCTTTCCTCGACCCGTCCGCGGAATGGGTTGCGGGCCTCGATTTGCGCTCCCGGCCCTGTCGACCTACCGGGCGTAGACCTGATCGAACACCCCGCCGTCGGCGAAGTGCGTCTTCTGCGCCGCCTGCCAGCCGCCGAGGTCCTCGATGGTGATCAGCTCGACCTTCGGGAAGCGGGCGACGTCGGCAGGGTCGGCGTGTTCGGGCCTGACCGGGCGGTAGTAGTGCCTGGCGGCGATCTTCTGGCCGACCGGCGAGTACAGGTACTCGAGGTAGGCCTGCGCCACCTTGGCGGTGCCGCGCTTGTTGGCCACGCCATCGACGACGGTGACCGGCGGCTCGGCGCGGATCGAGATCGAGGGCACGACGATCTCGAACTTGTCCGGGCCGAGCTCGTTGATCGACAGGAAGGCTTCGTTCTCCCACGCCAGCAGCACGTCGCCGATGCCGCGCTGGACGAAGGTGTTGGTGGCGCCGCGCGCGCCCGAATCCAGCACCGGCACGTTCTTCAGCAGGCGGGTGACGAAGTCCTGCGCGCTCTGCTCGCTGCCGCCCGGTTGCCTGAGCGCGTAGCCCCAGGCGGCGAGGTAGTTCCAGCGTGCGCCGCCGGACGTTTTCGGGTTGGGGGTGATGACCTCGACCCCGGGCTTGACCAGGTCGCCCCAGTCCTTGATGCCCTTGGGGTTGCCCTTGCGCACCAGGAAGACGATGGTGGAGGTGTAAGGCGAACTGTTGTTGGCGAGGCGAGTCTGCCAGTTGGCGGGAATCTTGCCGGTCTGCTCGGCGATGGCGTCGATGTCGTAGGCCAGGGCCAGGGTGACGACGTCGGCTTCGAGCCCGTCGATCACCGCCCGCGCCTGTTTCCCCGCGCCGCCGTGCGACTGCTTGATGGTGACGGTCTCGCCGGTCTGCGCCTGCCAGTGGCGGGCGAACTCGGGGTTGAAGTCCTGGTAGAGCTCGCGTGTCGGATCGTAAGAAACGTTGAGTAGCGTTGTCTGCGCGGTGGCGGCGCCGGCGAAGGCGGTCAGTCCGGTGCTCAGGGCAAGGGCGAGCAGGGTGTGGCGAAGGGGGGCGAGCGTCATGGTTTTTCTCCGTATCGGTGCTTGCGGTGGAGGAAATCTATCCGTGGCGCACGCCAATCCGAACCAAGAAAAAGCGCATTGCTTATTCGCTCTGCCAGGGGCGCGCTGAGACTTCGTGCGCTCAGGTGGAGGCTGCGTTGAGATTATCCGTGTGGAAACTAAAAAATATCGATAAAAATGTGAATTATCGATATGATTGCGCCTCCTGCGTACGAGTCACTGATTCAAGGAGACCACCTTGCCGAATTCACGCGAACGCCAAGCACGCGTCCGACCAGATGTGTCCCTCGATTCCGGGCGCCTGGCTGACGGCGATGCCGCAATTCGCGTTGGCCATCCGCGCGGCGTGCGCGTCGTCGACCTGTGCCGCCTGCGTCAGGCCGACACGACAGAGCGCGTGTCTGTGGTGGAGGACGGCGCCTACGAGATCCATCTGATCCTCAATGGTCATTGCCGGGCGCCCCAGAGCCGCCATGCGCGCCAGCTCGGTGCCGGACACATCGTGATGCACCATGCGGACGAATCCATCGGCTTGAACTGCTCGGACGATTTCGACAGCATGATCGTCCGTCTTCCGGTCGTCATGGTGCGGGAGCTCTGTGTCGAGCATGGCTGGGTCAAGCCCGCCGCCACGGGGGCCTTCAGCGCCACGCCGCTGCGCGCGGACGAGCGCCAGCGGCTGATGCAGCTCTGCGAACTGGTGCGCGTGGAGGTCGAGTCGGACACCACGCCGTCCGAGGTGCTGCACCATTACGCGCGGGCGCTGGCCTGCAAGCTGATCGCCACGCTCCACCAGGGCAGCATCCACGGCGAGCCCGACGCGCAGGTGCGCTGCTTTGCGCGCGTCGTCCAGTACATCGATGACAACATCCGCCACGACATCAGCGCGGAACGTCTCGCCCAGCATGCGGGCCTGAGCGTGCGCTCGCTGTACATGCTGTTCGAAAAGAAGGCCGGGATGACGCCGAAGGCCTACATCCGCAAGAAGAAGCTCGAGCATGTGTACAGCACGCTGATGGATCCGGCGAGCCGGGTGGCGAATGTGACGGCGGTGGCGCTCGAGTTCGGCTTCACGCACCTGGGGCGCTTCGCCGAACTGTATCGCCAGACCTTCGGCATCCTGCCGTCGACCAGCCTGAAGGCGCGTCAGGACAACCACAAGGGCAGCTAGCCGGCTCGCCCCGACATGCCCGGCTTAGGGCGTGCGCCGACTCGGGGCCGCAATGGCAGGCGGGTTTGGCAGACGGGGTGCGCCTGCGCCGTGGTCGCTGTGGCGCGCTTGTAACAGTGTCATTTTTACGTCGCAGAATGGGGATAATTGCCGCAACGCACCATCGCCCCGCCCGCCCTTGAATCCCGATCTTCCGAATCCCGCGCCGGCACCCGTGTTGCCACCGGGGCGCCGCCCCTTGCGCCCATGGCGCCTGCTTGCCGCCGTCATCGTCATCGCCCTGCTGGTGACGAGCGTGGCGGGCGGCCTGCTGCTGTGGCACGAGCTGAACACCTCGCGCCTGCAGGCGCGCGAGATCGCGCGCTACGCCGCGCGTCTCGACTACCAGCGCGTGGCGGGGCCGAGCGACGCGATCCGCTTTCCCGCGCACGGTCCCTTCGACCAGCGTCTCGGCTACACCGAGCTGCCGCGCTTTGCCGAACGCCTGCAGGCGCGCGGCTTCGCGCTCACCGAGCAGGTGCGCTTCAACGACGCGCTGATCGAGCACGTCGAGCACGGCCTGTTCCCGCCCTACGCCGAGAAGACGCGCGCCGGGCTCGACGTGTTCGATTGCCGCGCCCAGCCGCTGTATGGCTTCCGCTACCCGTGGCGGGGCTATGCGCGCTTCGAGGACGTGCCCCCGATCGTCGCCCAGGCCCTGCTGTTCATCGAGAACCGCGACCTGCTCGACGAGTCGCGGCCGACGCTGAACCCGGCGGTGGACTGGGTACGCTTCGCGCGCGCGGCGCTCGGCCAGCTCGGGCGCATGGTCAATGCCGACCTCGATGCGCCCGGCGGCAGCACGCTCGCCACCCAGATCGAGAAGTACCGCCATTCGCCCGGCGGCATCACCCTCGATGCGCGCGAGAAGCTGCGCCAGATGGTGTCGGCCTCGGTGCGTGCCTACCGCGAAGGCGAACAGACGCTGCCGGTGCGCCGCCGCCTGGTGCTCGACTACCTGAACACCGTGCCGCTGTCGGCCGCGCCCGGCCATGGCGAGGTCAATGGCCTGGGCGATGGGCTGTGGGTGTGGTTCGGCGCCGATTTCGAGCGCGTCAATGCGCTGCTGTCGGCGGCCGAGGGCGAGGGCGCCGAACGCATCGCCCAGGGCCAGGCGCTGCGCCAGGTGGTGGCGCTGATGATCGCCCACCGCCGGCCTTCGTGGTACCTCGCCGGCGGCCGGGGCGAGCTCACCCGCAGCACCGATTCCCACCTGCGCCTGCTCGCCGAGGCCGGTCTGATCAGCCCGGCGCTGCGCGACGCCGCGCTCGGCCAGCCGCTCGTGTATCGCGACCTCGCCGCCGACCCGGCGGTGGTGCCGGCCAACCCGGGCAAGGGCACCACCGCGGTGCGCGCGCGCCTGGCGGGCATGCTCGGTACCTCGCTGTACAGCCTCGACCGCCTCGACGCGCAGATGAACGCCACGCTGCACGGCGGGCTGCAGCAGGCGGTGAGCGACTACCTCGGCCAGCTCTCCGACCCGGTCTTCGCGCGCAGCCAGGGCCTGATCGCCGACCGCATGCTGCACCCGGCCACGCTCGGCGCGGTGCGCTACAGCTTCACGCTGGTCGAGCGCACCGAGGGCGGCAATCGCGTGCGCGTGCAGACCGACACCACCGACCAGCCGCTCGACATCAACGAAGGCAGCAAGCTCGAGCTTGGCTCCACCGCCAAGCTGCGCGTGCTGGCGACCTATCTCGAGATCGTCGCCGAGCTCCATGGCCGCCTCGCTGCGCTCGATGTGCCGGCACTGCGCAAGGTGGATGTCGACACCCACGACCGACTCACGCGCTGGGCGATCGACCACCTCGCCACCACGGCCGACCGCAGCCTGCCGGCGATGCTCGAGGCCGCGCTCGAGCGCCGCTACTCCGCCAGCCCGGGCGAGGGTTTCTTCACCGGCGGCGGGCGCCACACCTTCGGCAACTTCAACGCCAGCGACAACGCCCGCGAGCCCACGCTGCGCGAGGCGCTGCAGGCCTCGATCAACCTGCCCTTCGTACGCCTGATGCGCGAGATCGTGCGCCACACCATGTACCAGGTGCCGGGCAGCACCGCGCGCCTGCTCGAGGACAACCAGGACCCGCGCCGCATCGAATACCTCGCGCGCTTCGCCGACCGCGAGGGCCAGGCCTTCCTGCGCCGCTTCTGGCGCAAGTACCAGGACCGCAGCGCGGAGGAGATGCGCTCGATGCTGCTCGACGGGCTGCGCCCGGGCGCCGACCGCCTCGCCGCGGTGTTCCGCTACCTGGAGCCCGAGGCACCGCCGGCCGCGCTCGCCGCCTTCCTCGGCCGTCGCCTGGGCGACGGGGCGCTGAGCGAGGCGCGCATCGGCCAACTCTACGCCCGCCACGCCCCCGACGCCTTCGATCTGCCCGACCGCGGCTATGTGGCGCGCGTGCATCCGCTCGAGCTGTGGCTGGTCGCCTTCCGCCTGCAGCATCCGGACGCGAGCCTGGCCGACGCGGTGGCGGCGAGCGAGAAGGAGCGCCAGCAGGTATATCGCTGGCTGTTCCGCACCCGCGCCAAGGGCGCACAGGATTCGCGCATCTTCACGCTGCTCGAGGTCGAGGCCTTCCTCGACATCCACCGCCGCTGGGCGCGGCTTGGCTACCCCTTCGGCCACCTCGTGCCGTCGCTGGCGACCGCGCTCGGCAGCTCGGGTGACCGCCCGGCGGCGCTGGCCGAGTTGATGGGCATCATCATCAACGACGGCCGCCGCCTGCCGACGCGGCGCATCGACAGCGTGCGCTTTGCGGCCGACACGCCCTACGAGACGGCCTTTGCGGTGCGTGCGGCCGAGGGCGAGCAGGTGATGGCGCCCGAGGTGGCGCAGGCCCTGCGCGGCGCGCTGTCCGACGTCGTCGAGAGCGGCACCGCGCGCCGCCTTGCCGGCGCCTTCACGCTGGCCGACGGTACCGAGCTCGTGCTCGGCGGCAAGACCGGCACCGGCGACAACCGCATCGTGGTCAAGGGCCGCGCCGGCCTGGCCATGAACCGCACCGCCACCTTCGTGTTCTACCTCGGCCCGCGCCACTTCGGCACGCTCACCGCCTACGTGATCGGCCCGGACGCGGCGAGCTACCGCTTCACCTCCGGGCTGCCGGTGCAGATCCTGAAGTCGATGGGGCCGCTGCTGCTGCCGCATCTCGAGACCGCGAGCGCGGACGGCTGCCTGCCGCCGCCGCTGTCCGGGGGCGCGACCGCGGCAGGAGCGGGCG
>JAGOEI010000029.1:9122-19851 GCA_017997795.1 Thauera sp. | reverse complement strand
GCGATCGGCTGGGTGCTGGCCGAGCAGGTGTTCCGCATGCCGTATGTGCCGGCGCTCGTCCCCGTGCTGGTGGCGGTCGTGCTGGGCGCGGCCGGCGTGGTGGCGGGCGGCTGGCTGGGCACGCGCGCATTGCTGAACCGGCCGCCGCTGGCGAGCCTTCGTGCGCTGGGCTGACGGGTGCAGATGCTGCAACTGACCCAGGCCGAGACGCTGCTCGCCGGCCTGCTGGCCGCGGTGCTGGTGCTGCTGGCGTGGCTGCTGGTGCGCAGCTACACCGGCGCGCGCAAGCTCACTGCGCAGCTTGGCGACGAGCTGTCCGAGCTGATGGAGCAGCAGCTCGGGGCCCAGCATCGCGAGCTGCTGCGCGACCTGCACGACGGCCTCGGCCGCCAGACCGACCGCATCGGCGAGCACGCCCGCGCCGACCGCGAGCTGTTGCAGCGCGGACTCACCGCCGCCTCGCTGCAACTGTCGCGCGGCATGAAGGCGCTGACGCAGAGCGTCGACGGCCGCCTGGATACGCTGTCGGGCCAGGTCAACCAGCGCCTGGATGAAGGATTCCGCAAGACCAACGAGACCTTCGCCAGCGTGATGGCGCGCCTGGCGACCATCGACGAGGCGCAGAAGAAGATCGACGGCCTCACCACCAATGTGGTGAGCCTGCAGGAGCTGCTCGGCGACAAGCGCGCACGCGGCGCCTTCGGCGAGGTGCAGCTCGAGGCCCTGGTGCAGAACATGCTGCCGCCCGACGCCTACGCCTTCCAGGCCGTGCTGCCCAACAACACCCGGGTCGATTGCCTGCTGACGATGCCGGCGCCCACCGGCAAGGTGGCGGTGGATGCCAAGTTCCCGCTCGAGAACTACCACCGCATGTTCGACACCGAGCTCGCCGAGCTCGACCGCCGTGCCGCGCAGCAGGCCTTCCGTGCCGACGTGAAGCGCCATGTCGACGCCATCGCCTCGAAGTACATCCTGCCCGGTACTACCTCGGACGGCGCGGTGATGTTCCTGCCCGCCGAGGCGGTGTTCGCCGAGCTGCACGCCTGGCACCCCGAGGTCGTCGCCTACGCGCAGGCCAGGCGCGTGTGGATCGTGTCGCCGACCACGCTGATGGCGGTGCTCAACACCGCGCGTGCGGTGATGAAGGACGTGGAGACGCGCAAACAGATCCACGTGATCCAGGACGCGCTCGGCAAGCTGGCGAAGGATTTCCGCCGCTTCGACGAACGCATGGCGGCGCTCGCGCGTCACATCGAGCAGGCCAGCCGCGACGTGCAGGACGTGCAGACCTCCAGCCGCAAGATCACCGCGCATTTCCACAAAATCGAGTCGGTGCAACTCGAGGACGAGGGGGAAGAAGGGGAAAAGCCGGAGCGTGCCGAGGCCGCGATCGGTGTCGCCGCCGCGGACCCGTCGCTTCCGCGATCACCCAACGATCCGCGGATTTGACCCGGAACAGGGACGCGATCGCCCGACCTCCGTATGGTCCTGAAACTTCTTACTTTTTTACGAGGCGCACGAGCCGATGTCTTCCGTCCCTTTACCGATCCTCTTCATCATGGGGGTCTTCTTCACCTTCTGGCTGATCCTGCGCAAGTTCCACCGCCTGGAGCAGAAGAAGCGCGCGCTGCCCGACCTCAATGGCTATCTCTACGCCAACAACCAGACCGAGGCGCGCTGCAATGCCTGCGACTCGACCGAGTTCAAGGATGAAGGCCTGACCCACGGCAAGGACGAGCGCCGCATCATCTCGTGTGCGCGCTGCAATGCGATGCTGTATCGCTTCAACCCGCCCGAAGAATCCACCTGACCCGACCCCCCCACCAAACGGAAGGAGACCCTCGATGAAGCTCGGAACCCCGCTGTCGCCTGCGGCCCTGCGCGTGATGCTGCTCGGCGCCGGCGAACTCGGCAAGGAAGTGATCATCGCGCTGCAGCGCCTGGGCGTGGAGGTGATCGCGGTCGACCGCTACCCGAACGCGCCCGGCCACCAGGTCGCGCATCGCGCGCACGTGATCCCGATGACCGACGGCGCCGCGCTGCGCGCGCTCATCGAGCAGGAGCGTCCGCACCTGGTCGTGCCCGAGATCGAGGCCATCGCCACCGACATGCTGGCCGAGATCGAGGCCGCGGGGCTGGCCGAGGTCATCCCCACCGCGCGCGCCACCCAGCTCACGATGAACCGCGAAGGCATCCGCCGGCTGGCCGCCGAGGAACTCGGACTGCCCACCTCGCCCTACCGATTCGCCGATTCGCTGGAAGAACTGCAGGCGGCGATCGATGGCGGCATCGGCTATCCGTGCATCGTCAAGCCGGTGATGTCGTCCTCGGGCAAGGGCCAGTCGACGCTGCGCGGGCCGGAGGACGTGAACAAGGCCTGGGACTACGCCATGCAGGGCGGGCGGGTGGCGCAGAGCCGGATCATCGTCGAGGGCTTCGTCGATTTCGAGTACGAGATCACGCTGCTGACCGTGCGCGCACGCGACGCCAGCGGCGAGGTGCAGACGTATTTCTGCGAGCCGATCGGGCATCTGCAGGTGGCGGGCGACTACGTCGAATCCTGGCAGCCGCAGGCGATGCGCCCGGCTGCGCTGGCGCGGGCGCGCGAGATTGCGGCGGCGGTGACCGGCAACCTTGGCGGTCGCGGGGTGTTCGGCGTCGAGCTGTTCGTGAAGGGCGAGGATGTTTGGTTCTCGGAGGTCAGTCCGCGCCCGCACGACACCGGGCTGGTCACGCTGTGTTCGCAGCGCTTCTCGGAGTTCGAGCTGCACGCCCGCGCCATCCTCGGCCTGCCGGTGGATACCGCACTGCGCGAGCCGGGGGCGTCGGCGGTGATCTACGGTGGCGTCGAGGCGCAGGCGATGCGCTTCGAGGGCGTGGCCGAGGCGCTGGCGGTGCCGCGCAGCGACCTGCGCCTGTTCGGCAAGCCGGAATCCTTCGTCAAGCGCCGCATGGGCGTGGCAGTGGCCAACGGCGCCGATGTGACCGAGGCGCGGGAGCGCGCGAAGCTGGCGGCGAGCCGGGTGAAGCCGGTCGCGGGCTGAAGCATCCCGGCGGCCTGGTGGTCGGGGCCGTCGGTGGCCAACCGGGATTCGAGCGGCGTTTGATAGCAGGTTCAATCGGTCCGACCGAAGGCGTCGATCAGGATTGGTGTCAGCGCGTGGGTCGGGCCGAGCGGAGCGCTCGGTGGGCGCAGCCCGGCGACGAATCCGGCCGACTCGAAGCGCTCGAGCAGCGCCGGGTTGCTGGCGATGACATGCACCGGCACGTCCCAGGGCTGGTCGGGGCCGCTGACGCTGCCGATGGGCTGGTGGTCGCCGATCACGATCGTCACCAGGTTCGCCGGGGCGTGGCGTGCGAGATAGTCCGTGAGCCAGTCGAACTGGTAACGCATCGACGCGAGGTAGGCGGGCAGGGGGTTCGACCAGCTCGTCGGCTCGGCCTCGGCGGCATCGACTTCGTCCGCGGTGAAGGCTTCGGCGCCGAGCAGGCTCGTCCAGTCGTCGCGGTAAGGCGGCAGCGCGCGGAAGGGGGCGTGCGTGGTCACGGTGGGAAAGACGATCAAGCGCGGCTGACGTGCGGCGCCGGCGGGGATCGTGGTCCGTGGGCGGGGCGGGCTCGCACTGTCGGTTGTCCCCGAGTCGCCCGCGTTGGTCGGGGCCTTGCCTGTGCTCGGGGCGGCGCTTGCCTCGTCCGTGCTCCGGAAGACCCCGCCGAACTCCTGCGCGTGGATCAGCGCCATCGAGGCCTGATCCGGGATGCGCCAGAACCCGAACGGGCGGCTCGTGTAGCCGATGCGCGCGGCGTCGGCGTAGCGCTCGAAGCCGTAGAAGGCGCCCTCCGGCCACGGCAACTGGATGCCCGGCAACCAGCCCACCGTGCGGTAGCCGTTGGCGGCGAAGTGGCGCACCAGGGTCGGGCGCTCGGTGGTGAGCAGCAACTGGTAATCGCTCGGGTCGCGCATGTCCAGGCCCGACAGCAGGCTGGCATGGGCGAGCCACGAGGCGCCGCCGAAGGTGGGTGACACCAGCCGTGCGGATACCACCTGTCGTCCGCTGTCGGTGATCGCGTCCGCCAGCTTGTTGCGGTGGCTGTCGAGCGCGCGGGCGATGTCGGGGCGGTCGAGCGTCACCGTGCCGTAGGCTTCGGCGAACACGATCAGCACATCTGCGCCGTGAAGGCCCGCAAGTGTCCCGGTGAACGCCGGTCCCGGGCCGAGGCGCTCGGCGCCGGCGGTGCGCGACAGCGCGGTCGACAGCAGCCGGTACTGTTCGGCCAGCATGCCGGTCACGGTGGGGGCAAAGGTGTGCGCCGCCGGTCGCCCGATCAAGCCATGCGACAACCACAGCGCCAGGGTGGCACCGGCAAAAGTCAGCATCAGCGTGCGTCCGGCCCGTTGCTCGGCGCCGCGGGCGAGCAGGGCGACGCAGCGGCACACGAGCACGTAGAGCAGCGCGAGCCCAAGCAGGCCGCCGAGCAGCCCCAGCAGCACCTGGGGCGACAGGCCGTCGCGACCGCCCATCCTGACGACCGCGCCGAGGTGGGGGGCGTCCCAATAGACGTTGATGTGGCGGCCGAGCACGGCGGGCACGGTGACGTCGATGTAGTGCAGCACCACCCAGAGCGTGCCGAGCACGGCGAGCGCCACCTGCAGCCGGCGCGGCACCCGCCCGGACAGCACGCCCCAGGCGGCAATCAGCCCCACCGCGGGGGCAAGCTCCAGCGCCAGGCGCCATTCGGCCGCGGGCCACAGCGTCGGCCAGGCGTTGCCGTGGGCGAGCAGCAGGTTGAGCACGCCCAGCGCGAGCGCGACGCTGGCGAGGGCGCCGATGCGAGTCTGCGGCGCACGGCTCATGGGGCGCTCGCTGCATGCCGGGTCGCGCCGCGCCGCGGGCAGGCTATGATCGCTGGCCTTGAATGCCCTGCACGGAGACCGAACTGATGACTGCCCAGCCTGCGCTGCCCTGGTGGCAGGACCTCACGCCGCGTCAGATCGCCCGTCTCGCCGATGAGGACGGCGTGGCGATCCTGCCGCTGGCTGCCATCGAACAGCACGGTGAGCACCTGCCGCTGTCCACCGACCTCGACATCGCGCTCGGCCTGCTGCAGGCCGCGCTGCCGAAGCTGCGGCCCGGGCTGCCGGTGTGCGTGCTGCCGCCGCTGGCGGTGGGCTTGAGCCTGGAGCACTGCGCGTTCGCCGGGACGCTGAGCCTGAGTCCCGAAACGGCGCTCGCGACCCTGGTGGAACTGGGTGACAGCGTGGCGCGCGCGGGCTTTCGCCGCCTGGTGCTGTTCAACAGCCATGGCGGCAACAAGGCCGTGCTCGACCTCGCCGCCCTGAAGCTGCGCGTGGCGCACCGCATGCTGGTGGTGCGGGCCAACTATTTCCGCTTCGCGCCCCCGCCCGACGCGCTGCCCGCGGCCGAGTTGCGTCACGGCCTGCATGGCGGCGCCCTGGAGACGGCGATGATGCTGCACCTGGCGCCGCACAAGGTGCGCACCGAGGCGATCGGCGACTTCCCGTCGATCGGGCGCGACATGGCGGCGCAGGGGCGCGTGCTCGGGCCGGAAGGCGAGGCGGGTTTTGCGTGGATGGCGCAGGACCTGAATCCCGGCGGTGCGACCGGCGATGCACGGCTGGCCGATGCCGCGCTCGGCGCGCGCCTGGTCGAGCATTTTGGGGTTGCGCTCGCGCGCGTCATCGAGGATGCACGCGATTTTGATCTCGTGGCCTTGGGTGTGGCGGGCGAAGGCGACGCGGTTCGGCCTTGAGCACAGCGGCGCGGCTGGTTCGCGACCCGCGTCGCTTGCGCTCGCCCCCTGCATCGTCGCGATCGCAGCCGGATCCGCGCGCTCAGGGGTGGGTGGTGGCGCCCGGTGCCGGCAGCCGCTCGGGCTCGGTGGAAGCCGGCTCATCCTGCTCGGTCAGCAGCTCGTGCAGCCAGTGGCCGTGGCGACTGGCCTTGGTGTGCAGGTAGCGCTGGTTCTGCGTGGTGACCTCGCCGTAGATCGCCTGGCGGGCGACGACGTTGATGCCGGCGTGCTGCAGGGCTTCGACCTTGCTCGGGTTGTTGGTCAGCAGCAGGACCTTCTGCACGCCGAGCTGGTCGAGCATTTCGTGGGCGACGCGGAAATCGCGTTCGTCCTTGGAAAAACCGATGACCTGGTCGGCGTCGATGGTGTCGAGGCCCTCGTCCTGCAGCCCATAGGCGCGCAGCTTGTTGGCGAGCCCGATGCCGCGCCCTTCCTGTGACAGGTAGAGCAGGATGCCGCCGCCCTGGTCGTTGATCGCCGCCACGCCGCGACGCAGTTGCTCGCCACAGTCGCAGCGCAGGCTGCCGAAGAGGTCGCCGGTGAGGCAGGACGAATGCAGGCGCACCGGCACGGCCTCGGGCCATTCGGCAGCGTCGCCGATGACGATCGCCACGTGTTCGTGCACGCCGTCGGCCTCGCGGAAGAGCACGAAGCGGCTGTTCTCGGCTTCAGCGAGCGGGACGCGGGCTTCGCTGATACGGGCAAGCGCGCCGGGGCCGCTTTCGCACAGGCGCAGCGCCTCGGCGGCGGCGACGGCGAGCAGGTTGCCGCTCGCCACTTCGGCGGCCACGGCCTCGGCCTGTGCGGGCGCGATGGTGCAGGCGATCGCGGCCGGTACGAGCTGCGCGCGGCCGAGCAGACGCACTGCGGCGCGTTCGGCCGGGCTGGCCGGGGTTTCGGTGGTGGCGGCGGGCAGCGTGGCGCCACGCATCCACGCGAGTTCGCGCAGGGCGCGGGCGGAAGGCAGCGGCGACAGCGTCAGCGCAACGGCTTCCGCGCCACCGCGGTGGCCGAGCGCGGCCATGCGATGCTGGCTCAGCATCAGGCGCGCGGGCGCACCGGCGAGGGATTGCAGCGCGGCGAGCGCGTCGTCATCGAGGCCCTCGACCGCCTGGACCAGGGTGTCCCCGGCGGGTTGGCGCAGCAGGATCGGAAGTCCGCGTCGCAGGTCGAAGAGGGCACGCTCGGCTTGGCGCATTTGTTTTTCTCCGTCGGGATGTTCATGTTCGCCCGGGTGCGATGCGCGTTGGGTGCGAGCTTCGCGGGTGCAAACCGTATTTTAAGGAATGATGAATGTCGGACAGACTTCTACCAGATTGGGGCTGGGCCTGCATCCTGCAAGCGCGTCACGCTGATTGGGCCGCGCGCCGCACGACAAGTTTCATCGTGGACGAGGTTGCGATCGAAATCGATGCGGGTGGCGCCTGGCGCTGTGCGGCCGCGCTCGCAGCGGAGACGGCCGAATTGCTCGATCTGTTCCTGCCGCTGGTGGCGCAAGCGGGGCCGTGGGTGATTGCCCAACTCGGGCAGAGTCTGGACGGCCGCATCGCCACCGCGAGCGGTGCCTCGCACTACATCAACGCCCTCGAGGCGCGTACGCACCTGCATCGCCTGCGTGCGGTGGTCGATGCGGTGGTGGTGGGTGTGGGCACGGTGAACGCGGACGATCCGCAACTGACCGTGCGCCACGTGCCTGGTGCCAACCCGCTGCGCGTGGTGCTCGATCCGCGGCGGCGGGCGCGGGCGCAGGCGCGCGTGTTCAACGACGGCGCGGCGCCCACCTTGCAGCTGGTGACGCAAGACAGTGCGCTGCAGCGCGATGCGGGGCTGGCGACGGGAGGGATCGGCGCCAGCGCGGCACCATCGGATCATGCGCGCGGCACGCGCTCGCCCACGGTCGGCGATGCGCTGGCGGCGCTGCCCTCGCCCCTGGCGGCGGGCGAGGTCCGGCAATGCGTCCTGCCCTGCGATGGCGAAGGCTTTGCGCCGGCGGCAGTGCTGCGCTGGCTGCGCGAGGCCGGATACCGACGGGTGCTGGTGGAGGGCGGCGGCGTGACGGTGTCGCGCTTCCTGCAGGCGGGCGCGCTCGACCGCCTGCACGTGATGGTGGCGCCGATGCTGATCGGTTCGGGTCGGCCCGGCCTGGTCCTGCCGCCGATCGACACGCTGGAAGAGGCGATTCGTCCGGCAAGCAGGTGTTTTGCCTGTGGCGTGGATACGCTGTTCGATCTCGAGCTGCGCGCTGCTGATCTTCATGGGCGCGCCCGCGGCGGAGGGGGCGGGGCAGGCGTGTGATCGCGCGATGAAGGCGCATGTGAGACGCATGTGAGACGGGTGCGAGACGGATGTGAGACGGGTGTGAGGGCGCTGCCCCACATCGCCGTCAGCGAACAGGCGCGCCGTCCTCGGGGCCACGGCGAAGCAGCATCAGCGCGCCGGGCAGGCTGGACAGCAGGATCACCACCCCGTAGCTGATCGAGATCGCAACCCCTTGCGCGGGGTCAAGCCCGGTCGCCTGCCAGACCAGGGCCGCGGCCCCCTCGCGAACGCCCCAGCCCGCGATCGACAGTGGAATGGCCATGGCCAGCAGCACCCAGGGCACCAGCGGTGCTGCGGTCGCGAGCGGCGTATCGATGCCGATCATGCGCATGCAGCACAGATAGACGCCGACGTAGCTGGCCACGATCAACAGCGAGGCGACGAGCTGGCGCAGGAAGACATCGCGCGCGAGCAGGGCCTCCTGAACCGCCCGTCGAAAGCGGGCGACGTGGCCCCGACCGCGCCACAGCGCAATGCCAGCGAGCGCGAGCAGCAGCGCAAGCGCGAGCGTCACGGGTGAATTCGATCCGCCATCGGGCGAGGTGAACATCCGGGCGGTGGTCCCTTGCAGCTCGGGAGAGACGACCAGGGTCGCCAGCACGACGGCGAGCAGGGCGAGCTGGCCCGAGGCGCGCTCGATCAGCACCGCGTGCCAGGCGGCCAGGCCGACCGGCGCTGCGGCCGGCGTCTCGACCGGCGTCTCGACCGGCGTCTCGAAAGGCGGCTCGAAAGGCGGCTCGAAAGGCGCGCCAGCCGTCGTCTCGACCGGCGCGCCGAGCGGCATCAGGCGCCGTGTCTCTACCTTGGTTCCGACCGCGGGTCCGATCGACTCGCCGACCGCTTCGCCGACCGGACCCCTGAGCACGCCCTCGCTCCGGGGGCGGCGTGCATGGCGCCAGGCGCGCGCTGCGTCGCCCATGACGCCGCCGGGCAGGATCTGGTTGAGGAAGGTGGCGACGTAGTACTCGCGCAGCGCCTCGCCAAAGCGGATCGGTGCGCCAAGGCGCTGTGCGGTGAGGCGCCAGCGCCAGGCCGACAGCGCGACCTGCGGAAAGCTCAGCGCCAGCGCGGCTGCCAGCCACATCGGTTCCGGCGCCGAGAACGCGGCGGCGAGCGTTTGTGGCTCGAGCCAGAGCAGGACCGCCGCCAGCAGGCCCAGGCTTGCGGCTACGCGGATCAGGGGCTGCAGCCGGCGCGCGCCGATGCGGCAAGGCGTGTGCGGGGGCGCGCTGTCGCGCGGCGTCGGCGGGGCGAGCGGCGAGGTCGTGGCCAGGGAATCGAGCGGCGACGGGGTGGGCGCTGGCATCGTGCGTTGTGTGCGTCGGCTCAGCGCGCGTTGCGGGGCGGTGCGGCGAAGAGGTCGATGTGACCGACTTCGAGGGTGCCGCCACCGGGGCTGCGGTTGGAGCCTCGGTCGGACCCATGCCTGGACCCATCATCGGGCCCGCAGGCGGCGATACGCCGGGCGTGCCACGCCGCGATGCGCGCAGACGCGTCGGGCGCCTGTGCACAGGCGGCGTCGCGCCAGCCGTCGATGAGCGCCCGCGCCAGCGCTGCCTGCGCGGGGTCGGCGAGGCGAAGCCGCCACGGACTGAGCGAGAGGCGGACCTGGAAGCCGCGTTTCTCAAGGCAGGTGGCAAGCGCGGGCGCTGCGTCCGGACCGAGCGCGGCGCCCAGCCCCTTGTCGCGGCGCTGGTGGGCGTTGAAGGCGGTGCGCACGAAGTCGTCATCCGCAACGGGATCGATGGTGTTATCGGCGACGGCATCGATGGCGTCGTCGGAAGCGGCATCGATGGCCTGATCGGTAATGGATCGAGTCGCTTCATCCGCCGTCTGGACCGTAGCGGCGCGCGCGGGCGCGGCCATGGCCGACGCTGCGTCGGGCACAAAGCGCCAGTTGCCGTCGACGCTCAGCGTCACCAGCAGTGCGCTGCCGGCTGCAGTGCAGGCATCGGCGAGCCGGTCGAGCCAGGCGGCGTCCACCAGGTCGAGCAGGGCTGATGCACAGACCAGATCCGCGCCGGCAAGCATGTGTGCGTCGATGCGAGCCAGGTCCAGGCAGCGCGTGATCACGTCCACCGAACCGCCGTCCGCATCGTGCAGCCCGGCGCAAGCGGCCTGCGCGCGGGCGAGCAGGCCGGCATCGTGATCGATCAGCGTCCACTGCTGGAGGCCGGGCAGGCGAGGGGCGAGGTGGCAGGGGTTGGCGCCGCTGCCGCTGCCCAGGTCGAGCAGGCGCAGCGGCCGGGCCGGTGCAGTCGCCATGCGGCGCTGGCGCAGCCAGTCCGCGGCGTGTGCCTCGAGCTCGGGGGCGCGGGCCGCGCTGTCGGCCGTCCGGCGCAGGGCGAGCCAGTTCGCGTCGAAGCATGCGTCGGGATGAGCTTTGGCTTGGGCTTCGGCTTCGGCTTTGGCTTGAGCTTTGGCTTTGGCTTTGGCTTGAGCTTCGGCTTGAGCTTCGGCTTGAGCTTTGGCTTGGGCTTGGGCTTGAGCTTGGGCGTCAGGCTCGAGGTGGGGCTGAGCCTGGAGGGAGAGAAGGTTGGGGTGGTCGGAGGCCATGGGATCAGTCGCGCGGGGGTGCTGGGGGCTCAGGCTCGGC
>JAGOEI010000029.1:0-9022 GCA_017997795.1 Thauera sp. | reverse complement strand
GGCTTGGGCTTGGGCTTGAGCTTGGGCGTCAGGCTCGAGGTGGGGCTGAGCCTGGAGGGAGAGAAGGTTGGGGTGGTCGGAGGCCATGGGATCAGTCGCGCGGGGGTGCTGGGGGCTCAGGCTCGGCCCCGGGGGTTTGGGTTTCCGGGATTGGCGCCGCGAGATTGGGTCCGCAACATTGGCTCAGCGAGATCGGCACCCTGGGGTGGGCGCCCGAGCTTCGCGTCCCGAGGTTCGCGCCCGATTCCGGCCGACGATCGGTCCACCCCGCTCAGCGCAGCGGCGAATTCGGCGCCGGCCTGCGGCCAGTCGCGCAGCGCCGCGCGCGCCTTGCGGGCGCCGTCGCGCAGGGCGTGGCGGTGGGCGCGATCGCCGAGCAGTGCGCCGAGTGCTGCAGCGAGTGCATCGACATCATCGGGCGGGACGGCGATTCCGGCGCCGGGGGGCAGGGTCTCGGCCAGCGCACCGCCGGTGGTGGTGAGCACCGGGAGTCCGGCGGCGATGGCCTCGGTCACCACCATGCCGTAGCCCTCGTAGTGCGAGGGCAGCACGAAAAGGTCCGCGCCGGCGTAGGCCGCGCGCAGCCGCGCGTCGTCGCACTCGCCGTGAAGCTGGATGCGCTCATCGAGATCGGCTTCGCGGATGAGCCCGGCGACGGCGCGGGCAAAGTCCGGGTCGCGCGTGCTGCTGCCGATGCAGTCGCAATGCCAGGGCGTGTCGCGCAGGCGGGCCAGGGCGCGCACGAGCAGATCCTGGCCCTTGCGCGGGCTGACGGTGCCGACGCACAGCAGCCGCGGTGGCTCGCCGTCGGCCGGGGCGAGCGCGAGCGGCGTCACGCCGGGTTCCACCGTGCGTACCCGGGACTGCTGAAGGCCGAAGTCGGCGAGCCGGCGTGCGGTCCACGGGCTGGTCGTGATCACGCGCCTGACGGCCGCGAGCGCGGCGCGTTCGCTGGCGAGCAGGCAGTGGCGGCGCGCGGGGCTCAGTCCGCGCTCGTCGGCGAGCGGGTGGTGCACCAGCGCAACGAGCCTCAGGCGGTAGCCATGACGGATCGCGACCTCCGGCAGGCCGCCGAGCGCCAGTCCATCGACGACCACGAGCCGGTCGCTGGGCAGCCCGGCGAGCGTGCGCTCGAGCGCATCGCGTGCGGTCGCATCGGCGTCGGGAAACCGGCCGGGGAGACCATGCACGTCCACCGTCCATCCGAGCCCGCGCAGCGCGGCGACGATGTGCGCGTCGTACAGGTAGCCGCCCGTGCGCTGCGCGGGGTCGCCGGGGACGATGAAGTCGAGGCGGCGGGTCATGCGCTCGAGGCGACCAATGCGTGAGCGGGGCAGCGGGTGGCGGCCGGGTCGGGCGCTGCCGCCGCGGGCAGGGCGTCGGCGCTGGCCGCGGAAGGGTGAATCACAGCGCGCCCTCGTAGCCCGCCCAGGCGATGTGCGATTCGTGCAGGGTCACCTTCAGACGCTCCAGGCCGCGCGCGCCCTCACCCAGCCGGCCGGCGCGGATCGCCGCCGCCATGCGCTCGAAGATCACCCGCGCCATGAACTCGGTGGTGGTGTTGCGGCCGTGGAATTCGGGCACCTCGTCGAGGTTGCGGAAGTTGAGCTCGGCCAGCGTGGTCTTGAGGACCTCGCTGGCGAGGCCGATATCGACCACCAGGCCGTCGGCGTCGAGTTCGCTGCGCTGGAAGCAGGCATCGACGATGTAGGTGGCGCCGTGCATGCGTTGCGCCGGGCCGAAGATGGCGCCCTGGAAGCTGTGGGCGATCATGATGTGGTCGCGGACGGTCAGGCTGTACATGAAGGGTCTCCGGAGTGGGGCGCGGGGTTGTGCAGGGGGCCGACGCCCGGGTAGCGAATGCGCTCGCACAGGGCACCGGCCGGTTCGAAGGCAAGGCGCTGCATCAGCGCCGGCAGATCCTGAAAAGCGGTTTCGCCGCTGATCAAGGCGTCGAGCCGAGGATCGACGAGCAGCGACAGCGCAAGTTCCAGGCGCCGGCGATAAGTCCAGCGCGGACTGCGCTGCGGCGGGATGTGGCCGACCTGGCTGGATCGGATGTTGAGCCGGCGGTTATGGAAGGCGCCGCCGAGCGGCACGCTCACGGGCGTGCGGCCATACCAGCTCATCTCGATCACGGACGCTTCCTGCGCGGCGAGTTCGAGCGCGGTGCTGAGCCCGGCCGGATGGCCGCTGGCGTGGAAGACAAGGTCGCATTCGGCACGCGCTGCCGCGGGCAGGCGGTGGGTGAGACCGAGCGCGGCCGCGAGTCGCGCGCGCCCCGGGTCGACGTCGATCAGCTCGACCTCGGTGCCGGGAATCTGCGCGCACAGCCACGCGACCAGGCTGCCGACCACGCCGGCGCCGACCACCGCGATGCGGTCGCCCACGCCGGGCGCGCCGTCCCAGCACGCGTTGATGGCGGTTTCCATGTTGGCGGCGAGCACCGCGCGCGCGGGCGGCAGGCCGGGCGGCAGCGGGATGACGGCGCTGGCGGGGACGACGTAGCGCGCCTGGTGCGGGTGCAGGCAGAACACCGTGCGACCGCGCAGTGCGGCAGCTTCCGCGCCCATGCCATCCTCGACCACGCCGACGCTGATGTAGCCGTATTTCACCGGCCCGGGGAAGTCGCCCTCCTGGAAGGGCGCGCGCATGCGCTGGTATTCGCTCTCGGGCACCTCGCCGCGAAAGACCAGGCTCTCGGTGCCGCGGCTGACGGCGCTGTAGAGGCTGCGCACGCGCACCTCGCCGGCGGCGGGCGGGTGCAGCGCCGCGGGGCGCAGTTCGCCGCGGCCGGGGCTCACGGTCCAGAAGGCGAGGCTGGTGTCGGACATCCGGTGCTCCCTGGGGAAGATGCGATGCGTGTGCGTACTGTGGCCGCCGGGATCGCTGCGCAAGGCGGCTTCTCGTGTGCGTCGGCGGCCGCGCGGCTGGACCTCGATCTTCAAGCGTGCAGGATCCTGGCGCGAACCCTTTCAACCGTAGGATGATCGAAGCGGGCATGGTAGCAGGGGTGCAGCTTGCGGGCCTGCGCGGGCGCGGGGTGCGCCCGAGGGGTGAGAGGAGGATCGGCGATCGATGAAGGAAGGCGGAGTGTGCTCGCCGCAGCGGCAATTGCCGGTCGCGGTGCTCGAGGTCGCGGCGGCCTTCATGCTGCTGGCAGTCCTGTCTGCGTTCGCGGCGGGGATGGTCGAGTTGCCGCGCCAGGCGATATGGGCGGCGGCAGGCGTGCTGCTCGCGGTATGCGCGGCGATCCTTTACCAGTGGCCGGATCCGCGCACGACGCTGGGGCCGGCGAACCGGGTGACCTTGGGCCGGGCGGTGCTGGTGGCGCTGGTGGCGGGCGCGATCGCGGCGCCGGCTTGGGTGCAGCAACACGCGGCCTGGGTGGCTGCGTTGGCGGCGGTGGCGCTTGCGCTCGATGGCGTCGATGGCTGGGTGGCTCGGCGCTGGCGCTGCGCCAGCGCCTTCGGGGCGCGCTTCGACATGGAGCTCGACGCCTTCCTGATCCTTGCGCTGTGCGTGCATCTGCTGGTGATGGGCAAGGCGGGGAGCTGGGTGCTGGCGATCGGCGCGATGCGCTATGTGTTCGTGGCCGCGATGCGGATCTGGCCCTGGCTCGACGGCCCGCTGCCCGAGAGCAAGCGGCGCAAGCTGGTGTGCGTGTGGCAGGTCGGCAGTCTGCTGCTGTGCCTGTTGCCGGCGGTTGGTGCCGGGCAGGCGGCGCCGCTGCTGGCGCTGGCGCTCGGCTTGCTGGCGTGGTCGTTCGCGGTCGATGTGCGCTGGCGGTATGTGAATGGAAGCAGGTGAGTGGCAGCCCGGGCCCGCGCAGCGGCGCATGATGAGGAGCGCTGCATCGGGCGCGGCCAATCAATGAAGTGCGATGGAGGACGACACGATGAACAGAAGAATTGCTTTCCCCGCCCTGCGCGCGCTGCTGGCCGCGGGCGTACTCGTCACGGCGGCGGGGGCCGGTCCGGCCTGGGCCGAGCCGCGCACCTACACGATCGACCCCGATCATTTCGCGATCGGCTTTCAGATCGATCACCTCGGCTACGCGGACGTGATCGGCATGTTCCTGAAGGGCTCGGGCAGCTTCGTGTATGACGAGGCGACGCGCACGCTGACATCGGGGCGCGTGGTGGTGGCCGCGGACAGCGTGTTCAGCAACCACAAGGCGCGCGACCGCCATGTGCGCGACAGCGACTTTCTCGACGCCGACAGCCATCCCGAGATCGTGTTCGAGGCCACCGGCTTCGAGCCGGGCATGGAGAACGGTGGCCGGCTCGATGGCCGTCTGAGCGGCAATCTCACCCTGCTCGGGCAGACCCACCCGGTGACGCTGGAGGTGGCGCTGAACAAGGCGGCGATTTACCCCTTCGGCCATCGCAAGCACACGCTCGGCATCTCGGCGCGCACCACCTTGCAGCGCAGCCAGTGGGGCATGAGCTACGGCGTGAACAACGGCATGGTCGGCGACGAGGTGCTGCTCAGCTTCGAGTTCGAGGCGATGCGCGACTGACTCGAGGCGCTGAACTCGGCCGCGGCCGACTCAACCGCCGATGTAGGACATCTCGATCTTGCGCAACGCCGCGGTCTCGGCGGTGCGGATCTCGGAGTATCGGTCCTCGCGCTGCTGCCACACATGGGCGATGGCGGCGTCGATGCGGGCGTCGTCGGCGTCCTCGCGCAGCAGCGCGCGCAGGTCGTGACCGTGCTGGGCGAACAGGCAGGTGTAGAGCTTGCCCTCGGTCGACAGGCGGATGCGGGTACAGGTGGCGCAGAAGGCCTGGGTGACCGAGGAGATCACGCCGACCTCGCCGGCGCCGTCCTTGTAGCGCCAGCGCTCGGCGACCTCGCCCTCGTAGTTGGGGTCGATCGGCTCGAGCGCGAACTGACGGTCGATGCGGGCGATGACCTCGCGCGAGGGCAGGACCTCGTCCATCTTCCAGCCGTTGGAGGCGCCCACGTCCATGAACTCGATGAAGCGCAGGATGTGGCCGCTGTGGCGGAAGTGTGCGGCCATGGCCTCGATGTCGCCGTCGTTGGTGCCGCGCTTGACCACCATGTTGACCTTGATCGGCCCCAGGCCGACCGAGCTTGCCGCCTCGATGCCCTCGAGCACCTTGGCGACCGGATAGTCGGCGTCGTTCATGCGCCGGAACAGGGCGTCGTCGAGCGCGTCCAGGCTCACGGTGACGCGGTGCAGGCCGGCGTCCTTGAGCCGGCGCGCGAGCCTGGGTAGCAGCACGCCGTTGGTGGTCAGCGTGATCTCGACGCCGGGCAGGCGCGCCAGCATCTCGATCAGGCGCTCGATGTCCTTGCGCAGCAGCGGTTCGCCGCCGGTGATGCGGATCTTGCGCACGCCGCGGGCAACGAAGAGGCTGGCCACGCGCGTGATCTCCTCGAAGCTGAGCAGCTCGCGCCGCGGCAGGAAGGCGTAATCGTCGCCGAACACTTCGCGCGGCATGCAGTACACACAGCGGAAGTTGCAGCGGTCGGTGACCGAGATGCGCAGGTCGCGCACGCTGCGTCCGCGGCGATCGAACAGCGCCTCGCCGGGCGCCGGGCTCAGCGCAGTGTCGGGGGTGACGATGGCGGACGCGGCCTGCTGGATCGGGATGACTTTCATGGTCGGCAGCGGATTCGGGTTGCGGGATTATCAATACATGGACAGCGCGGTGCAAGGCGAGGTTCGCGCCGGGGGTTGGCTTAACGCAGGCCCGGCGCAGGTCTCGGGCCCTTGCAGCGCGGGGTGTATCATTGCGCTCCGTGCCACGCGGCACCAGGAGAAAAATCAAATATGGCCGATCTCGTGCCGCTGCCGTCGACGGCATTGCGCAAGCGCTGCGACCCCGCCTGCTTCAGCTTCGAAACCACCGAATCCCTTGCCGATCATGCCGGCGATCTGGGCCAGGAGCGCGCCGTCGAGGCGATCCGCTTCGGGCTGGCCATGGGCCACTCGGGTTACCACGTCTTCGTGCTCGGCGATGCGGGCAGCGGCAAGCATGCCACGACCTTCCGCCTGCTGCGCGACCGCGCGGCGAGCGAGCCGGTGCCGCCCGACCTGTGCTACCTGCACAACTTCGACGAGGCGCTCAAGCCGCGGCTGCTGACCCTGCCCGCGGGGCGCGGCGGCGCACTGCGCGCGCACATGCAGACCTTCATCCGCGAGCTCGGGCCGGCGCTGGCGGCCGCACTCGACAGCGACGCCCACGTCGACCGCGTCGAATCCCTGCAGAACGCGCACAAGGCGCGCGAGGAGGGCGCGCTGCGCGAGCTCGGCCAGGCCTGTGCGGCCGATGGCATCTCGCTGCTGCAGACGCCCGAGGGCTTCGTCTTTGCGCCCACGCACGGCGAGGACGTGCTGTCGCCCGAGGCCTTCGAGGCCCTGCCCGAGGACGAGCGCCACGACATCGAGACCCGCATCACCGGGTGGAGCGACAAGCTCGAGGATCTGCTCAACGACTTCCCTGGCTGGCGCAAGGCCGTGCGCGAGTCGATCGAGCGCGCCGAGCACGAGGTGCTGGGCCCGGCCGTGTCCCACCTGCTGCGCGAGGTGCGCGAGGCGCATGCCGACCTGCCCGAGGTGCTGGTGTTTCTCGACGCCGTGCAGCACGACGTGCTCGACAGCGCGATCAAGGGCACGATGCTCGACGAGGACGACGAGGAGGCGCCCGAGCCCGAGGAGAACACGCGCTACCACCGCTACCAGGTCAAGCTGCTGGTGGATCATTCCGCCTCGCAGGGCGCGCCGGTGGTGTTCGAGAACAACCCGGGCTATGGCAATCTCATCGGCCGCATCGAGCACATCGTGCAGCAGGGCAACCAGGTCAGCCACTTCAACCTGATCCGCGCCGGGGCCTTGCACCGCGCCAATGGCGGCTACCTGGTGCTCGACGCCGAGCGCCTGCTGTCGCAGCCCTTCGCCTGGGAAGGCCTCAAGCGCTGCCTGCGCGCGGGCGAGATCCGCATCGAACCGCCGGCCGAGGCGCAGGGCTGGAGCGGCGCGCTGACGCTGGAGCCCGAGGCGGTGGCGAGCGCGTTGAAGGTGGTGCTGATCGGCGATCGGGACGTGTACTACCTGCTGATGGAGCACGACCCCGAGTTCGCCGACCTGTTCAAGGTGGCCGCCGACTTCAACGACGACATCCTGCGCACGCCCGAGAACGAATGTGAGTACGCGCGCCTGATGGCGTTGCTGGCGCGCGGCGCCAAGCTGCTGCCGGTCGAGCGCAGCGGCGTCGCACGGCTGGTCGAGGAGGCCTCGCGGCTCGCCGAGGATTCCGGCCGCCTGTCGCTGAACACGCGCGCGTTGTCCGACCTGATGCGCGAGGCCGACTTCCACGCCCGCCAGAAAGGGCTTACGGCCACCACCCGTGCCGAAGTCGAGGATGCGCTGGCTGCGCGTGAACGGCGCTGCAATCGCTACCCGACGCGGGTGCGCGAATCCATCCTCGAGGGCACGACGCTGATCTCCACCGACGGCGACCGCGCCGGCCAGATCAACGGCCTTGTGGTCATCGAGCTCGCCGGCGAGCGCTTCGGCCACCCGGTGCGCATCACCGCCACGGTGCGCATGGGCGAAGGCGACGTGGTCGACATCGAACGCGAGACCGAACTCGGCGGCGCGATCCACTCCAAGGGCGTGCTGATCCTGTCCGCCTTCCTCGCCGCACGCTATGCGCGCCATCAGCCGATGTCGCTGTCGGCGAGCCTGGTGTTCGAGCAGTCGTATGCGCCGGTGGAGGGCGATTCGGCCTCGCTCGCCGAGCTGTGCGCGCTGCTGTCGGCGCTGACGCAGATCCCGATCCAGCAGCGCTTTGCGATCACCGGCTCGGTGAACCAGTTCGGCGAGGTGCAGGTGATCGGCGGGGTGAACGAGAAGATCGAGGGCTTCTTCGACCTGTGCTCGGCGCGTGGGCTGGACGGCTCGCACGGTGTGGTGATTCCGGCCGCCAGCGTGCGTCACCTGATGCTGCGTGAAGACGTGGTGCAGGCAGCGGCCGATGGGCGCTTCCACATCCACGCGGTGAAGACGGTCGACGAGGCGATGACGGTGCTGACCGGCGTCGAAGCCGGCGAGCCCGATGCCAAGGGCGTGATCCCCAAAGGCACGCTCAACCACAAGGTGGCCACCGTGCTGGCCGAGATGACCGCGGCGCGGCATGCGTATTCGGACGCCGAAGGCTCGGCGGGGTCACGCCAGCACCGGCGGCGACACGGGGTGTGAGTGTGTCGCGCGGTGACCGCCTGCAATGACCGGCGGTCACCACGGGTGAAGCTCGGTGGTGAGGCCCGGTGGTGAGGCGTGGTGGTGACATCGAGGGGGCGGGCTCCCGCGCGTCTCGTGTCCGCGGCCTTGCACCGCGTTTTCCGACCTATTTTTCGACCCCGGTGCGCTCCACACGTGCGAGCTGGCGGTCGTGCACGCCGGCGAGCAGCCATTGCGCCAGCATCGCGCCCGTTACCGCCATCAGCATGTCGGCCTGCGCGTCCCAGGGGTCGCCCTGGGTGCCGAGGAATTCCACCGCGCCACCGGCCCAGAGCTCGGCCGACGCCCATTCGACCAGCTCGTAGAGTGCGCTGATGCCCAGGCAACTCAGCGTGACGAGACAGAACAGCCACTTTCCCGGACGCAGCGGCGAGGTCCGCAGCAGCAGTTCCCGGCCGAGGATGGCCGGCGTCACGCCCTGGAAGAAATGGCCGAAGCGGTCGTAAGGGTTGCGTGCGAGGTCGAACCAGTCCTGCACCACGAAGCCGATCGGCACGCGCGCATAGGTGTAGGCGCCACCGAGGATCAGGATCAGCGCGAAGAAGGCGATCAGGCCGCAGGCGAGCGGGGTGAGCGGAAAGCGGCGAGCGGTTGCGAGAAGAATCGGTACTGCGATCAGCACCGGCATCACCTCGGCCCACCACACCCCGCGGTCGTAAGGCGCGACGCCTGAGGCGACGAGGGCAGCGAGGACGACGAGCAGCAGGGCGGTGCGCAGGGCCATGGTCATGAATCTTCGGCGGTTTC
>JAGOEI010000135.1 GCA_017997795.1 Thauera sp. | reverse complement strand
GGATGTTCCTGGCGCAGCCCCATGCCGTCGCGGATGTGGCGCCACAGCGCGGCCTGCCAGGCTTCGTCGGCGAGCGCGACGGCACTCGCCCCGGGCCCCAGCGCCGAGCCGCGCCCGCTCGCCCACACCTCGAGCCATTGAGGCCGGTAGGTGAGGTAGTGATCGAACACGCGCGCGATGCGCCCGGCGAGCTCGAAGCGCATGCGCGCATCGGAACCCTCCAGGTAACGCGCGAGCCGCGGATGCGCCGTCACCCACGCGCCATGTTCATGCCCGCGATCGAGCAGGCCATGGATGCGCCACGCCAGCAGCGCGGGCGAGAACGGCGAGCGCGCCTCCACCGGCACCACGCGCCCGATCTGCTGCCACAGCCACTGCGCGAGGTAGTCGAAGCGCAGGTTGGCGCTGACGCCTTCGCGGTCGGCCACCGCCAGCTCCACCACGCGCCGCAGCGCGCTGCTCGGCACCACCACCTGGCGCTGGCCGAACGGCCCCGGCTGTTCGGCGCCGAGGCGCGCGAGCAGGGTATCGAGGAGGATCTCGAAGCGGTTGGAGAAGCTGAGATGGAACATGACAGGCGCGGGCGGGGCCGCGCGGCGGTGATCGAGCCGCCATTATACGGAGCGGAACACGCGCACCTCGCGCGCGCGGTGCATGCCCAGGGCAATCGCACGAAGGCACCGTGGGAGCGGGCTTGCCCGCGAATGCAGCGATCTCGCACGCACTATTCGCGGGCAAGCCCGCTCCCACAGACAGTTGCTCCCACGAACGCTGCGCGAGCCAGTCCGCCCGTTCGTGCGATCGCCCTGGGTGCATGCCAGGGGACGCGCATGAACACCGGACCGGTCACGACCTGCGCAGGAGCGGGTGGGCCGGCTGATGGGCAGACCAGCTAGTGGGCGGGCCGGTTAGTCCCCCGCCGGCGGCGCGCCCGTGTCCTCCGGCCGGTACGCAATCGCCCGCCCCCGTCCCTCGCGCTTGGCCGCGTAGCACGCGTGGTCGGCAGCGCGCACGATCTCGGCGACGCTGACGAGCGCGCCGTCGATCATCGCAAAGCCGATGCTGGCGCCGATGCGATATTCGCGGCCCTCCCATTCGAAGCGCAGATCGCGCACCGCCGCGCACAGGTCGTCGGCGATGCGAGCGGCGGCGTCCGGGGTACAGCCGCGCAGGATGAGCGCGAACTCGTCGCCACCGATCCGGCACACGGTGTCCTCAAGGCGCAGACGCGCGCGGATCAGGTCGGCGACCACACGCAGCAGGGCGTCGCCGGCGGCGTGCCCGCCGGTGTCGTTCACCGGCTTGAAGTGGTCGAGGTCCAGGAAGCACAAGGCGCCGTGATCGCCGGCCCGGCGCGAAGCGGCGAGCAGCTCTTCCAGCGCCTGCTCGAATGCGCGGCGGTTGGGCAAGGCGGTGAGCGGGTCGTGCAGGGCCTGGTGGGCGAGGCGTGCGGTCGCCTGCTCGATGCGCGCCTGCAGCGTCTTGTGCGCGTTGGTGATCGCACGCGCCATCGAGTTGAAGCCATCCTCCAGCGCGCGCAGCTCCTCGCTGCCGGCGCGGCCAGTGACCTGCACGTCGAGCTCGCCGCGCGCCATGCGCCGCACGGCCTCCACCAGCCGGGCCACCGGCGCACCGACCACGTTGGCCAGGCGGATGGCGAGCAGCATCGCGAGCAGCATCGCCCCGGCAGCCAGCCCGATCGTGGTCAGCACCGTGGTGCGCCAGCGCGCATCGTAGGCCTGGGTGTCGAGCTCCACATACACCCAGCCGATCGGCAGCGGCGCGAGCGCCACCTCGCCACCGGCAAGCTCGTCGACCTCGACCGGCATCGAGAACACCGGCGCGGCAAACCCCACGCGTGCGCCCTGGCGCTGCAGTCGCACCGCGTTGATGGCCCGTCTTGCGCCCGCAGCGTCGTAGAGCACGGGCTCGCCGAGGCGGGCGAGCTCGTCACCGCGGCGGTCGTACAGCATCGCGGCGACGACGTCCTTCTGTGCCCTCAGTGCCAGCATCAGGCCATCGAGGCTGCCGCGGCTGCCCGAGATCACGCCGTACTCGGCGGCGGGAGCGAGGAAGCTGACGATGGCCAGACCGCGCTCGGTGATCTCGCTGTCCGCGAGGCGCGCGCCGCGAAACAGCGACACGCCCGTCATCGCCACCGCCAGCAGCAGCACCGGCAGCAGCGCGGTGAGGAGCAGGCGCACGCGCAGGGAGATGCGGTCGATGCTCATGGCCGTCCGCCTCCTGCGGTCAGGCGCAGCAGCTCGCCGTCGTCGGGCACGTTGATGCCGAGCGCGCGCGCCACCTGGCGGTTCACCGCGATCTCGAACGACACCGGGTCTTGCGGCGGAGGCAGCGTGACCCGCGTCGCGTCCTGGGTGCGCAGCCAGTCGATGAGGTCGCCGGCGACCTGCTCGGGGGTGATGAACACCGCTGCAAGCGCGCCGGCAGTCACATAGGCGCGCGAGAAGGCGACGATCGGCTTCTGCCAGCGGTAGCTGGTGAGCAGGATCGAGCGCGCGGCAGTCGGACTGGACAGCATGGGGTCGGGCAGCGCCAGCAGCACCTCGCTCGCGCTCAGCACCTCCTCGAGGCCGGCGATCAGCTCCTTGTCCTGGCGCACCTGGTGGGTGGCGAGCGTGAGCCCGAAACCCGCGGCCGCAGTGTGCAGTGCGGCTTCGGCGTCGATGTTGGCACCGAGCAGCAAGCCCACGCGCATACGCTCGGGCACCACGGCGCGCAGCAGGCGCAACTGGCGCTCCACCGGCTGATCGAGCAGCAAGGCCGTGAGCGCCGCCTGCGGATGCGCCTTGCGCAGCGCCTCGAAGCGGCTGCGCGCGATCATGGTCACCAGCGTCGGTCGTGCGTGGCGCGCGAGCGCCAGCTCGGCGGCGGCTTCGCCGCTGGCAACCACCAGGTCGGCGCGGGCAAGCGCGACGTCGTCGAGCCCCTCGGCCGGACTGCCGATGTCGAACACACGGTGGCCCAGACCCGCCGCCGCGCGCATGAAGGCATCGGCGAAGGCCTTGTGCACGCCGTCGCGCTGCGACACCACCACCGCCACGTCCAGCGCGAACGCCGGCGCACACAGCAGCGCGAGCCCGAGCGCGAGCAGGCGCACAAGCGCGCCCTTGCCACCCCACCGCACGTGCTGCATCGCCCCCATCACCAGGACAGGCGCAGCGTGGCGAAGAGCTGCGGTTCGTGACGGAACTTGCGCGCGTAGAACTCGGGGTAGCGGCCGTTGACGCTCTGCGCCACGATCGCGACCTCGTTGTCGGCGCTCGGCGGTCCGAAGCTGCGCGCGAGGCGCAGGTCGAAGCGGTTGGTCACCGGCACGCGGTCGCCCTGGTTCAGCCAGTACATCTCGCTGTGGCGGTAATAGCCCATGCTGGCCCGCCAGCGCTGCGGCAGGTCCTTGACCAGCAGCATCGAGGTGATCGTGGTCGGCGCGCTGAGTTCGAAGTCGCCGTCGGACGCCCCATTGTCGGCATCGATGTCGATGAAGGCCTGCGACACCACGACCCGCCCCCAGCCCGGACGGCGCCAATCGACGCTGAACTCGGCGCCGTGGCGGGTGAGCGCAGCGGAGTTGACGAAGCGGAACTGCTTCGGCGGCCGGTTCGGCGCATGCGGGAACGGATCATAGGCATCGGGCGGTGGGCACCCCGGCTCGCCAATGATGCAGCTTCGACTGTCGAGGTAGCGAAGATAGCGCTCGTGAAAGGCGCGCACGTCGAGGCTCAGGCCCAGCTCGCGGAATTGCGCCATGTAGCCCAGCTCGAAATGCCGCACGCGCTCGGACTCGACCGGCGTGGTCTGCCGTAAGCCGACCTAGCGCACCGTGTCGTCGATGCGGATCGTCTCGTAGGCGCTCGACTCGAGGAAGGATGGCGCCCGGTACGACACCCCCGCCGACGCGCGCACGGCCGACTCGGGCGTCAGTGCGTAGTTCATCGCCAGCCGCGGCGAGAAGGTCGAGCCGCTGTAGTAATGATCCTCGAGGGTGCCGCCGACATCGACTTTGAGCGCTGCCAGCGGATTCCAGGTCAAGGTGCCGAAGAGCTGGCTGCTGGTGCCGGAGAGGGTGCTGTCGGTGTTGAAGTAACGCAGCGACTTCACCGCCTCGCGGCGCACACCGGCGCCCAGCAGCAAGCGCCAGTCCGCGGCCGGACGGGTGGTGTACTGCAGCTCGAGTTCGTCGCGGCGACTGTCGGTATTCATGTCGATCGGGACCGCCAGCGCGCCGACGGTCAGCCAGCCCGCGCGAAAGCGTTCGTCCTGATGGCTGAGGTTCACGCTGAGCTCGGCGTCTGCCCCAAGGTTGTGGCGCCAGGCCATATGCAGATAACGCGAGCGGGTGTCCTCGTCGCGCGGCGGCTCCTGCCAGTCTTCGAGGTTGCCACGCTCGGCGACGCCCTCGTTGATGGCGAGGTGCATGTCGAGCTCGTCGCTCGCGCTCACCTGGGCGGTGGCGCTGAGGTTGAGCAGCGTGTTGCGGACATCCTCCTGCGAGATCGGCTCGCCGGTCTTGTCGTCGTCGCGCGCACGAAAGTTCTGCGCGCGCCGGTGCGAGCCTGTCAAGCGCCAGTCGAGTGCGCCTTCGGTATTGCCGTTCACCCGGAAGCCGTGATCCTGGAAACCCTTGCGGCCGACGCGCGTGATCACCGTCGCACCGTCCTCGGTGGCGGGCGAGCGGGTGATGATGTTGATCACACCGTCAAAGGCATTGACACCGTAGGCAGCGCCGTTGGCACCACGCACGACCTCGACGCGCTCGATGTCGTCGACCCGCACCGGCAGATCGAGCCAGGCCGTGTCGCCCCACAGCGGGCGATTGACCGTTCGGCCGTCGACCATCACCTTGATCCGCCGATCGTATGCATCCCCAAGCCCGTGCCGCGCAACCACCGGCGAGCCCTCGGGCCAGTCGGCGACCAGGAAACCCGGCACCAGCCGCAGCAGGTCGTGGATCTCGGTGAAGCCGGAGGCGCGGATCATCTCGCGGTCGATCACGGTGACCGCCACCGGCGCGTCGAGCGGCGACTGCGCCATGCGCGAAGCCGTCAGCACGACCGGGATGTCGCTGAAGAAGAGATCGGACGCCTGCGCCGTGCCGATGCCGATGCCGAGCATCAGGCTGGCAGCGGTCGCGGAGCAGACGAGCGGGGTGAGGAAGCGAGGATGTAGCACGGTTGAATGTGGGGCAATGGATCGGATCGCGCGAGACCATGCACCCGAAATGGGCAATACGTCCAGTCAATCGGAGACCAGACCGCGAAAATCCGCACAGTCGTCAACCGACTCCGGTCGCCAGCGTGCGCACGCCATGGGCGACGAATTCGACCGCAAGCGCCGCGAGCACCAGGCCCATCAGGCGCGTCATGATGTTCAGGCCGGTCTGGCCGGCATAACGGCTGATGCGCCCCGCCATGCGGAAACACACCCACACCACGCCGCCCATCACCGCCCCGATTACCAGCAGCGCCACCATGTCCCACCAGTGCTGCACCTGCTCGGAGTGGATGATCACCGTGCTCACCGTGCCCGGGCCGGTGAGCAGCGGAATCGTCAGCGGCACGACGGCGACGTTCGAGCGCTCGGTGGCTTCGTGCTCCTCTTCCGGCGTCGAGCGGATGCGCCCGGGCTCGGCGTTGAACATGTTGAGCGCGAGGATGAACAGCAGGATGCCGCCGCCGACCTGCAGCGAGGCGATCGAGATGCCGAAGATCCCGAGCAGGGTCTGGCCGAACAGGGCGGCCGCGCCGACCACGATCGCGGTGGCGACCGCCGCAGTGTTGATCGTGCCGCGCCGCTCGGTCGCCGACTGCCCGGCGGTGAGGCTGAGAAACATCGGGATCGCGCCGAACGGGTTGATCAGCGCCAGCAGGGTGATGAAGACCTTCAGTGTTTCCATGATTTCCGTATCCGGGGCACAAAGCGCGGGGCACGACGCAGGGGATGCGGCGCGAGCAAGCGCGGGAGCATAGCCGATCGCTTGTTAAACTTGCGCCTCGAACGCGCGCTCGTGCCAACCTGTCTGCACATCCCCCACGGAATGCCTCATGGC
>JAGOEI010000134.1 GCA_017997795.1 Thauera sp. | reverse complement strand
CCGCTCGCCGAGCTGGTCAAGATCGACCCCAAGTCGATCGGCGTCGGCCAGTACCAGCACGACGTCAACCAGGGCCGGCTGGCGAAGAGCCTGGACGCGGTGGTGGAAGACTGCGTGAACGCGGTCGGCGTGGATGTGAACACGGCTTCCGCGCCGCTGCTGGCGCGCATCTCGGGCCTCAACGCCACGCTCGCCGGCAACATCGTCGAATACCGCAACACCCAGGGCCCCTTCCGCAGCCGCAACGCGCTGAAGGACGTCCCCCGCCTCGGCCCCAAGACCTTCGAGCAGGCCGCCGGCTTCCTGCGCATCCCGAGCGGTGACAACCCGCTCGACGCCTCCTCGGTGCACCCGGAAGCCTACCCGGTGGTCGAGCGCATCCTCGCCAAGGTGCAGAAGGGCGTGCGCGAGCTGATGGGCAACGGCAGCTTCCTCAAGAGCCTCAAGCCAACCGAGTTCACCGACGAGCGCTTCGGCCTGCCGACGGTGCAGGACATCCTCGCCGAACTGGAGAAGCCCGGTCGCGACCCGCGCCCCGAGTTCCGCACCGCCAGCTTCCGCGAAGGCGTGGAAACGCTGAAGGACCTGCAGCCCGGCATGCTGCTCGAAGGGGTGGTCACCAACGTCACCAACTTTGGCGCTTTCGTCGACGTCGGCGTGCATCAGGACGGCCTGGTGCATATCTCGGCGCTGTCCAACACCTTCGTCAAGGACCCACACAGCGTGGTCAAGGCTGGCCAGGTGGTGAAGGTGAAGGTGCTGGAGGTGGACATCCCGCGCCATCGCATCGCGCTAACCATGCGCCTGGCTGACGAGCCGCCCAAGCGCGAAGGCGGTGCGCGCAATGAAGCCCGCCCCACCCCGCCCGCCCGCGACGGCAACCGCGACCGCCGCCCGGCCGACAACGCGCGCGCCGGCCATAAGCCCGCCGGCAGAACTGCCGCTCCCGCCGCCGGCAACGCGCTGGCCGATGCCTTCGCCCGCGCCCGTGGCGGCAAGTGAGTGCACACCCCCATGAACCCGAAGATCCACGGCATCAAGAACTGCGACACCATGAAGAAAACCTTCGCCTGGTTCGACGGCGCAGGTGTCGCCTACCACTTTCATGACTACAAGAAATCCGGCATCGACGCCGCCACGCTGGCGTGCTGGTGCGCGCAGCTCGGCTGGGAGGCGCTGGTGAACAAACGCGGCACCACCTGGCGCAAGCTCACCCCCGAGCAGCAGGCCGTCGCCGACACCGCCGCGGCGATCGCCCTGATGCAGGCGCAGCCCAGCCTGATCCGTCGCCCGGTGGTGGAATTTGCCGGTGGCGAGCTGGTCGTCGGCCTCGACCCCGCCGCCTTCGAACGCCTGGCCGCGCGCTGACCCACAGCCCGGCCGCCGCACACGCCCTCCAGGAACAAGCACGTATGAGCGACACCCTCCCCACCAGCTACGTCCAGCGCTTCCTGCTGGAGGACCTCGACATCCGCGGCGCCATCGTTCGCCTGACCGACGTCTGGCAAGCCATGCAGGCCGGACGCAGCTACCCGCCGGCGGTGGCGCGCCTGCTCGGCGAGATGAGCGCAGTGTCGGCGGTGATCGCCGGCAACCTCAAGCAGCCCGGCCGGCTCACCTTCCAGATCAGTGGCCACGGCCCGGTGAGCCTGCTGGTGATCGACTGCGCCGAGACGCTCAACCTGCGCGGCTACGCCAAGTCGGACTCGGCGCCGGCCAGCGGCACGCTCACCGAGCTCGTCGGCGATGGCCGCCTGCAGCTCTCGCTCGACATCGAGGGGCTGGACCAGCCCTACCAGAGCCTGGTGCCGCTCGAAGGCGACAGCATCGGCGAAGTCTTCGAGCACTACCTGGCACAGTCCGAGCAGCAGCCCGCTGGCCTGTGGCTGGCCTGCAACGCCGGGGCCGCGGTCGCACTCTTCGTGCAGAAGCTGCCGGGCGCCGACACCAGGGACCTCGACGGCTGGTCGCGCGTGCAGCAGCTCGCCCACACCGTGCGCGACGATGAGCTGCTCGGCCTCGATGCAGCCGAGATCCTGCGCCGCCTGTTCGCGGAAGAGAATGTGCGCCTGTTCGATCCGCGGCCGATCACGCACGACTGGCCCGCCGACCCGGAAAAGGTCGCCGGCATGCTGCGCGCGCTCGGCGAGGACGAGGTGCGGACGATCCTGGCCGAGCATGGCGAGATCGTGGTGCATGACGACCTCTCCAATCACACCTACCGCTTCGACGCCGCCGATGTGGACGCCCTCTTTCGCCCGCCCACGCTGCACTGAGCCTCTCCACCCGCGCCTCGGCCGCCCCCGCCATCTTCATCCGCCCGCCGGACGGGGTTTGAGTGCGCAACGCGGCTTGAAGCCCGAGCGCTGTCATGCGATGGTCACGCCCTTGCCCGATCGCATGGGCATCAGTACACTCGCTTGATTTTGAAGAACCTTCAGCCCATGTCCGCCACCGCGTCCGCCCGCCCGATCGAGTTCCGCAATACGACGCTTGGTGCAACCCTGGCCGTGATCCAGGCGGCAGAGCCCAGCACGCTGGCCGACGCGATGCACAAGATGCTCGGCGGCATGCCGGACTTCTTCAACGGCGAGGCGGTAATCCTCGATTTCGGCGCGGTCGCGCAAGCCCCGGAGCGCATCGACTGGGCGGGGCTGCAGTCGCTGCTGCGGCGCTATCGCCTGCAGCCGATCGGCGTCATCCACCTGCCCGAAATACATCACGAGTCGGCCCGCCGCGCCGGGCTCGCATTGATCGATCCGTCTCAGCTCGCCGCCCAGCCGCCCGCCGAAACGCCGCGCAAGCCCGCCGCCCCGGCACCCACACCCGCGCCGGCGCCTGCACCGGCACCTGCTGCGCCCGCGAGCACCGCCCCGAGCGCTGCGCCGACGGCCGCCGGGTCCGCCACGCCGACCATGTTCGTCGACCGTCCGCTGCGCTCGGGCCAGCAGGTCTATGCACGCGGCACCGACCTCGTCCTGCTCGCCGGCGTCAGCCCGGGCGCCGAGGTCATCGCCGACGGCAGCATCCACTGCTACGGCCCGCTTCGCGGCCGCGCCATCGCGGGCGCCCAGGGCAACCACGCCGCCCGCATCCTGGCCAGCAACTTCGGCCCCGAGCTCGTCTCCATCGCCGGCGTCTATCGCACCTTCGAACGCGGCATCCCGGAAGCCTTTGCCGGCAAGCCGACCCTGGTCCGTCTCGACGGAACCGACCACACACTCAACATCGACGCGCTGAAGCTCGACTGAGCCAGTTGCACAGCATCAACAAGGGGAAATCGTGAGAGTCATCGTTGTAACCTCCGGCAAGGGCGGCGTCGGCAAGACCACCACCAGTGCAGCGTTCGCCTCGGGCCTGGCCCTGCGCGGCTTCAAGACCGCGGTCATCGACTTCGACGTCGGCCTGCGCAACCTCGACCTGATCATGGGCTGCGAGCGCCGCGTGGTGTACGACCTGGTCAACGTGGTCAATGGCGAAGCGCGCCTGAACCAGGCGCTGATCAAGGACAAGCACTGCGAGAACCTCTTCGTGCTGCCCGCCTCGCAGACGCGCGACAAGGACGCGCTGACCGAGGAAGGCGTCGGGAAGGTGCTCGCCGAGCTCGAGCACATGGCTTTCGACTACGTGGTGTGCGACTCCCCCGCCGGCATCGAGCGCGGCGCGGTGATGGCGCTGACCTTCGCCGACGAGGCCATCGTCACCACCAACCCCGAGGTCTCGTCGGTGCGCGACTCCGACCGCATCCTCGGCATCCTGCAGAGCAAGTCCAAGCGTGCCCGCGAAGGCGGCGAGCCGGTCAAGGAGCACCTGCTGATCACGCGCTACTCGCCCAAGCGCGTCGACGACGGCGAGATGCTGTCGTACAAGGACGTGCAGGAGCTGCTGCGCGTGCCGCTGATCGGCGTCATCCCCGAGTCCGAATCCGTGCTCCACGCCTCGAACCAGGGCACGCCCGCCATCCACCTCAAGGGCACCGACGTTGCCGAGGCCTACGCCGACGTCGTCAGCCGCTTCCTCGGCGAGGACCGCCCGCTGCGCTTCGTCAATTACGAGAAGCCCGGCCTGATCAAGCGCCTGTTCGGAGGCAAGTGACATGTCCTTCCTGTCCAAGCTGTTCGGCGAAAAGAAGAAGACCGCGGAAATCGCCAAGAACCGCCTGTCGCTGCTGATCGCCCACGAGCGCTCCGGCGGCAGCCCGACGGCCGATTTCCTGCCCGCGCTGCAGCGCGAGCTGATCGAAGTCATCTCGAAGTACGTCTCGGTGAACCCGGACGACATCAAGGTTCACCTCGACAAGCAGGACAACATGGACGTGCTCGAGGTCAACATCGTGCTGCCGGAGCAGAACCGCTGAAGTACATGTGCCCGGATGGTGAAACTGGTAGACACAAGGGACTTAAAATCCCTCGGCGCAAGCCGTGCGGGTTCGATCCCCGCTCCGGGCACCAGGCTGCAGTCGGCGCTGTCAACGTGATGCGTGGCATCTGCATGCCATTGCGCTTGCACGGTGACCCGACATGATCGTCCTCGATCTCTCCTGCGCCAACGAGCACCGCTTCGAGGGCTGGTTCGCCTCCAGCGCGGCTTTCGAGGCACAGCGCGCGCGAGGCCTGGTGAGCTGCCCGGTGTGCAACACCGCCGAGGTGCGGCGCCTGCCGAGCGCGCCTTACGTGCAGACGCGCAGCGCCCAGACACCGGCCTCGTCAGGCGCCCAGGCCTCCTCGGCGCCGGCCCTGCCCACGCGGGCACCCGCAACACCTGTATCCGGTCTGCCCTCGCCCGCTGCCGTGGCCGAGCTTCTGGGCACCTTGCGCCGCATGGCGAAATCCGCCGAAGACGTGGGCGAACGTCTGCCCGAAGAGGCGCGTCGCATCCACTACGGCGAAGCCGAAGCGCGCGACATTCGCGGCGCAGCGTCGCGTGACGAAGTCGAGGAGCTGCTCGAAGAGGGCATCGTGGTCCTGCCGGTGCCGCCGCAGGACGACGATCTGCACTGAGAACGGCGCCCCATTCAGGTACGCGCCAGGATAAGCGGCACCAGCATCTCGTCGGCGCTGAGCCCGCCATGCACGCCGATCATCTCGTGCGCGGTCTCGCCCGCGACGTGATCGACGATGGTCCAGCCCGGCTCCATGAGCAGCGCGTAGCTGCCAACCCGTTCGCGCAGCCGGGGATGCGGCACGCCGGGGCCGAGCAGGCCCGAAGCCAGGAAGGCCTCGCCGGTGACCGCAACGGCCTTGCCCGCGAGCTCCACCGCCGCCCAGGCCTCGAAATCCGCCTCTGCCCCTTGCCGCAGCTTGCAGAACGCCAGGCGGCGTTCGCCAAACAGCGGCGCCGCCAGCATCCGGGCGACCTCGCTCTCGGGCGCAATATCGACGCAGCGTGAGGGCGCCGCATCGGTGAAGCCGTGATCCGCCGTGACCAAGATGCGCACGTCGCGCCCGGCCAGCGCGCGCTGCAGGCGGACGAAAAGCTTGTCCACACGCGCAAAGCAGACGCCCGCCTCGGCCGAGCGGCAACCGTAGGTGTGGCTGAGCGCGTCGAAAGTCGGGTAATACGCGTGGATCAGCCCGCCGCTGCCCGCCAGGGCATCAGCCATGGCGACGATCGCGGCGCCGAAATCTTCCAGCCCCTTGTAAGGCTCGATGTGGGCGCCGCGCGCGTGATGCCGGGAGAAACGCGAGAACGCGATGTCGGCGGGCGAGACGAGGTTCACCGGCCGGCAGGCATGGTGAAACATCGGCGGCGTCGGACACAGCCGCGGCAGCAGGCGGAAGGCCTCGAGCGTCGGACCGCAGCGCTGCATCAGGGGCAGAGGCGCAATGACGCCGCCGAAGCGGTGGTCGTGGATGAACCAGCCGTTGAGCCCATGCACCGCAGGTGGCACGCCCGTCATCAGCGTGGTGACCGCGCTTGCGGTCGTGCTCGGGCAAACCGAGGTCAGCGTCTGCCGCCGCGCGCCATGCAGGGCCGAGCCCTGCCCCACCGTGTCGAGGAAACGGTCGCCCAGGCCGTCGACGATCAGCAGGATCACCACCGCCCGCTCGCCTGCAGAAACCTCGCCAGGCAGCCA
>JAGOEI010000028.1:11212-20207 GCA_017997795.1 Thauera sp. | reverse complement strand
ACGCCGAAGCGCAGCACCTGCTACGCTCGCTGCGCCTGCGCTTCGCCGCCATGGCGCGCGGCGTGCGCGGCCAGTTGCAGCCGCCCGAAGCCTTCGTCGAAGCCGACTGGTCACCCGCCGAACTGGCATTTGCCGACGAATCGCTGGCGTGCTCGGCGGTCGGTTCGCCGGACGAGGCGCGCCGGCAGCTCGAGGGCCTGATCGCGCAGACCGGCGCCGACGAACTCGTCCTCACCGCGCAGATCTTCGATCACGCGGCGCGGTTGAAGTCGTTTGCGCTGATTGCACAGGCGTGGGGGCTCCCGAGGACTGTGACTGCAGGGCTTGATGCAGGCGCCTAAGAGGGCCGGAAATTCGCCTGACCCGGCTTCCAGCGCGTGGCGAGGCCGGGCGCAATCCCGGATCAATTGTGCTATAAATTGCGTACGCAATTCATCAACACGGAGAAAGCAATGAGCCTGCGCATCGGCATGCGTGAGCTGCGCGCCAAGCTCGCCGAATACCTGGAGTCGTCCACCCCGATCGAGGTCACTCGCCACGGCCAGACAATCGGCTTCTACATTCCTGTACCCAAGCACCCCAATCAATCGGAGCGGGCCGCGCTCATCGAAGCGGGACGGCGAATGCAGGAGGAGATGATCCGGCTCGGGATCACCGAAGACGAGTTGTCCCTCGATTTCAAGGCCTGGCGCAAGAACCAGAATGCAGCATAAGCGGCTCGTCATCGACGCCAACATCCTGATCCGCGCGGTCTTCGGGCAGCGGGTGCGGGAGCTGATCGCCAACGCCAGCGACCACGTCGCGTTCTACGTCGCTGAGTTCAATTTCGACGAAGCCTGCCGCTACATCGAACAACTTGCTCCCAAGCGCGGCATTCCCGAGGACGCCTGGCGCGCGTCGCTCGACACCCTGATGCGTGCCATCCAACTGATCGGCATGGACGAACTGCAGTTGGTCGAGACCCAAGCCCGCGCACGTATCGGACACCGGGATGAGCGCGACTGGCCGGGCTTGGCAGCGGCGCTGTTGATGAACTGCCCGATCTGGACCGAAGATCAGGATTTCTTTGGCACCGGAATACCAACCTGGACGACTGCCACGGTCGAGATTTACCTTGCTGCAACGTAAGGGAAAGCATCGTGACTTGACCCGCTACGGGGGAGCCCGCCAAGCCTTGCGGCTCCCAGCCTTCACGCCTGTTGATCAGAACTCGGCAGCCGTTCCAGCATGAAGCGGTCGTAACCCTGCAGCACCAGCTCGCGCGTCTTCGTCACGTCGGCCTCGACCGCACCGGTGAAGACGCCGAGCCCGCTCAGGATGTCGCGCGCCTCGCCGAAACCCTTCTCGAAACCACCGCGGATCACGTCCATGAACTCGCGCAGCACCGTCTCGGGATCGTCGTCGGGACGGCGCGCGGCGTAGGCGTCGAAGAACGCGGTCGACATCGACACGATGCGCCCCGCCGTCGCCTCGGCGGAGTTGTCCTGACCCATCGCGTTCTGGATGGCATCCGGGCCCAAGGTCGGCGCGAGCGCTTCGTTGATGCCCTCGATCGCGGTGCGGAACAGCAAGGCCTGCGACTCGTCGCCCGCGCGGATCGACACCGCCATCGAGGACTGCAGGATGCCGACGTTCAGATCCTTGCGCAGCGCGGCCTCGGAGACCTGCTCCTGACGCTGCACGCGCGAAGCCGCGGCGGCGTTCTGGCGGGCGGCGTCGGCGGGCTGGAAAGCGCCGCTGGCAAGGGCGGAAGTGACGGGTAGGCTTGTGTTCATGGGCGGCTCCGGTGGCGGGTTCTCTCAATTTCAGTTTAGACCTCGGCGGGGCAAGCCGCCTGGCCGGCACAGCCCCTATTCACCCCGCAAGATGCTGAATTCCCTGAAAAAGCGACTCGGCAAGGGCACGCTCAGCCGCCATTGGATACTCATCGGCTTCGCGCCTTCGGAGCGCACCAGCGTCACCGGGCCGCAGGCGCGATAAGGCGTTCCCTTGGCTGCGCGAACAAAGAGCTGAAAGCCCCAGCCATTGCCAGGGCTCTCCAGATACCGACGCCCCGCGGGCGTCTGCGGCCCCGCCGCGTTCTGCGACTGCCAGTGGAACAGCTCCGGGCTGATCGCGTAATCCCGATAGGCGATGCGCTCGTGATAGCCCTCGCGCTTGTCCAACGTCACGAACAGCAGCTCGACCTTGCGCTCGTGCAGCGCGAGAACGCCGGCCTGGAAGGGCGTGCGCCGGCTCGGGCTCAGCCAGCCCAGCGCGGTCAGGATCTCGCGGATGCCGTACGCCGCGTGCAGGCTGAGCGGCACATCCTCCAGTCCCGGCACCGCCTGCGCCCGCAAGCTGCTGCGTGCCTGCAAGACACCGCCCAGCTCGGCAAGCTCCGCCGCATGCTCGGGGTGATGCTGCAGCCGCTGCAGGAAATCCTCGCCGCTCCCCTTCTGATGCTGCTGCGCATCGATCTGATAGGCGAGCATCTGCAGCAGGCGCCGATCGCGCTCGTCCCGCACCTGGTATGCCGCGTCCGGCTCGCGCAGCGAGCACAGCAGATCGGTCCGCGCAGGGTCGTCAATGTGCAGCAGATCGCCGAAACGGCGCCCGAAGTAGTCGTCCTCGCTGCCCGCCGGCGTGCTCAGCAAGCCCGCGTCGCGCTTGAGGTTGGTCCAACCCGAGCGCCCGCTGCTGCGATAGAGGTCGTCGAGCTCGATCGCCTGCTCGGCGAGGAAGCTCGCGAGCCGGATGTCGGTGCGTCCGCGCAGTGCAGCGTAGGCCTGAAGCTCCGTCCTCAGCCGCCGCCAGTTCTGCTGCACCAGCTTGCGCAGGCTGCGCAGCACCTGCTCGCGGGTCTGGCGCTGCAGGTGAATGTGGCAACCGGGCGGCAGCATGCCGAAGCCCTTATCCACCGCCTCGATCAACTGCGCGCGCGACAGCCCGGTGAGCGTCGACAGCAGCCGGTCGAAGCGAAACTCCTCGCGGTGCCGGCCGACGAAATCGAGGATCAGGCAACTTTCCTTGCCCTTTGCCAGACGCAGTCCGCGGCCGATCTGCTGCTGGAACAGCACCGGGCTCTGCGTCGGGCGCAGCAGGAGCAGCGTATCGACGAGCGGGAGGTCGACACCCTCGTTGAACAGGTCGCAGGTCACCAGCGCGGCGACCTCGCCGCGGGCCAGAAGCTCGGGCGCACGCCGGCGTTCGTCCGTGGGCGTGTCACCCACCACGCACAGCGCCTTGATGCCGGCCCGGTTCAGCCGCGCCGTCATGTCCTGCGCGTGCGCTACCGAGACGCAGAACACCAGCGCCCGCCCGCGCGCCGGATCGCCCGTCAGCCGCCGCCACTCGTCGAGCACCAGCCGAGCGCGCACATCGTTGCCGGTGACCAACTTGTCTATCGCCGCCACCTCCCCCGCCTGCTGCCAGGGCACGGCAGAAAAATCCGTCTCGTCGTCGCACGCGTAATACTCGAAGGGGCACAGCAACTGCTGGTCGAGCGCATGCCAGAGCCGCAGCTCGACCGCCGGCGAGCCATCGGGCCGGTTGTCGAAGTAGCCCAGGATCGGCTTGCCATCGCTGCGCTCCGGCGTCGCCGTCAGGCCGAGCAGCACGCGCGGGCGCACGGCGCTCACGAATGCATCGAAGCGATCCGCCGCCAGGCGATGGCACTCGTCGACCACCACGGTGTGCCAGTAATCCGCCCCGCAGCGCGACACCAGCTCGCGCGCGGACACGCTGTCGATGGTGGCGAACAGATGCTCGAAGCCCTCGGACTGCACGCCGCCGACCAGTACCTCGCCAAAGGCGTGGTCGCGCAGCACCTCGCGATAGGTGCGCAGCGCCTGCTTCAGGATCTCCTCGCGGTGCGCCACGAACAGCAGCCGCGGCCGCCCACCTGCCTGCTGGCAGAGCCACTTGTAGTCGAAGGCCGCCACCACCGTCTTGCCGGTGCCGGTCGCGGCCACCACCAGATTGCGCCAGCGACCGTGATCGCGCTCGATCTGCAGTTGGTCGAGCATCTCCTGCTGATAGGCCTTGGGCTCGAGGTCGAAGTAGGTCGGGCGCACGATCAGCTCGTCGCCGGACTCGCGCCTGAGCGCCTCGCCCAGCGCCTTGCGATGCGCGGGGTTGGCGGGATCATAGGCCTGGAACTCGCTGTCCTCCCAGAGCGTCTCGAAGTGCGCGCTGGCACGCTCGAACAGATCGATCTGGCCGCGCTCGGTGAACTTCACCGTCCATTCCAGCCCGCCCATCAAGGCCGCGCCCGACAGGTTGGCGCTACCCACGTAGGCGGAGCCGAAGCCAGTGCGGCGGCGGAACAGCCAGGCCTTGGCATGCAGCCGCGTGCGCCGGCCGTCCAGCGACACGCGAATCTCGCAGCCGGGCAGCCGGGCGAGTTCGTCCAGCGCGCGAATCTCGGTGGCGCCGGTGTAGGTGGTGGTCAGCACCCGCAGGCGCGTGCGCGGCTTGCCATCCGGCCCGACCGCGGTGATCGACTGCAGGATGTCGAGCAGCTTGCGTACGCCGGAATGGGTGATGAAGCTCACCAGGATGTCCACCTGATCACAGGCCGCGAGTTCGCGGCGCAGTTCGGTCAGCAACGAGGGCGAGCCCTTGCCCGCGGTGAAGAGCCAGGGGAAGGCCAGGCCGGTCTCGGGGATCGTCGGCTTGGGCGAGTGTTGGTGGATGGACTGCAGAATCTGGGGCGGGGCGGAGAGTGTCTCGGCGTCGCCCGCGCGCTTGCCGAGGCGCTGCTTCAGGCTGACGAGCAGGAAATTGACGAGGTCTAGCTGCTGCCGGAGCTTCTCGGCGCCATCGCCGTGCAGATCGTCGAGGATGCGGGAGAGTTGGGCGGCGAGCGCGTCGGCGAGGCGCTCGGGAGCATCTTCGGCCGAGAGGGGCTTGAGGCTATGGCCGTGCTCGCCCGTCGTCCCGGCGACAGCATTGCGAAGCGCGTCTGTGAGTAGCTGGTCATAGAGACCGTCGGGTAAGGCCATGCGCCTCCCTTGAAAGCAGGTTCAGGTGTTGCCAAATGCATGTTCCTCGCCCGAGCCCTAAAACCTAGAGTCGTTCTCACAGGGTATGCCGTCGCGATCACCATCCATCTTTGTATTGGGGCAATTCCTCAGGAAGAACTCAGCTTCTGCTCTCGAGCCCATCTGGCTGCAGTGCTGTCGGCCATCACAAGAAAACTGCTCTGCTGGCTTCGCGATGGCAGTTGCCGGCGCACGAAACGCTTGAGGCTCCATCCGTGCTTCAACCTGCGTTGGTGCCATGCTCTTCTGGTAGTAGGTCCAGCCTGCAAAGGCGATCAGCGCGTAAATCAGTAACTTCTTCAAGTTCTCACCAGTCCCGATAAGGATTCGCAAATTGTTTGCCGCGCACCCCAAAAGTGCAAAGACCCCCCGCCATCTCTGACGAAGGGTCTCTTGACTAAGACGGCTTCTCAACCGTCCCAGCTCTTCAGCTCCTTACCGCTTCAAACTTCCACCGTATCCGCAACCGCGCGGAATTCCTCGATCTGATCGAAGTTCATGTAGCGGTAGATGTCGGCGGCCTTCTTGTTCACCACCTCCACCTGCGCCATGTACTCCTGCACGGTCGGGATCTTGCCCATCAGCGCGCACACCGCGGCCAGCTCGGCCGAGCCCAGATAGACGCGGGTGTCGATGCCGAGGCGGTTGGGGAAGTTGCGCGTCGAGGTCGACATCGCGGTGCTGCCCTTGCGGATCTGCGCCTGGTTGCCCATGCACAGCGAGCAGCCCGGCATCTCCATGCGGGCGCCGGACTTGCCGAGCACGCCGTAGTAGCCTTCCTCGTTGAGGACCATCGCGTCCATCTTGGTGGGCGGGGCGATCCACAGGCGGGTCGGGATGTCGGTCTTGCCGTCGAGCACCTTGCCGGCGGCGCGGAAGTGACCGATGTTGGTCATGCACGAGCCGATGAAGACTTCGTCGATCTTGTCGCCGGCGACTTCGGACAGCAGCTTGACGTCGTCCGGGTCGTTCGGGCAAGCGACGATCGGCTCCTTGATGTCGGCCAGATCGATCTCGATCACGGCGGCGTATTCAGCGTCGGCGTCGCCCGCCAGCAGCTCGCCGTTGGCGATCCACTGCTCCATGGCCTTGATGCGGCGGCCCAGGGTGCGCTTGTCTTCGTAGCCGTTGGCGATCATCCACTTCATCAGCGTGATGTTCGAGTTCATGTACTCGACGATCGGCGCCTTGTTGAGGTGGACCGTGCAGCCCGCGGCGGAGCGCTCGGCCGAGGCGTCGGTCAGTTCGAAGGCTTGTTCCACCTTCAGGTCGGGCAGGCCTTCGATCTCGAGGATGCGACCGGAGAAGATGTTCTTCTTGCCCTTCTTCTCGACGGTCAGCAGGCCGGCCTTGATCGCGTACAGCGGGATGGCGTTGACCAGGTCACGCAGGGTGACGCCGGGCTGCATCGTGCCCTTGAAGCGCACCAGCACCGATTCCGGCATGTCGAGAGGCATCACGCCGGTGGCAGCGGCAAAGGCGACCAGGCCGGATCCGGCCGGGAACGAGATGCCGATCGGGAAGCGGGTGTGGCTGTCGCCGCCGGTGCCGACGGTGTCGGGCAGCAGCAGGCGGTTGAGCCAGGAGTGGATGACGCCGTCGCCCGGGCGCAGCGACACGCCGCCGCGGGTGCTGATGAAGCTCGGCAGCTCGCGGTGCATCTTGACGTCGACCAGCTTCGGGTAGGCGGCGGTGTGGCAGAAGGACTGCATCACCAGGTCGGCCGAGAAGCCGAGGCAGGCGAGGTCCTTCAGTTCGTCGCGGGTCATCGGGCCGGTGGTGTCCTGGCTGCCGACGGTGGTCATCTTCGGTTCGCAGTAGGTGCCCGGGCGGATGCCCTGGCCTTCCGGCATGCCGCAGGCGCGGCCGACCATCTTCTGCGCCAGCGAGAAGCCCTTGCCGGTGTCGGCCGGGGCCTGCGGCAGGCGGAAGAGCGTCGACGGCGGCAGGCCGAGGGCTTCGCGCGCCTTGGTGGTGAGGCCGCGACCGATGATCAGCGGAATACGGCCACCGGCGCGCACTTCGTCGAGGATGACCAGGGTCTTCAGTTGCGATTCGGCGATCACGGCGCCGTTCTTGAGCGCGGTGACCTTGCCGGTGGCATGGTCGACCTTGAGCTCGATCTCGTCGCCCATGTCCATCTGGCCAGCGTCGATCTCGATCGGCAGCGCGCCAGCGTCTTCCATGGTGTTGAAGAAGATCGGCGCGATCTTGGTGCCGAGGCACACGCCACCGAAGCGCTTGTTCGGCACGAAGGGGATGTCCTCGCCGGTGAACCACAGCACCGAGTTGGTGGCGGACTTGCGCGAGGAACCGGTGCCGACCACATCACCGACGTAGGCAACCAGGTTGCCCCTGGCACGCAGATCCTCGAGGAACTTGACCGGGCCGCGCACGCCGGGCTCTTCCGGCTCGATGCCCGGACGCGGGTTCTTGAGCATCGCCAGCGCGTGCAGCGGGATGTCGGGGCGCGACCAGGCGTCCGGCGCGGGCGAAAGGTCATCGGTGTTAGTTTCGCCGGTGACCTTGAAGACGGTGAGCTTCTGCGAGGCGGGGACTTCCGGGCGGCTGGTGAACCACTCGGCGTCGGCCCACGACTGCATGACGGCCTTGGCGTTGGCGTTGCCGGCAGCGGCCAGTTCCTTGACATCGTGGAAGTAGTCGAACATCAGCAGGGTCTTCTTGAGACCCTCGGCCGCGACCGCACCGACTTCGGCGTCGGCGAGCAGGTCGATCATCGGCTTGATGTTGAAGCCGCCCAGCATGGTGCCGAGCAGCTCGGTGGCCTTGGCGCGCGACACCAGGGCACAGGCTTCTTCGCCCTTGGCGACCTTGGCCAGGAACTCGGCCTTGACCTTGGCAGCGTCGTCCACGCCAGCGGGGACGCGGAAGGTGAGCAGTTCGACGAGGAAGGCTTCCTCGCCGGCGGGGGGGTTCTTCAGCAGTTCGACCAGTTCGGTGACCTGCTGCTTGGACAGCGGCAGCGGCGGGATGCCGAGGGCGGCACGTTCGGCGACATGGGCACGGTAGGCTTCAAGCACGGCGACTTCCTCACTATCTAGTGGCGGTGATCGGAACTCCGGCTAAGCGGACCCAGCCGGAACGGAGGCTATTATATGTCTTTTATAAGACTTGCGGTGCGGTGCACCACCCGCGCCTCGAGTCCGGGAAAAAACTCCGCGAATTCTACTCTCGCGCGTCACGCTTTGGCGCGTCGCACGCGAGGCAATCTGCTGGCGGATATACACTTCCGGCATGAAATCGAACGCCCCCTGCCCTTGCGGCTCCGGACGCGGGTTCGCGCAGTGCTGCGGCCCCGCCTTGTCCGGCGAACGCCCCGCCCCCACCGCCGAAGCGCTGATGCGCTCGCGCTACACCGCCTTTGCGCTTCGCGACGCCGCCTACCTGCTGGCAAGCTGGCACCCCGGCACGCGCCCGGCCACGCTCGCGCTCGACGAATCTCCACCACCGAAGTGGATCGGCCTGCAGATCCGGGCGCACCGCCCGCTCGATGAGGACCATGCCGAGGTCGAGTTCCTCGCCCGCTACCGGGTCGGCGGCCGGGCCCAACGCCTGCACGAGACCAGCCGCTTCGTGCGCGAGGATGGGCGCTGGTATTAGGTGGACGGCGACGTGGACGGCGACGTCGATGGCGCCATCCGCGACTGACTCCGAAAGCGCATAATTCCGCCGTTGCCGTTTCGCATGAACCCGCTGCCGAAGGAAAACCATGAACCTCGAAAAAGTCATCTTCGGTTTCTTCATCGTGCTCGCCGCCACGCTCAACTTCGGCTTCTTCGTCGGCGACATCGATAACCCTGCCCACCACGACGTCTATGAGCTGTTCGCGGCGCTCGTGGTCAGCCTGATCGCCACCGTGCTCAAGTTCGGCGACCGCACCCAGATCGGCGCGGTGCATCTGTCGACCAGCCTGGTGGCCGACCTCCAGCTCTTTGCCGCCGCCCTGGTCT
>JAGOEI010000028.1:0-11112 GCA_017997795.1 Thauera sp. | reverse complement strand
GCCCGCCACCACAGCGTCTTCTTCATGATCCTGCGGCGCCTGCGCGCGCCGCTGATCCTGCTGATCACGCTGTTCGCCATCTCGGTACTCGGGCTCACGCTCGCGCCCGGACCGGTGGTGGACGGCGACACGAGCTACCTGAGCTTCTTCCACGCCTTCTACTTCATCAGCTACACCGCCACCACGATCGGCTTCGGCGAGATCCCCTACACCTTCTCGGACCAGCAGCGACTGTGGGTGATCTTCAGCATCTACCTGTCGGTGATCGGCTGGGCCTATACGCTCGGCGCCATCTTCAGCCTGCTGTCGGACCGCAGCCTGCGCCAGGCGATCGCGATGCAGGGCTTCGTGCGCGCCGTGCGGCGCCTGCGCGAACCGTTCTACCTGGTGTGCGGCTACGGCGAGACCGGCCGCCTGATCTGCCAGGCGCTCGACCGGATGGGGCTGCGTGCCGTGGTGGTGGAAGTGGACGAGAGCAAGGTCGGCGAGCTCGACCTGCATGCCTACGCCGCCGACGTGCCGGCGATCTGCGCCGACGCCGGCAACCCGGAAACGCTCCGGTTCGCCGGCCTCACCCATTCCAGTTGCATCGGCGTGATCGCGCTCACCAACGACGACGCCACCAACCTCGCGATCGCCATCAGCGCGCGCCTGCTCGCGCCGCGGGTGCCTGCGCTGTGCCGCGCCGAGCACGCCGCCACCGCCGACAACATGGCCTCGTTCGGCACCCGCCACATCATCAACCCCTTCGAGCGCTTCAGCGAAACCCTGGCGCTGTCGCTGCACGCGCCCAAGGCCTCGCAACTGATGGGCTGGCTGACCGGGGTGCCCGGCACCGAGGTCGAACAACGTCGCGACCCGCCGCGCGGAAACTGGATCGTGTGCGGCCATGGCCGCTTCGGCCGGCTGATGGTGAGCGCGATGGACTCCGAGGCCGTACCGGTGACCATCATCGACCTCGACCCCAAGCCCGACGGCATACATCGCTGGATCCAGGGCGACGGCACCGGCGCCGACGCGCTGCGTCAGGCAGGGGTGGAGAACGCGACCGGCATCGTGTGCGGGACCAGCCTGGACACCGACAACCTGTCGATCGCCGTCACCGCGCGCGAACTCAACAAGGAACTGTTCGTTATCGTGCGCCAGAACCACGAGTCCAACCGCGCGCTGTTCGACGCCTACGACGCCGACATCACCGTGGTGCCGAGCCGGGTGATCGGGCACGAGTGCATCGCGATCCTGAGCACCCCGCTGCTGGTGCCCTTCCTCGCCGAGGTGCGCGCGCGCGACGAGGCCTGGTGCGGCAGCCAGCTCGAACGCCTGACCGGCCGCCTGGGCTGGACGGTGCCCGAGATCCGCAGCGAACGCATCAATGTAAGCCGCGCGCCGGCCCTCTACCGGCGCCTGATGCGCGGCGAGACGATCACGCTCGACATGCTGCTGCGCTCGCCGTCGGACCGCGAGCGCGGGCTCGACTGCGAGGCGCTCTATCTCGACCGCGACGACGACGACCACCTGCTGATGCCCGCCGCCGACACCCGGATCCGCGCCGGCGACGAGCTGCTGCTGGCCGGCACGCGTTCGGCGCTCAACGACATCGGCCTCATCATCGCCAACGAACACACGCTCGCCTACATCCTGAGCGGTGAAGACCTGCCCGGGGGCTGGGTGTGGGAGCGCCTCGCGCGTCGCAAAGCGGCGCCGGTGCACGCACGCCTGCCCTGAAGCGCGCCCCCTGAAGTGCCGAAATCGGCGCCTGGCTTACTCGCCCGCAGTCAGCTCGATCTCTTCCCCGGCAAAACGCACCCGCTGCCCGGGCCGCAGCTTCGCGCGCTTGCGGCTCTCCACCGCGCCGTCCACCCGCACCTGCCCCTGCTCGACCGCGGCATGCGCCGCGCCGCCCGAATCCACCAGGCCCGCGGTCTTGAGCAACTGGTCGAGCTGGATGTAATCGCCCCGTACCGCAAACTGCACTGCCATGTCGTTCCCCTGTCGTTTACCGCGGGCGGCGGCTCATCGTCCCTGCCGCCGTTCGATGCGCCTGCGCCCCGTGTCAGAATGGCGGCATTCTCGCCCGCCCGTTCCCGCATGACCAGCACGCCCATCCGCCCCTCCCGCCACACCGCCGCGTTCGACCAAGCGACGATCGCAAGCCTTCTCGAGCACGCCGACGACGTCATCCGCAGCGCATTGCATAGCGGCGCGCTGCAGCCGATCCGCACCGAGCAATGCTGGCTCGACGATGGCGCGTTGCGCTTTTCGGTGCGCTGGGTGTCGTCGCTCGCACTCAAGGATCGCGCCCGCGTCGATACCGTCATCCGCCGCAAGCCCGACTTCAACCCCTTCCTGCCGCCGGAACCGGCGCTGACGGTGGCAGCGCTGGGCGACGCGCACGTGGTCGTGCTGAACAAGTTTCCGGTGATCGATCGCCACCTGTTGATCGTGACCCGCCACTTCGAGGATCAGCACAACCCGCTCACGCAGGCGGATTTCGACGCCCTGGCGGCGGTGATCGCGGCGCATGGGGGGCTCGGCTTCTACAACGGCGGCCGCACCGCTGGCGCCAGCCAGGCGCACAAGCATCTGCAGTGGGTGCCCGAGACCGCCGCCACGCTCGAGGCCTTTCTGCCCCCGCAACTGCCGCCGACCGGTGTCCAGGCCTTCGCCAACCCTGCGCTGCCGTGGGCGCACGCCTTCGTCGGCCTCGCCCGTGGCGCGCGCGCCGACACCCGGCCCGACGGCGCAACGCTGGCGGCCGCGTACCGCACGGCCTGCGCTGCGCTCGACCTGCCGTGCGTGGCCAACCCGATGCCGCCCTACAACCTGCTGGTGACGCGCGAGACCTTGCTGCTGGTCCCGCGCATGCACGAGAAGTGGCAGGACGTGTCGGTGAACTCGCTGGGCTACGCCGGATCGCTGTTCGTGCGCGACCGCGAGCAGATCGAGCGCCTGCGCGCCTGCGGTCCGCTCGCCGTGCTGGCCGCGGTGGGACGCGCGCCCGGCTGACGCGCGCTCGCGCGCGCCTCAGCGCCGACAGACGCTGCCGGCTTCACGCCGGGCAGGGACTAATTCGCCCCGGAAAGTGCACCGCAGGCGCCGCGGCGCCTGCGGTGGTCTTCACGCATCCACATCGCCGGGCTCGGCGCCGCAGCACTTCTTGTACTTCTTGCCGCTGCCGCAGGGGCACGGGTCGTTGCGGCCGGGGGTGGGGGCACCCGGCTTGCGCGGCGGCGCGGTGGACAGCGGCTCGGCTGCAGGCAGGCCGAGGTCGCGCCAGTGCGAGAAGATGTCGTTGGCCGCCTCGCCCACCGCCGCCAGCCAGCCGAGGCGGGTCTCGTCGTCGGCCTTGGCGGCGTCATCCTCGCCCCAGGGGGTCAGCACCTCGTCGAGCGTCTCGCGCACGGCTTCGACGGCCTCTTCCTCCAGGCCCTCTTCCCAACCCTCGGGCCACAGGTCCAGGCCCTGGGCAAAGCCGTCGATCCACGCCTCACCGAGCTTGAGCCCGTCGCCATCGGCAATCGCGAAGCAGAACGGCTCCCAGCACGCCTCGTCGTCATCGTCGAGCCCCAGCGTGGCCAGCAGCTCGTTGTGGTAGGCCTTGACCAGGCGGATGGCGCGCTGCAGGCCGGTGCCCGAGCCGAAGCCGGCCTCGTCGCCATGCGCCGACCACACGCCCGGCATCCAGCGCTCGGCCGCGATCGGGCGCGGTGAAATGAGCACGCCGGCGAGGTAGCCATCGAGCATCTCGAGGTCCATGCAGTCCTCGGGGACGATGTCCGAGGTCAGGATTTCCTCGAGCGCCTCGAAGTCCTCGTCGCTCATCAGCACAGGCTTGGTAAATTCGATGTCGATGGCTGAATCCGGAGCGGCATCGGGGGCGGAGTCGGGGGCGTTGTTCATGGCAATCTCCTTTGATCGGCGCCAAGGGTGGCCCAAGGCGCAACGGCGGGCAAGTCAATTCTTTGTGGCGTCGACGGCGGGCAGATCGATGCCCAGGCGGTAGAGGGTCTGGCCCGAATCGCGGTACTTGCGCTCGAAGGGCGTCAGCGGCACCTCGGCCGAGAAGGCCTCCCAGGCAACGGGCCGGCCGATCGCCACCTCGAGCGCGAGCGCGAATTCCTCAATATAGACAAGCCAGTTGCTGCGACATTCCAGCACGCCGCCCAGGCGCGGAATCCACGGGAACACGGGGTGCGCATGCCAGCGCCGACCCACGTGCCCGATCTTCGGCCACGGGTTGGGGTACAGCACGTAATGCCGGGCCAGGCGCAAGCCGGCCTCGTCGAGCAGCCGCCAGAAATCGACCAGGTCGGCACGCACGAACACCATGTTCTTCGGCAGCAGCGCCTCGGGATACGGCTTGCGACGATTGAGGCGGTCCGCCGACTGATCGACACCGATCACCCAGTGGTCGGGATACTGGCGCGCGATCTGGATGGTGCTGTGCCCCACGCCGCAGCCGGCGTCGAGGATCAGCGGCGCCTTGCCGTCCCAGCCCGCCAGCGCGACCTGCGGCGCGGCGCGGTTGTACTCGGCGAAGGGTTTGCGAAACGGCTCGGCGAGGTGCTTGCGCACGCGCTCGATCAGGCCCTCATGCACGCCTTGCTGCGCGCTTTGCGGAATGCGGGAATTGGCGTAACTCAATTGGCGTGGCTCATCGGGTTTGCAGGTTCTTGCCTTGGCAGCAAGGCGACATTCGGGCAGCGACGCTCAGGCGGCGAAGTTCACGCGGCGCAGCCGAGCGGCTCGTGCGCCACCGGCTGGGCGGCGGCAATGCGCGCGCTCGGCTGCGCGCGCCGCTCGGCCACTGCGCCCGCACACGCGCCATGACGCGCCAGCACCTGATCCACTTCGGCCAGCGTGCGCAGGCCGCGGATCTCGGCGAACAGGTTCTGCGCGCCGGCGTAATTGCGCGCGAGCAGATGCAGCCACTGCTTGATGCGGCCCGGGGCATGGCGGGCCTCGACCTTGAGCCGTACGCGGTCGCGGAACTCGCCGAGCAGCGGCAGCAGAGCCTGCCACTCGGCAGCGCGTTCATCGGTATCGGGCGCGGCCAGATGGCCGGCACGGATGCGGCGGGCGAGGAAGGGGTCGGCCACCGCTCCGCGGCCGAGCATCACGTCGGCAACACCCGACACCGCGCGGCAGCGAGTCCAGTCGGCCGCGGTCCACACCTCGCCGTTGGCCACCACCGGCACGGCAACGGCCTCGGCCACCCGCGCCACCCACTCCCAGTGCGCCGGCGGCCGGTAGCCGTCGAGCTTGGTGCGCGCATGCACCACCAGCAGGCTCGCCCCGCCATCGGTCAGCGCCTGCGCGCACTCGGCCGCGCGGCCCGGGTCACGCACGCCCAGGCGCATCTTCGCGCTCAGCGCCAGGCCGGCGGGAAGCGCGTCGGCGACAGCGCGCGTGATGCGATGGAGCAGCTCCGGCTCGTCGAGCAGCACCGCACCGCCACGATGGCGATTGACCGTGGGCGCCGGGCAGCCGAAGTTCAGGTCGACGCCCGCCGGCTTCAGCCGCGCCAGCCGGGCCGCGTTGGCCGCCATGCACCCGGGGTCGGAGCCGAGCAACTGCACGCGCACGGGCGTTCCGCCCGGCGTGAAGCTGTCGCGGTCGAGTTCGGACGCGATGCGACGGAAGAAGCGATCGGGCAGCAAGGTGCCCGACACGCGCGCGAACTCGCTGACCGCGTAGTCGTAGCCACCCGGCCGCGTGAGCACCGCGCGCAGCACGTCGTCGAGCAAGCCTTCCATCGGCGCAAGCAGCAGGCGCACCCTTTCCTCCACCGCCAGCGCGGTTCCGAATCACACAGGGGCGCGATTGTACTGCGAGCGGCGTGCCGATCCGGCTGTTTCCGCGCCATTTCGGCGCCATTTCCCTTGCAAGCCGGACGCCAGTACAGGATAATTCCGCGCTTTACTACTCAGGGCGGTCACATCCGCCGCCCGCAAGATTTCAGGAAGCCACCATGAAAGCGGACATCCATCCGAAGTACAACGAAGTGAACGTGACCTGCTCCTGCGGCAACACCTTCACCACGCGCTCCACCATGGGCAAGCCCCAGTATCACGTCGAAGTGTGCTCGGCCTGCCACCCGTTCTACACCGGCAAGCAGAAGATCGTCGACACGGCCGGTCGCGTCGAGCGCTTCCGCCAGAAGTACGGCAACGTCCAGCGCGCAAGCTGATCGGACGGCGGCTTGGCAGACAGGCCCCGAGGTCCCGGGGGCGCAGATCACGGCGCCTTCAGCTAGCACACAAAGCGGACCTCACGACAAAAAGGCAGCCCAGGCTGCCTTTTTTGTTGTCCGCAGCCTCGATTTGCTGCATCGCACTTGGCCTGCGCCACCGGTCCGCCGCAAAATGCCCCCCATGACTCGCGACCCCGTCACCCCCACCCTGTTCCAGCGCCGCATCTACGGCACGGTCGGCCTGGCCGTGCTGGTCGCGCTCTACCTGCTCGTCGGGCTGACCGTGCATGACCCCTGGCGCGGGGACGACGCGCGCTACTTCGGTCCCGTGCTGGCGATGCTGCGCGGCGAATCCTGGCTGTTCCCGATGCTGGCCGGCGAGCCGCTCGCCGACTACCCGCCGCTGTATTTCTGGACGGCGTCGGCCTTCGCCTGGCTCGGGAGCGCCTTCCTGCCGGCGCATGGTGGCGCACGCCTGGCGAGTGCGTTCTTCGTCGCGCTCGCGGTGTGTTTCGTCGCCCGCGCCACCGAGACCCTGCACGGCCGCCCGGTGCGCACGCCTGGCGCGCTGCTCGCCCTCGGCGCGCTCGGCCTGGTGCTGCACGCCCACGAGACCCAGCCCCTGCTCGCCGTGTTCGCGATGCTGGCGCTGGTCGTGAGCGGCCTGGCCGAACTCCCGAGCCGCCCGCTCGCGGGCAGCATCAAGGCCGGCGTGGGCAGCGCGCTGGCGTTTCTCGGTGGCGGCTTTTCGGGCCTGCTCGTCACTGCACCGCTGCTGCCGCTGGTGCTCCTCTTCAGCAGCGAATGCCGCACGCCGCGCGCAAGCGGCGCATTGCTGCTCGGCCTGTTCCTTGCGGTGACGCTCGCGGCGGCGTGGCCGATCGCGCTGCAACTGACCCATCCGGAATTGCTCACCCTGTGGCTGCGCGCAGAATGGCTGCGGCTCACCGGCCCGGCGCTCGCGCTCCGCGACATCGCCGACCTGCTGGAACTCGCCGGCTGGTTCCTGTGGCCCTTGTGGCCGCTGGCGCTGTGGGCGTTGTGGCGGGGACGGCGCAAGCTCGCGACCTTGCCGGTGATGCTGCCGCTGCTGAGCCTGATGCTGGTGGTGCTGTGGCTGGTGGCGAGCGGGGATTCGTCGCAGGCACGCATGATCCTGCTGATTCCGGCGAGCGCGCTGCTCGCGGCGAGCGGCGTGTCGACGCTGCGGCGCGGGGCGGCGAGCGCCTTCGACTGGTTCGCGCTGATGAGCCTCGCGGTGTTCGGCGTGCTGGTGTGGCTGGCATGGACGGCGCAGGCGGTCGGCTGGCCGCCCGGGCTGGCACGCCACGTGGCACGCAACGCGCCCGACTTCGTTCTGCCCGGCGGTCACTTCCAGCTTGCTGCCGGCGTCGCGATCAGTGCCCTGTGGATCCTGCTGGTCGCGCGCCTGCCGCGCTCGCCTTCACGCGCGCCCGCAAACTGGACGATCGGGCTGGTGATGCTGTGGTGCCTGGCCGTGGTGCTGTTGATGCCGTGGTTCGACCACGGCCGCAGCTATCGCGCGGTGGTGCAGTCGCTCGACATCGCCGTACGCGGCGAACGCACCGAACGCCCGAACGCCTGCATCGCCACCACCGGCCTGCCCGATGCGATGCGCAGCTCGATGGATTACTTCGCCGCGCTGCGCACCCAGCGCGTCACCGACGACGCCACGCCCTGCCCGCTGCTGCTCGTGCATGCCGAACGACCGCGCAGCACCGGCGCGCTCGCGCCCGAATGGGAGACGGTATGGGAATTCCGCCGCGGCGCCGGCAAGCGCCAGGAAACCTTCCGCCTGCTGCGCCGCGCGACGCCCTGAGCATCGGGGCGGCCACGCGCAGCGCCGGGGGATGCGTTCAACCGTAGATCTTGCACATCCCCGGTGCGTAGATCGGCCTCGAGAAGTAGCCCAGCACGGTAAAGAACAGTGCCAGCAGGGCAAGGATCAGCAGCAGCCTGCGATGCGCCCTCGCCCACGCGACAACGCCCCGCACCCCTTTTTCCAGCTTCGCCTTCATGGCTGTGCCCAGTTGCCGAGGCGTCTCACTCGAGGCGCAGGAAGTGGTCGCGGTAGTGGCGCAGCTCGCCGATCGACTCGTGGATGTCGGCCAGCGCGGTGTGGCTGCCGGCCTTCTTCACCCCCTCGTAGATCTCCGGGCGCCAGCGACGCGCGAGTTCCTTGACGGTGGACACATCCAGATTGCGGTAGTGGAACCAGTTCTCCAGCGTCGGCATCCAGCGCGCGAGGAAGCGGCGGTCCTGGCACACCGAGTTGCCGCACATCGGCGACGTGCGCGCCGGCACATACTGCTGCAGGAAGGCCAGCGCCTGCGCCTCGGCCTCGGCCTCCGACACCGTGGAGGCGCGCACACGGTCGATCAGGCCCGATTTGCCGTGGGTGTTGCGGTTCCACTCATCCATCGCATCCAGCACGCTGTCGGGCTGATGCACGGTGATCACCGGGGCTTCGGCGATGGTTTCCAGCGCCTCGTTGGTGAGCACGAGCGCAATCTCGATGATGCGATCGCGGTCGGGTTCGAGGCCGGTCATCTCCATGTCCAGCCATATCAGCGTCTTCGGGTCCTGTGCCATAATCCGTCCGCCTTTTTCGGGCACCTTGGTGCGAAACAATCAAGGGCGCGATTGTGTCACAGTTCCTGTCCGCCCCGACCAGAGGGCAGATGACCCTGTGAAGAGCCTGCTTCAGGACTCGCCGGCCTTTCCCATCCTCGCCACCGGAACCGCGATGAACGCCTTTGCCCTCCTCTTCGTCGGCCTGCTGCTGGCCGGCGTGGCCGCCAAGCTCGCCCTGATGCGCCGCCATGTCCGCCATGTCCAGGCCCATCGCGACACCGTACCCGAAGCGTTCGCCGCGTCGATTCCCTTGTCGTCCCACCAGCGTGCCGCCGACTACACCAGCGCCCGCGCCGGACTTTCCACGCGGCAGACCATGGCGAGCGCCGTCTTCCTGCTGGTGATGACGCTCGGCGGCGGGCTGCAGGCGGTGCACGACGCCTGGTCGGCTGTGCTCGCACCGGGCAGCCTCGGCCACGGCGTGGCGCTGCTCGCCACACTCGCCGTGCTCGGTTGGGTGCTGGAATTGCCCTTCGTCCTCACCCGCACCTTCGTCATCGAAAAGAAGTTCGGCTTCAACCGCATGACGCCGCGCCTGTTCGTCACCGACACGGTGCGCGAAGCCGTGCTCGCGGTCGTGATCGGGTTGCCCCTGCTCGCGGTGGTGCTGTGGATCACGAGCTCGATGGGCGAGCTGTGGTGGCTGTGGGTGTGGGCGTTCTGGCTCGGCTTCAACGTGCTGGTGATGCTGGTGTGGCCCACCTTCATCGCGCCGCTGTTCAACAAGTTCACCCCGCTGGCCGACGCCGCGCTCAAGGCCCGCGTCGAGGCCCTGCTCGCACGCTGTGGCTTCCAGTCCAAGGGCCTGTTCGTGATGGACGGCTCGCGCCGCTCGGCGCATGGCAACGCCTACTTCACCGGCTTCGGCGCCGCCAAGCGCATCGTGTTCTTCGACACCCTGCTCGACAAGCTCAACGCCGACGAGGTCGAGGCGGTGCTCGCGCACGAGCTCGGCCACTTCCGCCATCGCCACATCTTCAAGCGCCTGGCCGTGCTCGCCCCGGCCAGCCTGGGCATGCTCGCCGCGCTCGGCTGGCTGATGCAGCAGCCGTGGTTCTTCTCGGGCCTGGGCATGACGGCGACCGACATCGCGAGCGCGCTCGCGCTGTTCATGCTGATCCTGCCGGTGTTCACCTTCCCGCTCGCGCCCTTCTTCAGCCACTGGTCGCGTGTGCACGAGTACGAGGCCGACGCCTACGCCGCCAGCCAGACGCGCGCGGCCGACCTGGTCGCCGCGCTGGTCAAGCTCTATCGCGACAACGCCTCGACGCTCACACCGGATCCGCTGTACTCGCGCTTCTTCGACTCGCACCCGCCGGCGGCCTTGCGCGTCGCGCGCCTGCAGGCCCTGCAGCAGTGATGCCCCCACCAGAGAGAGAGAGAGAGAGAGGAGACAAGCATGAAAACAAGCCTTTACACCGCCGCAACCACCGCCGTCCTGCTGGCGCTGCCGCTGGCCGCCCAGGCCGACCCCTTCCCCGACGCCGACCTGGCCGCCGGCAAGGACATGCATACCCGCCTGTGCGTGGAGTGCCACGAGCGCAAGTACGGCGGCGAGGACGGCTCGGCCATCTACCTCCGCCCCGATCGCCGCGTCACGACGCCGAGCGCCCTGTCGCAGCAACTGACCGCGTGCACGACGATGCTCAACCTCGACCTCTTCCCCGAAGACGAGCATCACCTCGCGGGCTACCTGAACAAGCTCTACTACAAGTTCGAGTGAAAAAAAGCCCCCACCCCGCAAAACCCACCGAAGCGCGCCTGAAGGGCGTCATCGTCGCCGCCTTCGGCCGCCACTACGAAGTCGACACCGCCGCCGGCCGCCTGCAGTGCTACCCGCGCGGCAAGAAGAGCAGCTACGCCTGCGGCGACGAGGTCGAGATCGTGCGCGGCGGCGACGGCCAGGGCGTCATCGAGAAGCTCACGCCACGCCGCAACCTGCTATGGCGCTCGGACGCCTTCCGCGAAAAGCTGATCGCCGCCAACCTCAGCCACATCGTCATCGTCGTCGCCACCGAACCCGGCTTCTCCGACCTGCTGGTGTCGCGCTGCATCGCCGCTGCCGAGAGCCAGGACATCACGCCGCTGATCGTGCTCAACAAGGCCGACCTCGAAGACCGCCTGCCCGGCGCACGCGCACAGCTCGAGCCCTTCCGCAAGCTGGGCTACGAGGTCATCGAGGTCTCGGCCCTGCACGGCGCGGACGGCCTGCGCGCGCGGCTGAACACGCTGCACGCGATCTTCGTCGGCCAGTCGGGCATGGG
>JAGOEI010000027.1:14930-20257 GCA_017997795.1 Thauera sp. | reverse complement strand
TCGTCCGCGCAGGCGAGGATGGCGAGCTTCAACCCGCGCCCGGCATGAACCTTGTTCATCAACCGCAGCAGGCCCTCGAGCACCGGTCGCAGCGGCGTGCGCAGGCCCGGCACGCCCACCGCGGCTGCAGCGCGCGAACGCGCGAGGTGGTAATCGACCTGGGTGCGAGCGAGCGCGACCTGCTCGCGCACCAGACGGGCGAGCGCAGCGTCGGGCGCACCGTCCGCGGTCTCGGCTGCGGCGTTGGCGAGCACCGAAAGCGGCGTCTTCACCGCATGGGCGAGATTGCCGGCGTGCGTGCGCGCTCGCGTCACCACTTCCGCGTTGCGCGCGAGCACGGCGTTGAACTCCGCCACCAGGGGCTGGATCTCGGCCGGGAAACGGCCATCGATGGCGGTGCTGCGGCCTTCGCGCACCGCCGCCAGGCCATCGCGCAAGCGCGCCAACGGACGCAGCCCGACGCGCACCTGCACCAGCGCCGCCACCGCCAGCCCGGCGGCGAGCAGGGCGAGCGCGAGCGCGAGGATGCGGTTGAAACGCGCCACCGGTTCGACGACCAGCGCCGCATTCGCGGCCACGATCACGCGCAGCGCCAGCTCGGGCTGCTCGGCGGGGCGCAGCACCTGCTCGATCATGCGCAGCGGCGCGCCATCCGGCCCTTCGGTGGCGTGCGCGTGCACTTCGCCGTCTGCCGGGCGGTCGCCGGGCACCGTCAGCACCACGTCCCACAGCGAACGCGAGCGCAGCAGCCCCTGTCGCCCCCCACCCTCTGCAGCCTGGTCGCCCGCCTCGGGCGCGCTCGAGCCGGTCGCGCCCGCATCCGCGAGCACGTCGATCTGCCAGTACAGCCCGGAATACGGACGCGCGAAGCGCGGGTCGCTGAGCGCCGCGCGCAAGGCCGGCTGGCCATTGGCGTCCATGGCGAGGTTCGCCGCGAGCTGATTCAGATGGGTGACGAGCTCGGCCTGGAACTGACGCTCGACGTGCTCGGTGAACATGCGCCCGAGCGCCCAGCCGGCGACGAGCACGGTCAGCAGCACCCACACCAGCGTGCCCGCGAGCAGGCGCAGGCGCAGCGACCCTTGCCCACGAAGCACGCCGGGCGTCACTGCGGACATGTGAGGCGGTAGCCCAGGCCGCGCACGGTCTCGATCAACCCGGGCGGCAGCTTCTTGCGCAGGCGGGCGACGAAGACCTCGATGGTGTTGGAATCGCGGTCGTAGTCCTGCGCGTAGATGTGTTCGGTGAGTTCGGTGCGCGACACGATCTCGCCGGCGTGGTGGATCAGGTAGGCGAGCACGCGGAACTCGTGGCTGGTCAGGCTGAGCGCCTGGCCATCGACGCTGACGCGCCCGCTGCGCGTGTCGAGCACCAGCGGACCGCAGGCGATCTCGGCGCTCGCCTGCCCGACCGCGCGCCGGATCAGCGCGCGGATGCGGGCGAGCAGCTCTTCCATGTGGAAGGGCTTGGTCAGGTAGTCGTCGGCGCCGGCGTCGATGCCGGCGACCTTCTCGTGCCAGTCGCCGCGCGCGGTGAGGATCAGCACCGGCATGGTGCGCCCGAGCGCGCGCCAGCGCTTGAGCACGGTGAGGCCATCGACCATGGGCAGGCCGAGGTCGAGCACGACCGCATCGAAGGTCTCGACCTCGCCCATGTAGCCGGCGTCACGGCCGTTGGCGGCGGTATCCACCGCGTAGCCGGCCGCCTGCAGCGTGGCCGCAAGCTGCGCGGCCAGCGTGGGCTCGTCCTCGACCACCAGGATCCGCATCAGCGACTCTCCGCGCCGTGCCCGGCCGCGCGCACGTCGCGCCCGCGGATGCCCCGCAGGCTGCCGTCGCGGGCGTCGAGCTCGAGCTCGAGCACGTCGCCGCCCTTGCGGATGAGCTTGATCTCATACACCCAGGCACCGTCCTCGCGCTCGAGTTCGACCTCGATGATCTCGCCCGGATAATCGCGCTCGACCTGCTCCAGCACCTTGCGCAGCGGCATCACCTCGCCGGCCTCGAGCGCGCGGCGCGCACGCTCATGGTCGGCGGGCTCGTCGGCAAGCGCCATGCCGCGGGGCAGCAGCGCGACGCCAAGCCCGGCAAGCAATCCGGCCGTCAGCCGCCGGCGCATGGAACTGAAGCGCATGGCCAAGCCCTCCGCTTACTGGGTGCGTCCCTGCCCCATACCCTGACCCATTCCCTGGCCGGGACCCTGTCCCGCGCCCTGACCAGGACCCATCCCACGACCGGGGCCCATACCCTGGCCAGGACCCATGCCTCTGCCCGGTCCGGCGCCTTGCCCGACCCCGGGTCCCGCGCCCGGCCCCGCCCCGCGGCCTGGTCCGAGCGCCGGCCCCTGCCCCATGCCACGCCCCTGGCCCATGCCTGCGCCACGCGCCGGCGGCACCTCGGGCAAGCTCACCCCGCGCTCCTGGGCGCGCGCACGCATCTGCTCATGATGCTCGGCGCGGATCGCATTGCGCGCCTCGTCGTTTTCCGCGGCCCACATGCGGGCGCGATGCACGGTGCGCTCCTGCTCGGTCATCAACTGGCTGCCGAAGATCGGCTCCTGCGCCGCGTCGGCCGCCAAGGCCCCGCCGCTGGCAACCAGCAAGGCTGCAAGCAGCGCGGACAATCCCATGGTCCTTCTGATCATGATCGACTCCTCGATTAATGAACTGCAGAACAGAACTGCAGAAAACGACCGCCGCAGCTTGGCTGCCACCCGCAGTCACCTGACACCACTATAGGCCGACGCGCCTGAACCGGACATGAACGCTCGCGCCGAGCATGTGCGCTGGCGCACCCTAGGATGCGCGCAGTTCGGCCGTCAGCCGGCCGAGGTCGAGCGTCTTTGCGCGTTGGGTGATCTCGGGCGCGTAGCGTGCCTGCAGGGTCTTGGCCTGCTCGAAAAGCCCGGCGAAGGACTGCTTGAGCGCGGCCGTGTCGAGCGTGCGACCGCCGCCGTAGTACTGCTGCGCGACCTTGCCGATCGCCCAGGTCGTCGCGAACGAGAAGGCCGAGCCGGTGGCCTGGCTACCGATCGCCCGTCCGGCGCCGCCGAGCACCTTGCCGAGCAGGCCGCCGATGAGCTTGCGCCCGAACTGCTCGACATACTGCCCGGTCATGCCGACGCCGGTGGTGGCGAGGAAGTCCTTGATGTGGCCGCGGTCGAGCTCATAGCCGTGGGCCTTGCCGATGCGATACACCAGGCGCACCTGCAGCGGGATGATCGCCATCGACGCCATCGACTGCGGCAGCAGCTCGAGCGCGCCGTTGAGGATGGCGGCGTTGAGGACCATGCGGTCGAGTTCGGCCTGGTCGGGGGTGGCGAGCGTGGGCGTGGTCGGCGCGGGTGCGGGCGTCGCGTCGCCCGTCGCCACGGGCGGTGCCGAAACGTCGAAGCCGGGCAGCGCCGTCAGCGCGCCCGCGGCCGGCGCCTCGGCCACGGCTTCCGCCTCGTGGATGAAGGCCTCGGCCGCACCGGCCTCGAGCCCGAGCAGCCCCGACAGGCGGGCGAGAAACGCGGTCTCCTCGGCACTGTGGCGGCCATCGGCCTCGCACACGCCGACCGCGAGCTCGAAGGCAAGCTGGCGCAGGCCCGGCTCGCCCAGCTCGGCCACCGCCGCATCCAGGCTCAGCCGGCCGAGCAGCACGTCCTGGTAGAGCGGGATGAAGTCGATCTCGATGTCGCGGCCGAGCGATTCGGCCACCTTGCGCACGTGCTCGCGCTCTTCGGTGTCCTGGCGGCCATCGGCGAAGGCGGCCATCAAGGCGATGGCGACGAGGGAACGGGCTTGCTGGGTATTCATGTGAGGAACTCCTGGGGATGCGTGGAACATGCGCAGGGACGACCGGCAGCGCCCTGCTCGACCGCCATGATCTGCGCACAAGGATGAACCGGGACTGAACACGGCCCGCGCAAAAGGTTCTGTACCCGCGAGCTTCGCATGGGCGCCGGCAGCGTGCCGGGCTGGCACACGATCGCGCGCGTCCCCATAATTGCGCATCGCCTGCCTGCCAGGCCGTCCGCCTTACAGATCGAGATCATGTCGCGAGCCATCGAACACCTCTTCACCAACAACAAGAACTGGTCCGAGCGCATGCATGCGGAAGACCCGGAGTTCTTCACCCGCCTGGTCAACCAGCAGTCGCCCGAATACCTGTGGATCGGGTGCTCCGACAGCCGGGTGCCGGCCAACCAGGTCGTCGGCCTGGCGCCGGGCGAGGTCTTCGTCCATCGCAACATCGCCAACGTGGTCGTGCATACCGACCTCAACGCGCTGTCGGTGATCCATTACGCGGTCGAGATCCTGCGCGTGAAGCACATCCTGGTCGTCGGCCACTACGGCTGCGGCGGCGTGAAGGCGGCGATGAACGACAACAAGACCGGGCTCACCGACAACTGGCTGCGCCACATCCAGGACGTGCGCGACCGCCACCTCGACCGCCTGGAGCGCATCGAGGACCCGGTGGCGCGCGCCAACCGCCTGTGCGAACTCAACGCCATGCACCAGGTGGTGAACGTGTGCCAGACCTCGGTGCTGCGCGAAGCCTGGCAGCGCGGCCAGAGCGTGACCGTGCACGGCTGGTGCTACAGCCTGCAGGACGGCCTGGTGCGCGACCTCGGCGTCAGCGCCGGCGACCGCGAGGAAGCCGTCGAGCGCTATCGCGACGCCGCCGAGCGCGACTGAACACACGAGCGCGGACATGGCCGAGCGCATCGGCATCGACCTCGGCGGCACCAAGATCGAGCTCGTCGTGCTGGCTGCAGACGGCAGCGTGCGCTGGCGCCGGCGGGTGGCGACGCCGCAGGGCGACTATGCGGGCACGCTGCGCGCAATCGTCGCGCTGATCCACGACGCCGAGACGGCGACCGGAATCTCGGCCAGCGTCGGCATCGGCACGCCGGGCTCGCCGTCGCCGCGCGACGGCCGCATCCGCAACGCCAACTCAACCTGCCTGAACGGCCAGCCGCTGCAGCACGACCTCGAGGCCCTGCTCGGACGCCCGCTGCGGCTCGCCAACGACGCCAACTGCCTGGCCATGTCCGAGGCCGCCGATGGGGCGGGCGCCGGTGCGCGCACGGTGTTCGCGGCCATCCTCGGCACCGGGGTGGGCGGCGGCATCGTGGTCGATCGCACGCTGCTGGTGGGCGCCAACGCCATCGCCGGCGAATGGGGCCACAACCCGCTGCCCCTGCCCACGGCCGACGACCTGCCCCTGCCGGCGTGCTACTGCGGGCGCGCCGGCTGCATCGAGACCTGGCTGTCCGGCCCCGGCATGGCGGCCGATCACCTGCGCCATGGCGGTGAGGCCCTCGACGCAGCCACCATCGCC
>JAGOEI010000027.1:0-14830 GCA_017997795.1 Thauera sp. | reverse complement strand
TGCGCTGGCGGTAGAGCACCGCCATCCAGTCGGCCAGGAAGGCCTGCAGCAGGCCGCGCTGGTCGGCCTCGACCAGCAGTTGCGCGCGCTCGCGGCGCGCGAGCCGGGTCATGCGCATCGGCACCGGGTCGTACAGGCGCAGGCCCTCGGGCGCGCGCTCTTCGGCGAGGCGGCGGGCGTGACGCAGGAACTCCACCGCGTCCTCGAGCGCCGGCGCGTCGGCGCGCAACATGGCCTGATGGGTGAAGGGTGGAAAACCGGCGCCGCGGCGCTCCTGCAAGGCCATGCGGGCGAAGGCGTCGAAGTCGTGCTTGGCCAGATGCAGGTAGAGCGGGTGCATCGGGTATTCGGTCTGGATCAGCACCTCGCCCGGCAGCGTACCGCGCCCGGCACGGCCGCCGACCTGCATCAACTGCTGGAACAGGCGCTCCGGGGCGCGGAAGTCGGCAGCGTGCAGCGAGGAATCGGCACCGATCACGCCGACCAGCGTGAGCTTGGGAAAGTCGTGGCCCTTGGCCATCATCTGTGTGCCAACCAGGATGTCGGCCTCGCCGGCGGCGATGGTGTCGAGCAGCTTTTCCCACTGACTGCGGGTGCGTGCGGCGTCGCGGTCCACGCGCAGCACGCGCGCCTGTGGGAAGAGTTCGGCCACGCGCGCCTCGATGCGCTGCGTGCCGCGGCCGAAGGGCTGGATGTCCTGGTTGCCGCAGCTCGGGCAGGCGTGCGGGATCGGCCCGTCGCAGCCGCAGTGGTGGCAGCGCAGGCGGCGGTCGGCCAGATGCACGACGAGATTGGCGGTGCAGTGCGGGCAGCGGCTGACCCAGCCGCAGGACGGGCAGGACAGCACCGGCGCGTAGCCGCGACGGTTGAGGAAGACCAGGCTCTGCTCGCCGCGTTCCAGGCGCTGCGCGATCGCCGCCTGCAGCGCCGGGCTGAGGCCTTCGTCGAGCTTGATGCGGCGGGTGTCGATGCAGCGCACGGCCGGCAGCGTGGCAGCCACCGCGCGCTGACTCAGGGTCTGCAGCGCGTAGCGTTCGCTTTTGGCGTGGTACCAGGTCTCGAGCGAGGGCGTGGCCGAGCCGAGCACCACCGGCACGTCGCGCTGGCGCGCGCGCCACACCGCCACGTCGCGCGCCGAGTAGCGCACGCCCTCCTGCTGCTTGTACGAGGCGTCGTGCTCCTCGTCGACCAGGATCAGGCCCAGCCGCGGCAGCGGCGCGAACACCGCCAGCCGGGTGCCGAGCACGATGTCGGCGCGCCCGGTCAGCGCCTGCACGAAACCGCGCGAGCGCGCACCATCGGCAAGCGCGGAATGCAGGCTCACCACGTTGGCGGCGGCGAAGCGCTGCGCCACGCGCTGCTCGAGCTGCGGCGTGAGCGCGATCTCCGGCACCAGCATCAGCACCTGGCGACCTTGCGCCAGCATGTGCGCGGCCAGGCGCAGGTAGACCTCGGTCTTGCCGCTGCCGGTGACGCCGTGCAGCAGCCAGGGGCGAAAGCCCGACCCGCCGGCGAGGATCGCCTCGACCGCGGCGGCCTGCTCGGGGGTGAGCGCAGGCAGCGCGCCGGTGCTGTGCGCGCCTCCGCTGTCCTCGTCTGCCGCCGTCACCAGCCAGCCGCGCCGCACCAGGTCACCCACAGCCTCGCCGCCATCCACCGCGCGCACCACGCTGCGCCGCCACGGACCGGGCGCCGCCGCCAGGGCCTGCAGCAATGCGAGCGCCTTGCTGGCCCGCTTCGCGGCGGCGAGCGCTTCACGGCCCGCGGCGCTGATCTCGAGCAGCGGGTCCTCGTCGGCGTCGCTGACGCCGTCGGCACGGCGCAGCCCGGGCGGGAGCGCGAGCGCCACCACCTCGCCGAGCGGGGCGTGGTAGTAGCGCGCGACGAAGGCGACCAGCGCCAGCCAGTCGGCGGGCAGCGCCGGCACGCCGCGCTGGATGTGATGGACGGGCTTGAGCCGTGCGGGGTCGACCTCGCCCTCCTCGCCGAGCGCGACGATCAATCCGTTGCGATCACCGCGCCCGAAGGGCACCTTCACGCACCGGCCGACGTCCGCCTCCGTGGCATCTGCCGCAACGTAATCAAACACTTGCGGCACGGGGATGGGCAGGGCGACGCGGACGATGGCCATGGCTTGGCGGAAGGCTGGAGGAAACTGCTTTTGCGTCAGATGTTTGCGCGAGTTTGGTAAGACGTGATGGAGGAAACGCGCATCAAGTCTCTGGCCGCAAATGGCCCTTTTCGCTTGTCCACAAAACCTGTGGATAAGTTTGTTGAAAAGCTGGGTGAATCAGCCCCAAACCTGCGCCAGATAAGGCTTTTCGTCACACTGCCTTAACATTGCGCGAATTTTTATTCGTTATTTTTCAATGACTTATAAAAAGTCGCGGATAAACACGGATTTACTGGCGACGCCGGGGCCTGGAACCGCTGGATGTGCATAAGTCAAGCACTGAAAGCGCAATTTTATGCTTGACAGGCGGCAGCCGAGACCTGGCCCGGCCGCCGCCCGCAAGGGCCGTCAGCCGCGTGCGCGAATCTCACGGCTGTAGCTGTGCACGGTGTCGACCAGCACGTTGACGTTCTCCGGCGGCGTGAACTGCGAGATGCCGTGGCCGAGGTTGAAGACGTGGCCGGGATGGTTGCCGTAAGCGTCAAGCACACGGCGCGTCTCGGTGGCGACCGCCTCGGGCGGGGCGAACAGCACGTTGGGGTCGAGGTTGCCCTGCAGCGCGACCTTGTCGCCCACCAGCTGACGGGCACGGCCGATGTCCATGGTCCAGTCGAGGCCCACCGCGTCGCTGCCGATGGCGGCGATCGACTCCAGCCACAGGCCGCCACCCTTGGTGAACACGATGCTGGGCACGCGCTGGCCGTCACGCTCGCGGATCAGGCCGGACACCACCTGCTCGAGGTAGCGCAGCGAGAACTCCTTGTACGCGGCCTCGGAGAGCACGCCACCCCAGGAGTCGAACACCATCACCGCCTGGGCGCCGGCTTCGATCTGGGCGTTGAGGTACTTCACCACCGCCTGCGCGGTGACGTCGAGGATGTGGTGCATCAGGTCGGGGCGGCTGTAGGCCAGGCTCTTGACCTTGCGGTAGTCGGAGGACGAGCCGCCCTCGACCATGTAGCAGGCCAGCGTCCACGGGCTGCCGGAGAAGCCGATCAGCGGCACGCTGCCGTCGAGCGCGCGGCGGATCTCGCTCACCGCGTCCATCACGTACTGCAGCTCGGCATGGGGATCGGGCGCCGAGAGGTTGCGGATCTCCCACTCGTCCTTCAGCGGGCGCTCGAAGCGCGGACCCTCGCCTTCGGCGAAATACAGGCCCAGGCCCATCGCGTCGGGCACGGTGAGGATGTCCGAGAACAGGATCGCGGCGTCGAGGTCGTAGCGCGCCAGCGGCTGCAGCGTGACCTCGCAGGCCATCGCCGGGCTCTTGCACAGGTTGAGGAAGTTGCCGGCGCGGCGGCGGGTTTCGCAGTATTCCGGCAGGTAGCGGCCGGCCTGGCGCATCAGCCAGACGGGGGTGTATTCGGTGGGCTGGCGCAGCAGCGCGCGCAGGAAGGTGTCGTTTTTCAGATGGCTCACGTCGAGTCCTTCAGTACAGGCAATCGGTTCGGGCAGTCGTGCTCAAGGCGGGATTATCGCCTGTCCGGGCGGACTCTGGGGTTGTCGGCGGTCAAGCGGCCACGCCGCGCCCGGCGCGGGTGGTATCAGCGCCGCCAGAAGGTCGGGGTGAGCACGACCAGGAGGGTGAAGATTTCCAGTCGGCCGAGGATCATCGCGAACGCCAGCACCCACTTCTGGAACGCCGCCAGCGCCTGGTAGTTCGACGCCGGCCCCACACTCTCCAGCCCGGGCCCGGTGTTGTTGAGACAGGCCACCACGGCCGAGAACGCCGTGAGCAGATCGAGGCCGGTGGCCGACAGCACCAGGGTCAGGCTGACGATCGACACCATGTACATGAAGCTGAAGCCCAGCACCGCATGCAGGATGTTCTCGGGCACCGGGTTGCGCCCCATGCGCACCGGGCGCACGGCGTTCGGATGCAGCGAGCGCACGATCTCGCGGAACACCTGCTTGTACAGGATCATCGCCCGCATCATCTTGATGCCGCCGCCGGTCGAGCCCGAACAGGCGACGAAGCTGCCCAGGAACAGGATCCAGATCTGCGCGAACATCGGCCACAGCGTGTAGTCGTGGGTGGCGAGACCGAGCGAGGTCGAGATCGACACCACGTGGAACGCGACGTAGCGCAGGGCCTCGCCGACATCGGTGAACACGCCCTGGGCCAGCAGATAGACGGTGAGCATCACGATGCTGAAGGCCAGCACCGCGAAGTAGAACGGGATCTCGGGGTCGCGCGCATAGGGGCGGGTCGAGCGCCGCGTGAGTGCGAGGTAGTGGGTGGCGTAGTTCAACCCCGCAAGCAGCGCGAACACGATGGCCACGATCTCGACGTTGAGATTGGCGAAGTGGCCGAGCGAGGCGTCCTTGTTCGAGAACCCGCCCAGCCCGACGATGCTGAAGGCGTGGATCACCACGTCCCAGCCCTCCAGCCCCGCCCACCACAGGCAGAGGCCGCAGGCGACGGTGAGCAGCACATAGGTCATCCACAGGCCCTTGGCGGTCTCGGCGATGCGGGGCGTGAGGCTCGAGTCCTTCATCGGCGTCGGCACCTCGGCCTTGTACAACTGGCGGCCGCCGATGCCGAGCAGGGGCAGGATCGCCACCACCAGCACGATCACGCCCATGCCGCCGACCCAGTGCATGAAGGTGCGCCACAGGTTGATCGACAGCGGCAGCTCGTCGAGCCCGGTGAGCACGGTCGCGCCGGTGGCGGTGAGCCCGGAAACCGCCTCGAAATAGGCGTCGGTGAAGCGCAGCTCGGGGATGTAGGCGAGCAGCGGCAAGGCGCCGAACAGCGGCAGCACCACCCAGGTCGAGGCCACGAGCAGGAAGCCGTCGTGCACCCGCAGGTCGCGGCGCTGGCTGCGCGTGGTCGCCCACAGCAGCAGTCCGGCGACGAAGGTCACGAACAAGGCCTGGTCGTAGGCCAGCGTGGCGCCATCGCCCACCCAGGCCGACACGACGAGCGGAAAGCCCATCAGCAGGCCGAAGATCATGATGATCAGCCCCAGCGCGTTGAGCGCGGGATGGTAGGGGCGCAGCGGTGTGTGCATGTCAGAGGAAGTGGAAACCGACCTGGAACAGCTTCTCGACCTTCTGCACGAGCTTCTTGCTGGTGCAGAACACGATCACGTGGTCGTCCTCCTCGATGACGGTGTCGTGGTGCGGCATGATCACCGCGCGTCGCACCACCCGCCCCTCCTCGTTCTTCTCGTCGCGAACGATGGCGCCGATGCCGGTGCCGCGCGGCAGCGCGATCTCCTCGATCGCGCGCCCGACCACCTTGGAGTCCTTGCGGTTGCCGTGGGCGATGATCTCGAGCGCCTCGGCCGCGCCGCGGCGCAGGCTGTGCACCGCGACCACGTCGCCGCGCCGCACGTGGGCGAGCAGCGTGCCGATCGAGGTGTGCGCGGGCGAGATCGCGATGTCGATCGGGCCGCCCTGCACCAGGTCGACGTAGCTCTTGCGGTTGATCAGCGCCAGCGTGCGGCGTGCGCCCATGCGCTTGGCGAGCGAGGCGGACATGATGTTGTCCTCCTCGTCGTTGGTGAGCGCGACGAAGAGGTCGGTCTCGTCGATGCCCTCGCCTTCGAGCAGCTTCTCGTCGGTCGAGTCGCCACGCAGCACCAGCGCATTGGACAGTTGGGACGCGAGCATGTCGGCGCGACCGCGGTTGAGCTCGAGGATCTTGACGTGGTAGTTGTTCTCGATCGACTGCGCGAGACGGAAGCCGATGTTGCCGCCACCGGCGATCATGATCCGGCGCATCGGCTTGTCGGAGCGCCGCAGCTCACCCATCACCTGGCGGATGTGCACCGTGGCGGCGAGGCAGAACACCTCGTCACCGGGCAGGATGATGGTGTCGCCCTCGGGCATGATCGGCTCGCCGTTGCGATAGATCGCGGCGATGCGGACCTCGACGTTGGGCAGGTGAAAGCGCAGCGCCTTGAGCGGATGGCCGACCAGCGGCCCGCCCTCGAAGGCGCGCACGCAGATCAGGCTGACCACGCCGTCGGCGAACTCGAGCACCTGCAGCGCCTCGGGGAAGGCGATCAGACGCTTGATGTAGTCGGTGACGACCTGCTCCGGGCAGATCGAGAAATCGACCGCGAAGTTGTCGTCGTCGAGCAGCTCGGGATGGTCGACGTAGTCGGTCGAGCGCAGGCGGGCGATGCGGGTCGGCAGGTTGTACAGAGCCTTGGCGATGCGGCAGGCGCACAGGTTGGTCTGGTCGGACTGGGTGACCGCGATCAGCAGGTCGGCGTCGTCCGCCCCGGCCTCGCGCAGCACCCGCGGCGACGCCGCATTGCCGCAGACGGTGCGGATCTCGAGGCGCTCGCGCAGCGCGGCGAGATATTCCTCGCTGGTGTCGACCAGGGTGATGTCGTTCGCCTCCGACACCAGGTTTTCCGCAACCGATGCCCCGACCTGGCCGGCGCCGAGAATGATGATCTTCACCCTGTTCTTCCGACTGAATGTAAGGGAATGATTCTACGCCCGGCATCCATGCCGACAAAGCACGTTGCGCAATGCAGCATCGGCGGCCGCGGCAACTGCGGGCGGATCAGTTCTCTTCGTGGCGGCGACCCGCCTGCAGGCCGAGCTGCTTGAGCTTGCGGTACAGATGGGTGCGCTCCAGGCCGGTCTTTTCTGCCAGCCGGGTCATGTTGCCGCCCTCCAGGCGCAGGTGGTGCTCGAAGTACATGCGCTCGAAGGCCTCGCGCGCCTCGCGCAGGGGCTGATCGAGCGACACCCCGCACGCACCCGCCGCCAGGTCCGCCGGCAGCAGGCGACGCACTTCGCTGGCGCCGATCTCTTCTTCCAGGGTGCCGAGCGCGAGCGACTTCACCGCCGCACGCAGTTCGGGATAACCCCCCGGCCACGGCAGGTTGCGAAGCTGGTTGAGCGCCGCGGTCGAGAACCGGCGCAGCGGTACCTCGCCCGCCTCCACCAGGTGCAGCAGCAACTGGCTGGCGAGCTCGGGCAGATCATCGCGCACGTCGGCAATCGACGGCGGCGCCAGGCTGACCTCGAACAGGCGGCTGAGCAGACTCTCTTCCCAGCCCTCGCCGATCAGGCCCTCGAGGCTGCGGTCGGAGGCCACCACCAGGCGCAGGTCGTAGCGGTCGAGGCGGTCGAGCGCAAAGGCCAGGTTCTTCTGCTGCGCGCGCGACAGGCGCGCGAGCTCGCCGACGAAGAGCACGCCGCCGTGCGCGGCCTGCAACTGGCTGATGTCGAGCGGCGCAGTGACACCGGCCAGGTCCAGCCACGGCGCGTTCGGCGCCTGCACGCTGCGCGCGACCAGCTCGGCCAGGGTGCCGGCGCCGATCCGCAGCAGCAGCACGCGAGAACTGCCGGTGATCTGCTCGACGCGGCGCTTGAGCTCGCGCAGCGGCACCGAGCGGGTGAAGGCCGCCAGCGTCAACGCCGCGGGCGCGCCCGGCGCCTGCGGGCGCTGCAACCCGCGCTTGACCGCGGCGAGCAGCTTCTGCAGCGCGATCGGCTTCTCGAGGTAGTCGATCGCACCGATACGGGTAGCCTCGACCGCAGTGTCGATGGTGCCGTGTCCGGACATCATCACCACCGGCATGTTGAGCTGGCCGTTGGCCGCCCACTCCTTGAGCAGGGTGATGCCGTCGGTGTCGGGCATCCAGATGTCGAGCAGGACCATGTCGGGCCGCACCGCATTGCGCGCCGCGCGTGCGGCGCTCGCGTTCTCGGCCAGCAGGATGTCGTGCCCTTCGTCGCGCAGGATCTCGGACAGCAGCTCGCGGATACCGACTTCGTCGTCAACGATGAGAATTTTTGCCATTGTGTTTCGTCAAGCTTCGTTGTGTTCGGCGAGCCGCAGCCGTATGCGCACTTCAGCGCCGCCGCCCTCGCGATTGCTCAGGCGGACGTCGCCACCGTGTTCGTCCACGATCTTCTTCACCATCGCCAGGCCGAGGCCGGTGCCGCGCGACTTGGTGGTGAAGTAGGGTTCGAAGGCGTGCGCCAGCACCTCGGCCGGGAAACCCGGACCGTTGTCGCGGAACAGCAGCACCGCGCGCTCGCCGTCGCGCCGGGTGATGACGCCGATCTCGCCATCGTCCTGGGCTGCGAGCGCGTCCTGCGCATTTTGCAGCATATTGTGGATCACCTGTCTGATCTGCGTGGCATCGCCCTTCACCAGCGGCAGGTTGCTGCCCAGTTCGGTGCGGATATGCGCGCTGGCACTTTCGTAGAGGTTGAGGACCTCGCGGATGAGTGCGTTGAGATCGATCGCCGCCAGCGTGGGCGCGGGCAGGCGCGCGTAGTCGCGGAAGGCGTTGACCAGGTTCTTCATCGCCTCGACCTGATTGACGATGGTCGTGGTCGCGCGCTCGAGCATCTCGCGCCCGTTATCGTCGAGGCGATCGGCGAGCTTGAATGCGAGCCGCTCGGCCGAGAGCTGGATCGGGGTGAGCGGGTTCTTGATCTCGTGCGCGAGACGGCGCGCGACCTCGCCCCAGGCCGCGGTGCGCTGCGCGGCCACCAGGCTGGAGATGTCGTCGAACACGACCACGAGGCCGCCGCCGGTGTTCGCCGGCAGACGCGAGCCGTGGATCAGCAGGGTGCGCGGCGTGCTGTCCTTGGCCGGCAGCTCCATCTGCTTCTGCCAGTCGCCTTCGTTGGCGGCAAAGCCTTCGTGCAGGGCGTCGCGCAATTCGCCGTGGCGCGGCCAGGCATCGAGGGTGATGTCCTCGAAGCCGGCGAGGTCATCCTCGAGGATCTGCAGCGCGCCGTGGTTGGCTGCGCGCAGGTGGCCTTCGGGCGAAAAGGCGAGCACGCCGGTCGACAGGTTGGCGAGCACCGACTCGAGGTAGGCACGCGCAGCCTCGACGTCGGCCCGGTTGCGGTCGGCGGCGGCGCGAGCCTCCTGGAGCTGGCGCGTCATGCGGTTGAAGGACTGGGTGAGCACGCCGAGCTCGTCGCTTGCAGGCAGGGCCTGGCGCGGGCTGAAGTCGCCCTGGGCCACGGCCTGCGTGCCCTCGGCCAGAATCAGCAGCGGCGCCGCCAGGCGGCGGGCGATGAGCACGGCGAAGGCCAGCGCGCCGAGCAGCGCAAGCAGCAAGGTCAGGCTCAGCGTCACCGTATAGATGCGCTTGAGGCCGCTGCGTCCGAGCGTGAGCTGCTGATACTCGCGATACGCCTCCTGCACCGCGTCCGCGTGGCGCCCGAAGGATTCCGGCACGGGCTGCGTCAGCACCAGCAGCCGCGCCTCGCCAGCCAGCGTGCGCACGGGGATGGGCGTGATCACGCGGATCACCAGGCGACCGTCGGGCAGGCTGCCCACGGTGTGGAACTGGCGAACCTGACGCGCCTGGCGCAGCTCCACCGGATCCGGCAGATCGGGGATCAGGCTCTGCCCGGACTCCGAGGCCGTGGCCAGCACCTGGCCGTTGGGCGACAGGATGGTCGCGCTGCTGATGCCGGACTGCTCGCGCAGGCGGTTGAGCCGGGTGCTGGCGCCCTGCGCCGCACCTTCCAGGTCGAGGACCATGTCGTCGGCCTTGTCGCGCACCTGGGTCACCAGGTAATCGAGTGCATTCTGGCCGAGCGCGATGCCGCCTTCGAGCGCCGAATCGACGCGGACGTCGAACCAGGACTCGATGCTGCGCACGACGAACTGCAGCGACACGGCATAGATGACCAGGCCGGGCACGACCCCCATCAGCGCGAACAGCAGCACGAGACGGAACTTGAGTCGGGAGCCGAACTGACGCGCCCGGTGTTCGCGCCAGAGCTGGCGGAGCTGTACGCCGACCAGCGCGCCCAGCACCACGACCATCGCCCCGTTGAGGGCGAGCAGGTAGGGGTAGCTGGTGGCGAACAGTTCGGTATTGGCGCTGGCCGACGTGAGCAGGAACAGCGAGATGCCGGCCAACGCGGCAGCGGCAACGAGCAGCAGGCGCTTCATCGGAAACCTGGCGCCCCGGGCAGGAAGGTCCAGCGCACCCAGTCGGTGCCGATGTTCCAGTCACTGCTGCCGATGGCAGTGACCTGGAAGGGCTTGGGCAACTGGCTGGTGTCGAGGCGGAAGCGCAGCGCGACCTCGTGCGACACGCCCGCCTGCAGGGTTTCGAGATCGGCAACCTGCCAGTTGCGCACACGCTGCATGGTACGCACCGCGCTCTCGAGGTTGTCGAAGCTCTGGTGGATGCTGCCGATCGAGAGCCGGAAGCTGCGCGTGATGGCGTGATACGACAGGCGGTAATCGAGGCTGCGCTCGACAACGGTGGCGTTGAGCCAGTACCAGCGCGGACGCTGGATCACCAGCTCGGTGGTGAAATACAGCGAGACACCGCGCGAGATGGCATCGACCAGGCGCGGGTTCAGCTCCAGGTCGATGTCGGCGTTGAGCACATAGCCACCGTCGCCGGGCACGATCTCGGCGCTGCGGATCACGCCCTCGTCCGCGTGCACGGCAAAGGCCAGCACTGCGGTCAGCGCGCACAGCAGCCAGCGCAGCAGGCGCTCAGGCCTGCTTGCGAAGCAGCGCGTAATAGAAGCCGTCATGTTCGGCATTGGGCAGCAGTTGGAAGTCCGGGCGACCCTGGATGGACAGACGTTGCGCGTCGGGGTGACGGGCACAGAAGCGGCCGATCTGCCCGGCGTTCTCTTCCTCGAAAACCGAGCAGGTGACGTAGAGCATTGTGCCACCCGCCGCCAGTGCGTGCCAAAGCGCATCCAGGATTTGCGCCTGCTGCGCGGCAAACTGCACGATGTCGGTGTCGCGCCGCAGCCACTTGATGTCGGGATGGCGACGCACGACACCCGAGGCGGAGCACGGCACGTCGGCCAGGATGCGATCGAAGGGACGGCCGTCCCACCACTTGGCGCGGTCGCGACAGTCTGCCACCTTGACCTCGGCCTGCAGCCCGAGGCGTGTGAGATTGTGTTCGATGCGGCGCGCGCGCACCGGGTCGAGCTCGAGCGCCAGCAGTTGTACGTCGGCACGCTCGAGCAGGTGTGCAGTCTTGCCGCCCGGCGCGGCACAGGCGTCGAGCACGCGTTCGCCAGGCTGGGGGTCGAGCAGGCGGGCAGCCCACTGCGCGCCGGCATCCTGGACCGACACCCTGCCCTCCGCATAGCCCGGCAGACGCGCCACGGGCAGAGCCCGCTCGAGCAGGAGCGCATCGTTGCCCAGGCGGCGAGTGGCGCTGCCGGCGGCACTGAGCTCGGACTCGGCCTGCTCGATCGACGCACGCCGCACATTGACGCGCACCACCATCGGCGGGCGCTCGTTGCCGGCCTGCAGCGCGGCCTCCCAGGCGGCGGGGTGGGCCTTCTTCACGCGCTGGATCCACCACGCGGGGAAGCCGTAGCGTGCCTCGAGGTCGGACTGTTCCCACGCCGACCACTGGTCGCGCTGGCGCAAGGCATTGCGCAGCACGCCATTGACCATGTTCTTCAGCCCCGGCATCAGCGCGGCAGCGGCCTGCACCGCCTGATCGACGACGGTGTGCGACTGCTCGGGGCGTTGGCGCAGGCGGGTGAGGGCGACCAGCAACAACGCATGAATCACGGTAGCCGGGGGCGTGCTGAGCAGGCGATCGAGCACGACGCCACCGCGACGGAATTCGCGCAGCGTGGACCAGGCGAGATCGCGCACTGCGCCGCGCGTGGCTTCGGGCCACTCGGCGTGCACAGCCTGCATGCGCTCGTAGCCCTCGGTCAGGTTGCCGCCATCGAACACCCCGGCAACGAGCTCGGCGGCCCAGGCAAGCGACTGGCCGAGGCTGTCGGGCGCGAGGGCTGCGGGGAGGGGCGTAGCTGGACGCGGGCTATTGCGGCGGACGGCGGACGGAGGGCGCCGATCGGGGCGGGGCAAGGAGGTCACAGGTCAGGAAGGAAGAGCATGAGCACGCGCTGCCGGCTCAGGCCAGCAAGGCGCGCAGGTGATTGGGAAGCGCGAACTGTGCGCTGTGCACAGGGCCATTCAAGTGTTGCAGGCCCACGATGGCGCGGGCACTGAGCCGATGGTCCACCTCGGCGGCAGAAAGTGCTGCTGGATCCACGGCATCGGAGGCGCAAGCCAGGCCCCACAGGCTACCGTAGAGCGGGATGTACAGGAAGTAAGGCCGCACGCAGGCAAACACGCTGCGCAGACCTCGTACGAGTGCCTGTACGCGCTCGGGCTGATACACCGGGGTTCCGAGGTGCAGGCTCAGCGCACCGCCTTCGGCGAGCAAGGCACGGCAGGCAGCAAAGAACCCGGCGGTATGCAGCGCCGCCGCGGGACCCACCGGATCGGTGAGGTCGAGCACGATCAGGTCGTAGCGCGCGCCGGCGGCGGGACCGTCGTTGTAGACGTACTGCAGGCCGTCGGCGATCCGGATCTCGACCCGCGGATCGTCGAGTGCACCGTGGTGCACCTCATGGAGATAGCGGCGCGAGATCTCCACCACCTTGTCGTCGAGCTCGACGATCACGACCCGCGCCATGCCCGGATACTTCAGCAACTCCTCGGCCGAGCCACCGTCACCGCCGCCGATGATCAACGCGCTGCGCGGCCCCGGGTGGGCAATGCCGGGCACGTGGACGAGGTTCTCGTGGTAGAGGAACTCGTCGCGTTCCGAGCTCATGAAGCATCCATCGAGGCGGAACAGACGACCGAAGCGCGGCGTCTCCCAGACCTCGTAAGCCTGCCATCGGGAACGTCCGGCCTCGAGCAGGCGGCCACCGCGCAGAAAGTAGCCGGCGTCCTCGCAGAGATTTTCGACCAGCAGGTCGTCAGGAAAGCGGGAGGGTTGGTCGCTCATGACTCAAACCTCCATCGGCCAACGCGAGGAATCCAGCCCGAATGTTCCACGTGAAACACCTCGCTGCTCAGCGCAAGAAAGTGTCGTAGGTGAGGCGCGCAATCAATACCAGCACCACGCCCAGGAACATCTTGCGGACGAACCCGGTGCCATGCTTGAGCGCCATCCTGGAACCGATGATGGACCCTGTCAGGTTGCACACTGCCATGACCGCCGCCAGCTTCCACATCAACTCGACATTACCGACGAAGAATCCGATCGCAGCCAGGTTGGTCGCAACGTTGAGAATCTTCGCCGACACGGACGCGCGCAGAAAGTCCATCCCCAGAAAGCGGATGAAAAGAAAGATCAGGAAGCTGCCTGTTCCGGGCCCGAAGAAGCCGTCGTAGAAGCCGATGCCACCCCCGATGACCACCGCGAGCATGGCCGAGCGCTTGCCATGCTCGGGCTCGTTCGAAACCGCGCCCAATTCCTTGCGCAAGAAGGTGTAGGCGGCCACCAGAACCAGCAGCACCAGGATCAGCGGGCGCAGGATCGCGGGATCGAGGTAGGCAACGGCCTTGGCGCCATACCAGGATCCGACCAGGGCAGCCAGCGCCCCGGGCCCAGCCACACGCCAGGGAATCGCGACGCGGCGACTGTATTGAATGGCGGCGCTCGTCGTACCAACGATGCTCGCAAGCTTGTTCGTTCCGAACAGGGTCGCCGGCGCCGTTCCCGGGAACGCGGTAAACAGTGCGGGCAACTGGATCAGCCCGCCACCGCCGACAATCGAATCCACGAAGCCGGCAAAGAGCGCCGCGAGCCCGAGCGCAAAGAAGATGAAATCGATATCCATGGATTTGTTTCACGTGAAACAGGAGGGCATCACGGCGTCCCCTCGTAGCGGGCTGCCAGCAACCCCGACTACCGAAACCGCTGATGCTGACATCGCCACGCAGCCGAGCCTCCGGCTGAGGCCCAATCACTTGCCGATGCAGAAGCGGGAAAAAATGACGCCCAATAAGTCGTCAGCCGTGAACTCGCCGGTGATCTCACCCAGTTGTTCCTGCGCGAGACGCAACTCCTCGGCAAACAACTCCAGCGCACCGAGCTGCTCGCCCGCTTCGCGCACGTGGGCGAGCGCCTGGCGCAAGGCCGTCAGGTGCCGCTCGCGCGCAAGGATCACATCCTCGCCATGCGCATGCCAGCCGGCGATGCGCAACAGCTCCTGGCGTACGAGCTCCACCCCTTCCCCGCTGCGCGCCGACACCTGCAGCCGAATACGCCCCGCGGCTTCACTCCGGCCAGCAGCGAGGCCAACCAGGTCGATCTTGTTGATGACCGTGATGCGCGCCACCGCCGGCGGAAGGCGCCGATCGATGTCATCGTCCCCGGGCTCACCCTGCGCCGCATCCACCAGGCGAAGGATCACGTCAGCGCGCTCGATCTCGCGCCAGGTGCGCTCGATGCCGATGCGCTCGACGGTATCGAGCGTATCCCGCAAACCGGCGGTGTCGATGATGTGCAGCGGAATACCTTCGATCTGGATCGTCTCGCGCAAGGCATCACGGGTCGTGCCTGCGATCTCGGTGACGATCGCACGATCCTCGCCCGCGAGTTGATTCAACAGGCTCGACTTGCCGACGTTCGGCTCGCCGACCAGCACCACATTCAGGCCGCTGCGCAGCAGCGCCCCCTGACGCGCGCGATCGAGCAGCTCCTCGAGTTGGCCGCATATCACCTGAAGCCGAGGCATCGCGCGCGCGCGCTCGAGAAAGTCGATCTCTTCCTCGGGGAAATCCAGCGTAGCCTCGACCAGCATGCGCAGGTCGATCAGCGCATCGACGATGCGATGCACCTCTTCCGAGAACCGCCCCGACAGCGAGCGCACCGCGGAGCGCGCTGCGGCCGCCGTCGACGCCTCGATCAG
>JAGOEI010000133.1 GCA_017997795.1 Thauera sp. | reverse complement strand
CAATGTGCGGCGAGGTCCTCGGTGACCGCTGCCCGCAGCGCGGCCTGGGTGGCCTCGGGCAGGCGGCCGAGCGCTTCCGCGGCGCCGCCGGCGAGGTCGAGGAAGGCCTGCCAGTAGTCTTCGGCGTCGCTGAAGTGACAGGCGAAATCGCACGGCCGGATGTCGATGTCGTCGAAGCCGGTGGCCGCGAGCGTGGCGGCCAGCACATGGGGCTCGCCGTAGCGGAACACCGACGGGCGCACGACCTTGGGGGGCGGCAGCAGGCGGGCGATGGTGTCCTGGGCGCGGTGGATCAGCGGCACGGATTCGCGCGCGCCCCACACCGACAGGGCGACCCGGCCGCCGGGCACGAGCACGCGCTGCATCTCGGCGAGCGCGCGCTCGGGGTGCGGAAAGATGAACAGCGCCAGCCCGGCCAGCACGCGATCCACGCTGGCGTCGGCGAGGCACAGGTGCTCGGCGTCGGCGGCGGCGAAGCAGGGGGCGTCGGCGTGTTCGCCGCAGCGGCGCGCGCCCTCGGCGAGCATGCCTTCGGCGATGTCGGTGGCGAGCACGGTGCCGCCGGGGGCGACGCGCAGCGCGGCGTCACGCGCGAGCAGGCCGGGGCCGCTGGCAAGGTCGAGCACGCGCTGGCCGGGGGCGAGCGCGGCGGCGTCGAGCAGCGCGGCGGCGAGGTCGGCGCGCAGGTGGGCGCCATCTGCGTAGCGCGCGGCGATGCGGTTGAAGCCGGCGCGCTCCATGGCCTTGAAGCGGCGGGCGTCAAAGCCGGGCAGCGACGGATCGGTGGGGTGGCTCATCGGGTGCGCTCCGGGTTCGAGGGCGTCAGGGGCGGGCGTCGCCTGCGGCGGCGGGCCCGGATTTGCCGGGGCTGGCGGACGCGCGCGCGCTGGCGCCGGCCTGCGCGCCCGTGTCGTTTCCGGCGCCGGTGGTGCTGCCGGGTCCGGCGTCGAGGGCCCCGCCGAGCCCGGCGTAGGCAATCACCGCGTCGAGATAGTCACCCCAGCGCGAAAAACCATGGTCGCCGCCTTCCAGCACGGTCTGTCGCGCGTCGGCGTATTTGTCCACCGCGTGGCGGTAGTCGAGCACCTCGTCGCCGGTCTCGACCAGCAGCCAGTAGCGTTGCGGCCGGGTGATCGCGGCCACTTCGAGCGCGCGAAGTTCGTCGATGTGGCCGCGGGTGAATTCGAAGCGCTCGCCGGTGTACATGTTGTCCTGCGTGCCCACATAGGCGCCGAGCTCGAGCGGGGCGACCACCGCCGGATTTACCAGCACCGCCTGCAGGTCGTGGCGCTCGGCGAGCCAGGTGGCGTAGTAGCCGCCGAGCGAGCTGCCGACCACGGTGGGGGTGAGCCCCGCGGCGCGGGCGCGGCCGATGGCGGCTTCGGCGAGCGCGATCGCTGCGCGCGGCGACACCGGCAGTTGCTCGCACCAGAAGCGGTCAGCGAGGCCGCGCTCGGTCATGCGTGCCTTGAGCGCCTGCGCCTTGATCGACGCCGGGGCGGAACGGAAACCGTGCAGGTAGATGATCATCGTGCGCGCTCGATCAGGGTTCGGACCATTCCACCCAGCCGAAGTACCAGGTCGCGAGCACGAAGATGCCGAACACGATGCGATACCAGGCGAAGGCGATGAAGGTGTGGTTGGAGATGAACTTGATGAAGCTCTTCACCGCCCACATCGCGGCGACGAAGGAGGCGACGAAGCCGACCGCGAACACCGGCAGGTCCTCGAGGCGAAGCAGCGCCCAGTTCTTGTACAGGTCGTAGGCGGTGGCGGCGAACATGGTCGGGATCGCCAGGAAGAAGGAGAACTCGGCCGCGGTCTTGCGCGACAGGCCGAAGATCACGCCGCCCATGATGGTGGCGCCCGAGCGCGAGGTGCCGGGGATCATCGCCAGCGCCTGGGCGAAGCCGACCTTGAGGGCGTCGGTCCAGCGCATGTCGTCCACGTCGTTGATGCGCGGGTGGTAGGCGCGCTTTTCCACGTACAGGATGATCAGGCCGCCGACCACCAGCGCGGTCGCCACCGTGATCGGGTTGAACAGCAGGCCCTTGATCGTGGAGTGGAACATCAGGCCGAGGACGGCGGCGGGCAGGAAGCCGATGAACAGCAGCCAGACGAAGCGCTGCGCGCTCGGTTCGGTGGTGAGCCCGCTCGCGACCTTGATCAGGCGCTCGCGATAGTCCCAGCACACGGCGAGGATGGCGGCGAGCTGGATGACGATCTTGAATACCTTGCTGGTGTCGTCGTTGTAGCCGAGCAGGTCGCCGATGATGATGAGGTGGCCGGTGGAGGATACCGGCAGGAATTCGGTCAGGCCTTCGACGATGCCGAGGACGAGGGCGACGAGGAGGAGGGAGAGGTCCATGCGGCGGGGTTCGGGTGCGTGCTGACGGATTCGGCTGTGGCGCCGGGCGAAGCGACCGATTATAGCCGCTGGAATATTGCACTGCAGGATCGCGGCCTCCGATCGCGGCCTCCGGCGGCCGGTCAGCTCGCGGTCAGGTGCTCGAGCCGGTCCAGGAAGCGCATGGCCTGGGCGCGGTCGGCGCCGCACATCTCGATGGAAGGCTGCAGGCTGCCGCACACCGCCGGCCGGCGCGGGTCGCCGAAGAGCATGCAGCGGTCCTGTGCGTCGAGCTGGATGCAGCGCACGCCGGGGGGTTTGCCCTGCGGCATGCCCGGGATCGGCGAGGAGATCGAGGGTGCAATGCAGCAGGCGGCGCAGCCCGGGCGGCAGTTCATCGCTTCAGTTCGCCGAGTCGTGCGCGGACCACCACTGCAGGATGGCGTCGAGCTGGGGCGGGAGCAGGACGAAGTCTCCGCCGGTGAACTGTTTCCAGTCCTCGAGGAAGCGCTCGCCCACCGCGGTGAGCAGCGGCACGCCGGCCATCACCGTCTCGCCCATCTCGTCACGCAGGCCGGCGCCGGAGACCTCCTGGGCGCCGAACTTGTTGATGATGACCAGATCGACGCCGCGCCCGATCGCGCCGCGCACCGCCACCGAACCGCGCGCAAGCGCGTCGGGATCGACCCGGCACGACACCGAGCCACGGCCCAGGTCCTGCGACAGCGGGATGCTCTCGCCCGTCTCGAGGTTCTCGAGCTGCATCGCGCACGGGTCGTCGATGACGTTCGGGATGTCGTGCTGCAGCACACCGCCGAGCCGCACCCCGCGTTCGGCCAGCGCACGCGCAGCATGGGCGAGCAGGGCCTCGATATTGTCGGTGGGCTTGTAGACGACGGCGGCGATGGCGTGGGCGGGCATGGTCGGGTTCGGCGGGTCGAGGAGTGCCGCGTATTGTCGCACTGCGGCGAGCGTGCGGGACAGCTTGCGTGCGCGCTGTGGCCTTGGCTGATTGCTGACGGGGCGCGGGGCACCACACGAAGGTGCCGCCCGCGCCCACGGGCGGGACGTAAGGTGTTCTTGTTCGCACCCTGCGATAATGCGCGGCCCGACAAAGCCGAAACGGATCCATGAGGGCTGAACACAAGGGCGAGCGCCGCCCGTCCGCGCTGCCGAATTTCGACGACTGCCTGAGCGCCGACCGTCCGCGCCTGCGCCGCATGGCGCGCGACCTGGCGCGCGGCGTGCAGGCCGCGCCCGCCAAGCGCGGGAGCGCAGGTGGGCAAGTGGGCGCGGGACAGGCACGTGCGCAAGAGGCCTCGCGTGTGCCCGAACGGAGCGCGGGCGGTGCGCCGGGCGCGGCTGAGGCGCAGCCAGGGCGGGATCGGGTCGAGGCGCGGACAGCCCGCCTGCAGGCCGACTTCGATGCGCTGCGCGCGCGCTCGCGTGCCGCCTTCGCTGCCCGCCGCGCGGCGCTGCCGGTGCCGGACTTCCCGCCCGAGCTGCCGGTGTCCGCGCGCCGCGACGAGATCGCCGCCGCCTTTGCCGCCCACCAGGTCATCATCGTCTGCGGCGAAACCGGCTCCGGCAAGACCACCCAGTTGCCCAAGATCGCGATGACCCTCGGGCGCGGTGTCGCCGGCCTGATCGGCCACACCCAGCCGCGCCGGCTGGCCGCGCGCGCCACCGCGAGCCGTATCGCGCAGGAGTTGAAGAGCCCGCTCGGCGAGGTCGTTGGCTACAAGATCCGCTTCACCGACAAGACCAGCGAGCGCAGCCACATCAAGCTGATGACCGACGGCATCCTGCTCGCCGAGACCCAGACCGACCCGCTGCTCGCCGCCTACGACACCTTGATCATCGACGAGGCGCACGAACGCAGCCTCAACATCGACTTCCTGCTCGGCTACCTGAGGACGCTGCTGCCGCGCCGACCCGACCTGAAGGTGGTGGTGACCTCGGCGACGCTGGATGCCGAGCGTTTCGCCAGGCACTTCGCCGACGCCGCGGGCAAGCCGGCGCCGGTGATCGAGGTCTCCGGCCGCCTGTATCCGATCGAGATGCGCTACCGGCCGGTGGAGAGCGAGGATGTCGACCCGGCGGCCGCGGCGCGCGCGTCCGCGAAGGGTGGGAAGGAGGGCGACAAATCGAAGGGGGGTGCCAGAGACAAGAGCCGCGACCTGATGGACGCGTTGGTCGACGCGGTTGACGAGGCGCAGTGCTGCGGCCCGGGCGACGTCCTCGTCTTCCTGCCCGGCGAGCGCGAGATCCGCGAGGCCGCCGAGGCGCTGAGGAAGGCCCACCACCTGCCCGGCACCGAGGTGCTGTCGTTGTTCGCGCGCCAGTCGGCGCAGGAACAGGCGCGGGTGTTCACGCCCTCCAACGGCCGCCGCGTGGTGTTGTCGACCAACGTCGCCGAGACCTCGCTGACCGTGCCGGGCATCCGCTACGTCGTCGACACCGGCCTGGCGCGCATCAAGCGCTACTCGCCGCGCAACAAGGTCGAGCAACTGCAGGTCGAGAAGATCGCGCAGTCCGCCGCGCAACAGCGCGCGGGCCGTTGCGGGCGGGTGATGGACGGCATCTGCATCCGGCTGTACGACGAGGACGATTTCAATCGTCGTCAGGCGCATACCGATCCCGAGATCCTGCGTTCCTCGCTGGCCGGCGTGATCCTGCGCATGAAGGCGCTGAAGCTGGGCGCGGTGGAGGACTTTCCCTTCATCGATGCGCCCGGCTCGCGCCTGATCGGCGACGGCTATGCGCTGCTCGCCGAGCTCGGTGCGGTCACCGACGACGACGAGCGCAAGCTCACCCCGACCGGCATCGAGCTCGCCCGGCTGCCGCTCGACCCGCGCATAGGCCGCATGATCCTCGCCGCGCGCGACCGCGGCGCGCTCGCCGAGCTGCTGGTGATCGCCGCCGCGCTGTCGGTGCAGGACCCGCGCGAGCGTCCGCAGGACAGCCCGGGCGCGGCCGACCAGGCGCACGCGAAGTTTCGCGGCGGCGAGCAGGACGAGAAGTCCGAGTTCCTGTGGTACTGGCACCTGTGGAAGGCCTGGGACGAGGTGCAGCGCCACGAGACCTCGAGCAAGCAGAAGGCCTGGTGCAAGAAGCACTTCCTCAACTACATGCGCATGCGCGAGTGGCGCGACGTGTTCGCCCAGCTCCACACCCTGTGCGCCGAGCACGGCTGGAAGGAGAACGCGCAGCCGGCGAACTACGAGGCCATCCACAAGGCGCTGCTCGCCGGCCTGCTCGGCAACATCGGCTGCAAGGCGGATGAGGGCGAGTCGGCGGGCAAGGGCCCGCAGGCCGGCTCCTACCTCGGCGCGCGCGGCATCCGCTTCTGGCCGCACCCCGGCTCGGCGCTGGCGAAGAAGGCCGGCAAATGGATCATGGCCGCCGAGCAGGTCGACACCTCGCGTCTGTTCGGACGCTGCATCGCACGCATCGAGCCGGAGTGGGTGGAGGAGGTCGGTGGCCACCTGATCAAGCGCCAGGTTTTCGAGCCGCACTGGTCGAAGTCCTCGGGCGCGGTGCGCGCCTGGGAGCGCGGCACGCTCTACGGCCTGGTGATCTACCCGCGCCGCGGCGTGGCCTACCGCGACATCGACCCCGCGCTGTGTCGCGAGCTCTTCATCCGCGAGGGCCTGGTGCAGGGCGAGATCGCCGAGGGGCCGGCGCGCGCGATGGCCTTCCTCGCCCACAACCAGCGCCTGGTGGCGGAGATCGAGCGCCTCGAGCACAAGTCGCGCCGCCCCGACGTGCTGGTGGACGAGACCCTGATCGAGGCCTTCTACGACAGCAAGCTGCCCGCGGAGGTGTGCG
>JAGOEI010000132.1 GCA_017997795.1 Thauera sp. | reverse complement strand
CCCGCGGCGAACAGCGCGCGCGCCAGGCGGTAGTAGTCGGGGCGTGCGCCTTCGGGCTCGTAGAGCGGGCCGGGCGAGGCGAACACGCGCCGGCACGCCGCGCCCCAGCCCACCGCCGAGAAGCCGCCGAAGGGCCGCGCCGCCTTCTGCAGCTCGAGCAATTCGGACTTGCGCGTCACCGGCAGCGTGGCGAGCGCCTCGCGGCTGGTCACCGAATCCGGATCGACGTCGGCGAGCAGCCGCCCGAACGCGGGCGCGGCGGCGCGCGCATGGGCGATCTGCGCCGGCAGGCGCGCCAGCAGCTCGCGTTCGCGCGCCTCGGGATCGCGGGTCTCGCGCGTGTCGTGGAAATTCATCTCGGCTCCCCTGCTCGATACGTTGTCCGGTCCTTCGTCTGGCGCTGCGGCTTCAGCTCAGCCAGCGCTTGCGGCGGCGGTAGTGCTTGATGTCGCGGAAGCTCTTGCGGCCCTCGCCCGCGAGGCCGAGGTAGAACTCCTTGACGTCCTCGTTGCTCGCCAGGTCCTTGGCCGCGCCTTCCATCACGATGCGGCCGTTCTCGACGATGTAGCCGAAATCGGCGTAGCGCAGCGCGACCATGGTGTTCTGTTCGGCGAGCAGGAAGCTCACGCGCTCCTTGGCGTTGAGGTCCTTGACGATCTCGAAAACCTCTTCGACGATCTGCGGCGCCAGGCCCATCGAGGGCTCGTCGAGCAGGACCATGTTCGGGTTCGACATCAGCGCGCGACCGATCGCGCACATCTGCTGCTCGCCGCCCGAGGTGTAGGCGGCCTGGCTGGTGCGGCGCGTCTTCAGGCGCGGGAAATACGTGTACACCTTGTCGAGGTTGGCGGCGATCTCGCCCTTGTCGCTGCGCGTGTAGGCGCCGGCGAGCAGGTTTTCCTCGATGGTCAGGTGGGCGAAGCAATGGCGCCCTTCCATGACCTGGACCACGCCGCGGCGCACGAGGTCGGAGGGCGACAGCGCCTCGACGCGCTCGCCGCGGTATTCGATCATGCCCTTGGTGACCTCGCCACGCTCGCCCTTGAGCAGGTTGGAGATCGCACGCAGCGTGGTGGTCTTGCCCGCGCCGTTGCCGCCGAGAATGGCCACGATGCCGCCTTCGGGCACCTGCAGGGACACGCCCTTGAGCACCAGCGCGACGTGGTTGTAGATCACCTCGATGCCATTCACATTGAGTAGAAGATTCGGTGCGCTCATCATTTCGTCCGGTAGATTCGGCCCCGCCACGCAGCGCGCGGCGGGACCCGGATCGATCCCGACCACCCGGCCGGCCGCACGCGGCGGCACGATCGGACGGCCGGAAACAGCATCAGGTGTTGCAGTCGCTGGCGTCGCGGCGCTTGACCTGCTTCTCGGCGGCGTAGCGGTCGGCGGCTTCCTTGACCATCGGCCCGAGCACGCTCTTGTCCGCCTCGTACCAGTCGGCACCCATCACCCACTTGCTGCCATCCCAGGTGTGGACACGCGCCCACGACGAGCCCATGTGGTCCTCGCAGGTGGTCTTGAGCGGGCGGATGACGCCCTTCACGCCCAGTTCTTCAAGTCGCTTCTCGTCGAGGTTGAGGTTCTCGAAGCCCCAGCGCACCTGCTCGCCGGTCATGACCTGACCTTTGCCGAACTTCTCCTGCGCCGCACGTACGGCCTCGACGCTGAGCATCGAGATGATCATGCCGCGGGTGTAGAGCACCGAGCCGACCTCGTCGCGCGGGCCCGAGCCCTGGCCGGCGTCATGCACCTTCTTGAGGACGTCCTGCATCAGCGGGTACTCGGTGCCGTTGGGGTTGAGCGCCAGCGCGCTGTAGCCCTTGGCGTTGGCGCCGACGTCCTTGACGTCCGGCTCCGCGCCGGCCCACCACACGCCGAACAGCTTCTCGCGCGGGAAGCCGGTGGCGATCGCCTCCTTGAGCGCGGTCGAGTTCATCACGCCCCAGCCCCACAGCAGCGCGTAGTCGGGACGATCGCGGCGAACCTGCAGCCAGGTCGCCTTCTGCTCCACGCCGGGCGCGGTCACCGGCAGCAGTTGCAGCTCGAAGCCATGCATCTCGGCGCGCTTCTTGAGCGCGGGGATCGGCTCCTTGCCGAAGGGCGAGTCGTGGTAGATCAGCGCGATCTTCTTGCCCTTGAGCTTGTCCAGGCCGCCTTCCTTCTTGCCCAGGTGCTGGATCAGGATGTCGGCCGCGGTCCAGTAGCTGCCCATCAGCGGGAAGTTCCACTTGAACACGCCGCCGTCCTGCGAGGCCGCCAGGCCGTAGCCGAGCGTGATCAGCGGGATCTTGTCGATCGGCGCCTTGTCGGTGAGCGCGAAGGTGATGCCGGTGGCCTGCGGGTCGAACACCGCTGCGCCCTTGCCCTTCAGGCGCTCGTAGCACTCCACGCCCTTGTCGGTGGCGTAGCCGGTCTCGCATTCTTCAAAGGCGATCTTGACGCCGTTGATGCCGCCGTTGGCGTTGATGTACTTGAGATAGTCCTGCTTGCCGTTGGCCCAGGGCACGCCGTTGGGCGCATAGGCACCGGTGCGGTAGGACAGCAGCGGAATGAACTGCTCCTGGGCCAGGGTCGGCGTGGCGAAACTGGTCGCACCAAGGGCGACGAGGGTGGCGGCGAGCGCGAAAGGCTTGAGTTTCATTGATGTGTCTCCTCTTTTATGTGTCGGTGGCATGGTGTCCATGCCGGTTGGTGCATCCCTGCGACAAGCACTTCTGCCCGGCCCCAGCACCCGGGCGGCACTGCATCAATGGGGGAAGGGCCACAGCCGCAGCTTCTGCTTGCCCACGCTCCACAGCTTCGCCAGGCCATGCGGCTCGACGATCAGGAAGAACACGATGAGTGCGCCGAAGATCATGTGCACCAGGTGCGTGATCGTCGCTGTGGACAGCGGGATGCCGAGCAGGTGCGGGATCTGGTCGAGCGCGAGCGGCAGCAGCACGATGAAGCCGGCGCCCAGGAAGGCCCCGGCGATCGAACCCAGGCCGCCGATGATGACCATGAACAGCAACTGGAAGGAGCGGTCGATCGAGAACGCCGCCGGCTCCCACGCGCCGAGGTGGATGAAGGCCCACAGCACGCCGGCCACGCCGACGATGAAGGAGCTCACCGCGAACGCGCTCAGCTTGGCGTACATCGGGCGGATGCCGATCACCGCCGCGGCCACGTCCATGTCGCGGATCGCCATCCACTGCCGGCCGATGGCGCTGCGCACCAGGTTCTTGGCCATCAGCGCGAACACGCACACCACCGTCAGCACGAACAGGTACTTGGTGACCGGCGACTCGATCGGCACGCCGAACACGTCGAGGCGGGCCATGCTGACCGAACCGGACGACGAGTTGTTGGTGAACCAGCCGATGCGCAGGAAGGCCCAGTCGGTGAAGAACTGCGCCGCCAGCGTCGCCACCGCGAGGTACAGGCCCTTGATGCGCAGCGACGGGATGCCGAACAGCACGCCGATCACGGTCGCCGACAGGCCGCCGAGCAGCATCGCCACGATCAGCGGCATGCCGTCGATGCGGACCATGAAGTTGTAGGCCGCATACGCGCCCACCGCCATGAAGGCGCCGGTGCCGAGCGAGATCTGGCCGCAATAGCCGACCAGGATGTTCAGGCCCAGCGCCGCCAGCGACAGGATCAGGAAGGGAATCAGGATGGCGCGGAACCAGTATTCCGAGCCGACCAGCGGCAGCACCACGAAGGCGACCAGCAGCAGCAGGGCCATCGCCCAGCGCTCCTGGAAGATGGGGAAGATTTGTTGATCGGCCGCGTAGCTCGTCTTGAACTGGCCATTTTCTCTGTACAGCATTCGGATGTTCTCCCGGAGTCGGTAGCCGCGTCAGACGCGATCGATGATCTTCTCGCCGAACAGGCCCTGCGGACGGACCAGCAGGAAACCCAGCGCGAGCACGTAGGCGAACCAGATTTCGATGCCACCGCCGAGCATCGGCCCGAGGTAGATCTCCGACAGCTTCTCGCCGACACCGATGATGAGGCCGCCGATGATGGCGCCCGGCACCGAGGTCAGGCCGCCGAGGATCACCACCGGCAAGGCCTTGAGCGCCACCAGCGAGAGCGTGAATTGCACGCCGAGCTTGGAGCCCCAGATGATGCCGGCGACCAGCGCGGCAAAGCCCGCGACCGACCACACGATGACCCAGATCTTGTTGAGCGGGATGCCGATCGACTGCGCGGCCTGGTGGTCGTCGGCCACCGCACGCAGGGCGCGGCCGGTCTTGGTCTTCTGGAAGAACAGCGCCAGCACCACCACCAGCAGCGCGGCGATCACCGCGGCGACGAGGTCTTCCTTGCTGATCATCACGCCGCCCTCGAACATGCCCTCGAGGATGAAGGCCGGATCCTTGGGCATGCCGACGTTGATGTTGTAGATGTCGCTGCCGAAGAGCGTCTGGCCGAAGCCGTCGAGGAAGTAGGCGATGCCGAGCGTGGCCATCAGCAGCGTGATGCCTTCCTGGTTGACCAGCTTCGACAGGCACAGGCGCTCGATCGCCCACGCCAGCACCACCATCACTGCCATCGCGGCGATGAAGGCGAGCAGGTTGGCGAGCAGCAGGCTCTCGAAGCCCAGCCACTGCGGAATCCACTCCGCGAAGCGCGACATCGCCAGCGCGGCGAACAGCACCATCGCGCCCTGGGCGAAGTTGAACACGCCCGAGGCCTTGTAGATCAGCACGAAGCCCAGTGCGATCAAGGAGTACAACATGCCGGCCATCAACCCGCCGAACAAGGTTTCAAGAAAGAATCCCATGGTGTTCCCCGTTCAGTGCGACGTGCCGAGATAGGCACTGATGACGTCTTCGTTGTTGCGCACCTCGTCGGGCGCGCCGTCGCCGATCTTCTTGCCGTAGTCCAGCACCACGACCCGATCGGAGATGTCCATCACCACGCCCATGTCGTGCTCGATCAGCACGATGGTGGTGCCGAACTGGTCATTGACGTCGAGGATGAAGCGGCACATGTCCTGCTTCTCCTCCACGTTCATGCCCGCCATCGGCTCGTCGAGCAGCAGCAGCGAGGGCTCGGCGGCCAGCGCACGGCCGAGTTCCACACGCTTCTGCAGGCCGTAGGGGAGCTGGCCGACCGGGGTCTTGCGCACGTTCTGGATCTCGAGGAAGTCGATCACCTCCTCCACCTTCTCGCGGTGGGCGATCTCCTCCTTCTGCGCCGCGCCCCAGAACAGCGCCTGCTGGAAGAGGTTCGACTTCATCTTCAGGTTGCGCCCGGTCATGATGTTGTCGAGCACGCTCATGCCCTTGAACAGCGCGATGTTCTGGAAGGTGCGCGCGATGCCCTGGCGTGCCGCCATGTAGGGCTCGAGGCGCTGGCGTTCCTGCCCGCGATACATGATCTTGCCTTCCTGCGGGTGATAGACGCCGTTGATCACGTTGAGCATCGAGCTCTTGCCGGCACCGTTGGGGCCGATGATCGAGCGGATTTCGTGCTCGCGGACGTTGAAGCTGATGTCGGTCAGCGCCTTCACGCCACCGAAGCGCAGCGAGATGTTCTGCAGGTCGAGGATCACCTCGCCCTGGCGACGCCCCGGAGGCGTGGTGGCGGAAGCGGCATTCATGTCGGTCATGTCCATTCCTCGTCCCCTCAGGCCGCGCGCTTGCCGGCTTGCGGCGCGAAGGTCTTCACTTCCTCGATGCGCAGGTCGGCCGAGACCTTGCCGGTGCGGCCGTCCTCGTACTTGACCTGGGTCTCGATGAACTGGGTCTTGCGGCCCTCGAACATCGCCTCGATCAGCACGCCGTACTTCTCGGCGATGAAGTTGCGCCGCACCTTGCGCGTGCGGGTGAGCTCGCCGTCGTCGGCGTCGAGCTCCTTGTGCAGGATCAGGAAGCGCTTGATCTGCGAGCCGCTCATGTTGGGGTCGGCGGCGAGGTCGGCGTTGACCTTCTCGACGCAGTCGCGGATCAGCTCGTACACCGCCGCCTGCTGGGCGAGGTCGGTGTAGCCCGAGTAGGCCATGCCCTTCTTCTCGGCCCAGTTGCCCACCGCCTCGAGGTCGATGTTGATGAAGGCGGTCGCGAACTCCTTGCCGGCGCCGAAGGTCACCGCCTCCTTGACGTGCTGGAAGAACTTGAGCTTGTTCTCGATGTAGTTGGGCGCGAACATCGTGCCGTCGGCCATCTTGCCGACGTCCTTGGCGCGATCGATGATCTTCAGGTGGCCGTCCTCGTCGAAGAAGCCCGCGTCGCCGGTCATGAAGTA
>JAGOEI010000026.1 GCA_017997795.1 Thauera sp. | reverse complement strand
TCGCCTCGAGCCAGGCGGCGCGCGATGCACTCGAGCGCGCGATGCCGCAACTGCGCGAGGTGCTGCAGCAGGCCGGCATCATGCTCGGCGATGCCAACGTCAGCACCTCGCAGCAGGGTGCGGGCGGCGAAGGACAGGAAGGCCGCGGCCGTAATGGCGTACGCGGCGAGGCCGCGATCGCGGGCGATGCTGGCGGCAACGGCAGCAGCACCGGCGTGTGGCTGAGACAGCAGCAGGGGATGGTCGACACCTTCGCCTGAAGCGCTTGAATAGGGGCGGCTCTGCCCCACTTTTCGGCGCTTTGGGTGGTGCGATCTTCCCGGATAATTCAATCCGTCAAACAGGAGATTCGCATGGCCAAGGCGCCGGCAAAAGCAGAAGAAGGCGACGACGTCCCGAAGAAGAAGGGCAAGCTCGGGCTCATCATCGTCATCGTGCTGCTCGTGGTACTGATTCTGATCGCGGTCGGGGTCGGTGCGCTGTTGCTGCTCAAGGGCGGCAAGGACAAGGACGCCGAGGAGCACGCCCAGCAGGCGGCCCCCGCCGCCGCGCAGTTGCAGACGGCCGGCACGGTCGATCTGACCAAGCCGCCGACTTTCATCCCACTCGACGCGTTCACGGTGAACCTGCGCCGTGACGAGGGCGACCACTACCTGCAGGTGGTGGCGGTGCTGCGCCTGGCCGACGCCACCATGGATCCGACCTTGAAGGCCTTCATGCCCGAGATCCGCCACCGCATCAACCTGCTGCTGTCGAGCAAGCTGCCCTCGGAGATCGCCACCATCGAAGGCCGCCAGGCGCTCGCGCTCACCATCACCGAACAGATCAACGAGGCGCTCGGCTTCAAGCCGATGCGTGACGCCGCCGGGCAACCGGTCCCCAATGGCCCGGTGCAGTCCGTGCTGTTCACCTCGTTCATCATCCAGTAAGGGCTGCCGCCATGGCTGCGGACTTTCTCTCCCAGGAAGAAGTGGACGCCCTGCTCCGGGGCGTCACCGGGGAGTCGGACGAACCCACCGCGGACGAAGCCACCGCCGAGGGCATTCGCCCCTACAACCTGGCCACGCAGGAACGCATCGTCCGTGGGCGCATGCCCACGATGGAGCTGATCAACGAGCGTTTCGCCCGTTACCTGCGCATCGGCCTGTTCAACTACATGCACCGCAACGCCGAGGTCTCGGTGGGGCCGATCAAGGTGCAGAAATACGCCGAGTTCGTGCGCAACCTGGTGGTGCCGACCAACCTCAACCTGGTCATCGCCAAGCCGCTGCGCGGCACCGGGCTGGTGGTGTTCGACCCCAACCTGGTGTTCCTCGTCGTGGACAACATGTTCGGCGGCGATGGGCGCTTCCACACCCGGGTCGAGGGCCGCGACTTCACGCCCACCGAGCAGCGCATCATCCAGGGCATGCTCGAGGTGGTGTTCACCGAATACGCGCGCGCCTGGGCGCCGGTGTTCAAGCTGCAGCTCGAGTACGTGCGCTCGGAGATGAACTCGCAGTTCGCCAACATCGCCACGCCCTCCGAGGTGGTGGTGGCGACCAGCTTTTCGCTGGAGCTGGGCGGGGCGCAGGCCGACATGCACATCTGCTTCCCATACTCGATGCTGGAGCCGATCCGCGACCTGCTCTATTCCACGATGCAGAGCGACCACCTGACCTCGGACCGGCGCTGGATCAAGCTGCTGTCCAGGCAGTTGCAGACCGCCGAGGTCGAGCTTGCGTGCAGCTTCGGCACCGCCCGCGTGTCGCTGCGCGACATCGTGGACATGCGCGTGGGCGACGTGATCCCGCTCGACGTGCCCGAGGTGCTGCAGGCCGAGGTCGATGGCGTGCCGGTGTTCGAAGGCCACCACGGCACCAAGAACGGGCGCTACGCGATCAAGGTCGAGCGCTTCGTCGGCCCGGAAGAGGTCGAAACCCCACAGATTCCCGGAGGCCACAATGGCTGACGAAAACCAGATTACCGACGACGACTGGGCCGCGGCGATGCAGGAGCAGGCCGCAGCCGAAACCGGCGACAGCGAGGCCGACCGCGTGGCGGCAGAACTGGCCGCGGCTGCGATGGGCGATTCGCCCTACCAGGCCCGCCCGGCCAGCCAGTTGTTCGAGGACTTCGGCGGCACCGGCGGCAAGCCCGGCGCCTTGAACGACTTCGACATGATCCTCGACATCCCGGTGCAGATCACCGTGGAGCTGGGGCGCACCAAATTGTCGATCCGCAACCTGCTGCAGCTCGCCCACGGCTCGGTAGTCGAGCTCGACGGCCTGGCCGGCGAGCCGATGGACGTGCTGGTCAATGGCACGCTGATCGCGCAGGGCGAGGTCGTGGTGGTCAATGACAAGTTCGGCATCCGCCTGACCGACATCATCACGCCGGCCGAACGCATGCGAAAGATCCGCAACTGATGACTGCAATGCCCGCCCCGCAAGCGACCGAAGCGCTGGCCGCGCCCGGCACGGCGACGCCCGAACTCGGCGCCAGCGTGCTGCAGATGCTGTTCGGCCTTGCCGTGGTGATCGCGCTGCTGTTCGCCTGCCTGTGGCTGATTCGCCGCCTGAGCGCCCCGCGCGGCGGCGGCGCGGCGATCAAGGTGCTGGGCGCCGCCGCGGTCGGCCCGCGCGAGCGCGTGGTGCTGGTGGAACTCGGCGAGCAGGTGCTGGTGCTCGGCGTCGCGCCCGGCAGCGTCACCCGCCTGCACGACATGAAGCGCAGCGAACTGCCCCTGCCCGCTGACGCGGCCGGCATCGCCGCGCCCGCAGGCAAGGCCTTCGCGGCCTGGCTCAAGCAGGCGACGGAGCGGCGCAATGCGGGTTGAGTCCGCGGCCATCGGCTCGCCCGGCGCGCGCCGCAACAGCACGCTGCGCCGGTGGGCGGCCGCCTTCCTGGTCAAGCACTCGGGTGGGTGCGCACTGTTGCGCCTTGCGCTGGCGTGCCTCATCGCCGCCCTGCCCGCGCTCGCCCACGCCCAGGAGGCGCTGCCCGCGCTACCCGCGCTGACCACCACCGCGACTGCCGGCGGCGGCACCACCTACAGCCTCACGCTCCAGACCCTGCTACTGATGACGCTCCTGAGCTTCATCCCGGCACTGGTGCTGATGATGACCAGCTTCACCCGCATCCTGATCGTGTTCTCGCTGCTGCGTCAGGCCATGGGCACGCAGACCGCGCCGCCCAACCAAGTGCTGCTCGGGCTCACGCTGTTCCTCACCTTCTTCATCATGGCGCCGGTGGCCGAGCGGGTGTACAACGAGGCCTACCTGCCGATGTCCTCGGGCCAGATCCAGTTCGACCAGGCGCTCGAGCGCGCCTCGGTGCCGGTCAAGACCTTCATGCTCGCGCAGGTGCGCCAGCCCGACCTGGAACTTTTCGCCGGGCTGGCCAAGGTGCCGCCGGTGGAAAAGGCCGCGGACCTGCCGATGCGGGTGGTGATCCCCGCCTTCGTCACCTCCGAGCTCAAGACCGCGTTCCAGATCGGCTTCATCGTCTTCATTCCCTTCATCATCATCGACATGGTGGTGGCCTCGGTGCTGATGTCGATGGGCATGATGATGATGTCGCCGGTGATCGTGTCGCTGCCGTTCAAGATCATGCTGTTCGTGCTGGTCGACGGCTGGACGCTCCTGATCGGCTCGCTGGTGCAGAGCTTCGCGGTGTAGCCGCGCACGCCCGAGGAGAACGACCATGACCCCCACTGCTGTCATCGAGCTCGGCCGCCAGGCGGTCGAAGTCACCCTGCTGGTGTCGGCGCCGCTGTTCATCGCCGCGCTCGTCACCGGGCTGGTCATCAGCATCTTCCAGGCCGCCACCCAGATCAACGAGATGACCCTGTCCTTCGTGCCGAAGCTGGTGGCGATCTTCGTCACCCTGGTGCTGGCCGGGCCGTGGATGATCACGGTGCTGACCGACTTCATGCGCCGGCTGATCGAGTCGATCCCGTCGATGATCGGCTAGCGCGGATGGTCGCGACAACGCGCCACGTGACCGCCGCGCACTTGCTCACCTGCCACGTAGCACCTTTTCAGGCGCGCCCCGCTCAGCCGTCCCCCGCAGCGATGACGCGTCCGCCCGCCCGCTCATGATCGAAGTCACCGCCGCCCAGCTCGATGCCTGGCTCGCCGCGCTGATGTTCCCGCTCGCGCGCCTGCTGGGGCTGTTCTCGTCGGCGCCGGTGTTCTCCAACCGCGGCGTGTCGGTGCGGGTGCGGCTGGCGATCGGCATGGGCGTGGCGATCGCGGTGCTGCCGGTGATGCCGCCGATGCCGCAGGTGGCGCCGGGCGGCGGCCTGGGGCTGGCGATCTTCGCGCAGCAGATGTTCATCGGCATCGCCATCGGTTTCATGATGCGCATCGTCTTCGCCGCGGTGGACATGGCGGGTGCGCTGATCGGCATGCAGATGGGCCTGTCGTTCGCGATCTTCTTCGACCCCGACGCCGGTGGGCAGACGGCGGTGCTGTCCGACTTCCTGAACCTGCTCGCCACCCTGCTCTTCCTGGCGGTGAATGGCCACCTGCTGATGATCGACATCCTGGTGCGCAGCTTCGAGTGGCTGCCGGTGACGACCGCCCCGGTCAATGCCGGGGGCTGGGGCTTCATCGCACGCACCGGGCTCACCGTGTTCACCGCCGGCCTGCTGCTGTCGCTGCCGATCGTCGCCATCCTGCTGGTGGCCAACATCGCGCTCGGCGTGCTGACGCGCGCGGCGCCGCAACTGAACCTGTTCGCGGTGGGTTTCCCGATCACGCTCACCGCCGGCTTCATCGGCGTACTGCTGATCATGAACAACTTCGCGCCGGTGCTGCAGAGCCTGTTCGAGCGCGGCTTCGACAGCATCGGCACGCTGCTCGACGCGCTCGCACCCTTGCCACCAGGCTGAAATTCGGCATTCGCGGGCAAACCCGGTCCCACGGGGGATGCGGCGCACAAGGCTGGATGCTGATGCGGCAACGGGCTTGAGCTGCGAGCTTGCTCGGGGCGCCAGAAGCTTAACGGGTGAGCCCGCTCCTACGGGGCAGGGGCCTGGCGGAAGCGGGCTTGCTCGCGAACGGCGACCGGGCCTTGATGCGCGCTCGGTAAGCGGGCTGCTCTTGCCTTGGGCCGCTACAGTTCCGGGAACGCGCGCGAACGCACCAGCCGGATCTCGCCGCTGGCGAAACGGCGCGCGAACGGTCGCGTCGACTCGATGCCTTCCTCGTAGCGAAGCACGTCGAAGCCGGCAAAGCCACCCGCCTCCACCACCTGGCGCGCGTTGCGCAGGAAGACCTGGCGCGCCTCGCCCTCGCCACCGGTGACGAGCGACTTCATGCGCAGGTCCATGCGCAGGCGGTCTTCGCCGGCGCGGCTGACGTCGATCTTCCAGGTCGGCGCCAGCGGGTCGTAGATGGCGTAGGCGACCAGCATGCCGGCGAGGTATTCCGGCTCGAGGTATTCGAGTTCGCTCGCCATCCACACCACGCCCGCCGCCAGGGCGACCGGGGCCGACAGATCGACAGCGCGCTCGCTCACGCGCGGCCCGCCGCCGTCCGACGCGCAGCCGGCGAGCAGCGTCGCGACCAGGGTGAGGGAAAGGGCTGCGCGGCGCATGGTTCAGCTCAGGTAGTTGAAGAGCGACAGCCCGATGGTCTTCAGGAAGGACTGCTGCGCGGCCTGGAGATAGGTCTTCTGTTGCGTGAGGCGCGAGATGGCCTCGTTGTAGTCGAGGTCCTGCAGGCTGGACAGCGTGGTGGCGTACTGCAGGTCGAGGTCGCTGCCGATGAAGCCGAGCTGCTCGACCTCCACCAGTTGCGAGCCGATCTGGGCTCGGGTGGTGAGGACGTTGTCGAGACTGGTGTCGAGGCCGCCGAGCGCCGTGCTGACGGCGTCGCTGACGGCGCCGCCGCCCTCGAGCGCGCTGATGAACTCGCCGAGGACCTTGAATACGCTGTCGTCACGGGTTCCGAACACGCGCTCGCCGCCGAAGCTGACCGGCATGAAGCGCGAGGAGGAGACCTGCATGGTGCGGATACCCTGGTCGCCCTTGTATGCGGCAGTCAGGGTCTCGGTGTTCTTCTCGAAGGGCGAGGTGTCCGATTTGTACCCGGCAAACAGGTAATCTCCATTGGCATCCCGGGTATTGGCGATCGCCAGCATGGCGTCGAACTGCGCCCGCAGATCGGTCGCGATGGATTTGCGGTCGACGTCGGACAGCGCCGGATTACCCGCCGCAAGCACCCGCTGGCGCGCGTACTGGATGATCTCGCCGGCGCCATCGAGCTGGCCCTCGACCAGCTTGAGCGCGTCTTCGGCGTAGCCCTGGTTGGTGGTGAACTGCTTGTTGACGCTGCGCGACTGGGTGACGTCGAGCGCACGCGCCGAGGCCACCGGATCGTCGGCCGGCGTGAGGATCTTGCGCCCGGTGGCGATCTGCTGCTCGGTGTAGAGCAGCGCCGCCGACTGGGTCTGCAGGGCGCGCACGCCCTGGTCGTAAATCATGTTGGTCGATACACGCATGATGCGTTCTCCCTCAGCGGCCGATCGCCAGCATCTCGTCGAACAGGCGCTGCGCCACCGACATCACCCGCCCTGCCGCCTGGTAGGTCTGCTGGAAGCGCACCAAGTTGGCCACCTCCTCGTCCAGATTCACGCCCGACACCGAGTCGCGCGCCGCCGTGGCCTGTGCCAGCAGCGAGCCCTGCGTGCGCTCGCCGGCTTGTACCTCGCGCGCCTTGCTGCCGACCTTGGCCACCAGTTGAGCATAGGCGTTGTTGAGCGTCGCCGTGGGCCTGTTGTCGGTGCCGGCGCCAAACATCAGCTTGTCGGTCTGCAGCGCGCCGAGCAAGGCGGCGTTGCGGTTGTCGGCGATGCCTTCGGCGTTGTCGGCGAGCGTGATGACATCGTTAGCGGCAGGCGTGCCGGAAAGCTTGAGCTCGAACTTGACCCCGTCAGGTCCGGCGATTTCGAAGACCTTGCCGGTGGCGTCCGTGACGGGGTTATAAACCAGACTCGCAGTCCAACCGGCAACGGCAGGCGCCAGGACGAGCTGATTCGTTGCCGCATCAAACTTGTAGCTCAGGTCCGGAAACGCGAGCGGATTGCCCGCCGCACTGCCATCCACGCCAGTGAACACGAGCGACTGCGCCTGCAGCGAACCGGTGTTGGAAGCCGGCACGTTGGCCAGCACCGGCGCAGCCGCAGCAACATCGCGCGGGTCATTGATCGCCATGGCGATACCCGCGGCAGCGTAGCGCGTCGGATACACGAAGACGCGCTGCCCGTCACCGAGCCCCGCAAGACCGCTGAATTCGAGCCCGGCATCGCTGACCTGCCCTCCGACGACCGTCAGGGTGCGAGTCTCGCCGGTCGCGATGTCGATCAGGCTGTAGGTGCCGCCATCGTTGCGGAGTTCGAAATCGCTTCCGGTCAACGCCGCGAGCCCAGCCGGGTCAATCTGCACATCGACGCCGCTGGTCGATGGCTCCACCCTCGCCTCGCCCAGCCGGAAGAATGCTTGCCCCAGCTCCCCATCCAGATCGATCCCCAGCCTGTGCTGCTCGTTGAACGCCGTCGCGATCGTGGCCGCAATCAGCCCCAGGCTGCGCTGCGCCGGCTCCATGCCGTCCCGCCTCACCGCGAGCAGGCCGCCAAGTTCGCCGCCGGTGATGACGCGCTCGGCCAGCGGCGTCTGGGTGCCGTTGGGGCCGCTGATCATCACCATAGTCCGGCCGTTCTCGTCCAGCGTGTCACCCATCGACAATTGCTTGGCATTGGCGCCGAGCACCAGTGCCTGGCCGGAGCCGATGAAGATCGACAGCGAACCGTCGCGCTGCGGCACCGCATTGACCTTGACCAGGGTGTTGAGCTCGGCGATCGCCTGGTCGCGCTGGTCGAGCAGATCGCTCGCAGCCGAGCCGAGACCGGTGGACTGCGACACCGCGATGCGCTGGTTGAGCTCGGCGATGGCAGCGGCGTAGCTGTTGATGCTCGCCATCGTGGACGAGATGTCGGTTTCCACGCCCTGGCTGATCTCGCCGATGCGTGCATCCAGCGTCTGGAAGCGTGCCACCAGGGTCTCGCCGGTGGAGATCAGCGCCTGGCGGGCGGCGACGTTGGTCGGGTTGGACGAGACGCTCTGCAGCGCGCCGAAGAATTCGTTTAGCGCGGGGGTGAGGCCGGTGTCGGAATCGGCCAGCACGTTGTCGACCTGCGAGATGAAGCGGTTATAGGCCGCGTATTCGGCACGGCGGTTGTCCGCGTTCAGCACCTGGGTCTCGAGCAGCTCGCTGTAGGCGCGCTTGACGCCGGTGATCTGCGTGCCGGTGCCGAAGAAGGCGCCGCCGAGAAACAGCGGGTCGCGCGCCTGCTGGGTGACGCTCTGGCGGTGATAGCCCGGCGTCGCCGTGTTGGCGATGTTGTGGCTTGTGGTGTTGAGGTAGGCCTGCGAGGCGTTGAGGCCGGTCAGTCCGATGTTGAGCAAGGACGACATGTTGTTTCCCTGGTGCGCTGTTCTCAGGCGCTACGATGCAGGATCCATGCCAAGCCGTACGCGCAGCATTCGCGTGCGAATCAGCCCGCCAGCGCGAGCGCGTTGCGCAGGGTGTTGCCGCCGATGATGCGGGTGAGCTTGTCGGCGTACATCGGGTCGGTGGCGTAGCCGGCGTCCTGCAGGCTGCGCGCGAACGCGGCCGGGTCGGTCTGGCCGAGCACGTCGGCGTAGCGCGGGCTGCGCGTCATCAGGCTGGCGTAGTCGCGGAAGGACTCGGCGTACGAGCCATAGGCGCGGAAGCGCGACTGCTCGGTGTAGGCCTGGCCGTTGGCGTATTCGGTGACCTCGCGTGCCACGGTGTCGCCCTTCCAGGCGCTGCCGGCCTTGATGTTGAAGAGGTTGTGGCTCGGGCTGCCGTCCGGGTTGCGCAACTGCTTCTGGCCCCAGCCGGTCTCGAGCGCGGCCTGGGCGACCATGAACTGGGGCGGGATGCCGGTCTTGCGGCTGGCCTCGACCGCGTGCGGCCACACCTCGGCGACGAAATCGCGGGCCGGCTGCGACACCGCGCCGCTGGCGTCGCGCGCACTGCGCACCACCTCGTTGAGCCGGGCCTCGAGCGCCGCCTTCTCGTAGATCGATGCCGCGGAGAAACTGCCGGTGCCGACACCTGCCCCCATGCCCGGCACGCGCGCCGCATCCGGCAAACCGGCAAGGGCGGCAACGGCAGAAGCTTCCAGTTCGCGCGCGCGCACGGCAGGAATTGCCGCCCGCCGGACGACGTTGGCCAGATCGAAGCCGGTGTTGCCGGTCCCGCCGATGCCGGTGTTGCCGACAGCGCCCGCACCCTCGCCCGCCTGACCGTCCACCGCCGCCGCAGGCGCATCCTTGCCGCCGAGCTGGCGGTAGATCACCTCGGACAGCCCGGCCCCCCGCGACTGCGACATGTTCAGCGCCATCTGCTGGTCGAGCAGGCTCTGGTACATCTTGGTCTGTTCGCTGTCCATGAGGCTGCTGGCCGGCGTGGCGTCGCGCATGGACTTCATCACCATCTGCAGGAACAGCGCCTCGAACTGCTTGGCGGCCGCGCGCAGGGCGACGTCCTGCTGGCCTTCGCTGCGGGCGAGGCGCTTGAGGTCGCCGAGCGAGTTGGGGTCGAAGGCGTTGAGCTGGAAGCCGGCATTCATCGCGGAGTCCTCAGATGATCTCCAGGTCGGCACGCAGCGCACCGGCGGCCTTCATCGCCTGCAGGATGCTGACGAGGTCCATCGGCTTGGCGCCGAGCGCATTGAGCGCCTTGACCACATCAGCAAGATTGGTGCCGCCGCGCACGTTGAAGAGCGCGCCGCCGTCCTGGGCAATGTCGACCTGGCCGGTCTGGGTCACCACCGTCTGGCCGCCGGAAAGCGGCGCGGGCTGGCTGACCTGGGCCTCGGTGTTGACGGTGACCGTGAGGTTGCCGTGCGCCACCGCGACGTTCTGCAGCGTGACGCGCTGGTTCATCACCACCGAGCCGGTGCGCGAGTTGACGATGACCTTGGCCGCCTGCTGCATCGGCGTGACTTCGAGGTTTTCCAGATGGCCGAGGAAGGCGACGCGGGCGCTGGAGTCGTCCGGCGCGCGCACCTGGATGCTGCGCCCGTCGAGCGCACGCGCGGCGCCCGGGTAGGCGAGGTTGATCGCATCGACCACGCGCCGTGCGGTGCCGAAGTCGCTGTCGTTGAGTTCGAACGTGACGGTGCCGCCCTCGCCCAGCATCGTCGGCACGGCGCGCTCGACGGTGGCGCCGCCCGGGATACGGCCGGCCGACAGGTGGTTGATGACCTGCGAGGCGCCGCCGCCCTGCGCGCCGGCGCCGCCCACCGCCATGTTGCCCTGGGCGATCGCATACACCTGGCCGTCGGCGCCCTTGAGCGGCGTCATCACCAGCGTGCCGCCGCGCAGGCTCTTGGCGTTGCCGATCGAGGACACGGTGACATCCACCTGCTGCCCGGGGCGCGCGAACGGCGGCAAGGTCGCCGTGACCATCACTGCGGCGACGTTCTTCAACTGCAGGTTGGTGCCGGGCGGCAGGGTCACGCCCATGTTGCCGAGCATGTTGATGATGCTCTGCACCGTAAACGGCGTCTGCGTGGTCTGGTCGCCCGAGCCGTCGAGGCCGACCACCAGGCCGTAGCCGACGAGCTGGTTGTCGCGCACACCGGCGACCGAGGCGAGATCCTTGATGCGCTCGGCGGCGGCCTCGGCGGCGGTGCTGTAGAAGATACCGGCGGCGAGCATCGCCACCAGGGCGCGCATCAACAGGGATGAAAGCCTGGACATGACTTCGTCCTCAGAAAGGCATGATGGCGACGAAGAAGCGCTGCAGCCAGCCCATGGTGTTGGATTCGTCGATGAAGCCGCTGCCGCGGTATTCGATGCGCGCGTCGGCCACCTGGGTCGATTGCACGGTGTTGGCGGCGGTGACGTTGTTGGGGTTGATCACCCCCGAGAAGCGGATGAACTCGTTGCCCTGGTTGATCGCCACCATCTTCTCGCCCGACACCAGCAGGTTGCCGTTGGGATAGACGTCGATGACGGTGACGGTGATCGTGCCGTTGAAGGCGTTGTTGGCCGCAGCGGCGCCCTTGCCGGCGAAGTCGGACTCCGAATCCGCCTCCAGCTCGAGGCCGTTGAGGCCCTTGAGCGGCAGGCGGCTGATCGGGCCGATACCGGCGCTCATGTTGCCGTTGCGGGTGGCGTTGGCGTTGGCGCTCTTCTGCGCGGTGTTGCGCTCGACGAGGTTGATGGTGATGGTGTCGCCCACATTGCGCGCGCGCCGGTCCTCGAACAGGGGGCGCGCATAGGCGGCCTGGTAGATCGAGCCGGTGGCGGGCAGCGCCTGCGCGCGCGATTCGGGGCGCGCGGTCATCGGCTGGTGCACCGCGGTCGGCGTCGTGGGATAGATCGACGCGCACCCGGACAGCAGGGCCAGGGCGGCAAGCGCAAGCGCGGCGGAGAACTTCATTGCGGCAAGCCTCAAAGCTGGGTCAGCCGACCGAGCATCTGGTCGGAGGTGGAGATGGCGCGCGAGTTGAGCTCGTAGGCGCGCTGGGTGACGATCATGCTCACCAACTCCTCGGCGACGTTGACGTTGGAGACTTCGACGTAGCCCTGGTTGAGCACACCCGAGCCGTTGGTGCCGGGCTGGGTGGGCGTGGCCACGCCGCTCGAGGCGGTCTCGTAGAACAGGTTCTCGCCCGCCGCCTGCAGGCCGCCCGGATTGACGAAGGTGGCAAGCTGCACCGCGCCGATCTCCACCGGCGCCACGCCGCCCGCCTGCAGCACGCTCACCGTGCCGTCCTTGCCGATGGTCACCGACAGCGCATCGGCCGGAATGTTGATGTTGTCGGCCAGCGTGTAGCCGCTGGCGGTGACGACGTTGCCCTGGCTGTCGAGCTGAAAGGCGCCGTCGCGGGTGTAGGCGGTGGTGCCGTCGGGCATCGAGATCTGGAAGAAACCATTGCCCTGCACCGCCACGTCGAGCGAGCCGCCGGTCTGCTGCAGCGTGCCCTGGGTGAAGATGCGCTCGGTGGCCACCGGCTTGACGCCGGTGCCGATCTGCAGGCCGCTGGAGATCTGCGTCTGCTGGGTGGACTGCGCGCCGGGCTGGCGGATGGTCTGGTACAGCAGGTCCTCGAAGATCGCGCGCTGGCGCTTGAAGCCGTTGGTGGAGACGTTGGCCAGGTTGTTGGAGATCACGTCCAGATGGGTTTGCTGGGCGTCCAGCCCGGTGCGGGCGGTCCACAGTGAGCGGATCATGATGAAGTCCTTTGCCGTGCGTTGCCGGTGCGGCAGACATTGCCGGTCGAGATTGCCGGTCTGGGCGATGAATTGCCGCCGGATCTCGTTCGTTGGCTGCCGCTTTGCCGCTTTTTCGATGGGATCAGTTTAGGCCCGTGCCGTCACCGACCATGCTGCGATAAGCAACGCAAAAACCGTGCTAATCCGCCGGCCAGACGCATCAGCCGACGCGGCCGAGCACCTGCGCCGCGGCGCGGTCGTTCTGTTCGGCGGTGGACAGCATGCGGGTCTGCATCTCGAACTGGCGCGCGAGCGAGATCATCTGCACCATCTGATCGACGACGTTAACGTTGCTGCCTTCGAGATAGCCGCCGGCCACACGTACGTTGGGGTCGGCCTGCGCCGGCGCCCCGCCCCGCACCCGGAACAGGCCGTCGTCGCCACGCACGAGGTCGGCCTCGGGCGGATTGACCAGCTTGAGCTGGGCGACCACGTTGACCACGCCGGGCTGGTCGGGCTGGGAAGCGGAGATCGAGCCGTCGGCGCCGATGCTGATCTCGTTGTCGGGCGGGATGGTGACCGGCCCGCCGTCGCCCAGCACCGGCTTGCCATCGTGCGTCTGCAGGATGCCGTTGGCGCTGACGTCGAGGCTGCCGTTGCGGGTATAGGCCTCGCTGCCGTCGGGCATCTGCACCGCCAGCCAGCCCTTGCCCTGCAGCGCCACGTCATAGGCGCGGCCGGTGCGCTGCAGCGCGCCCTGGTCGAAGTTGTTCGAGACGCTGGCATCGACGGTGAACGCGCGCGTGCGGAGCGCATCGGTCTGCACCTCCACCGCGCGCAGCTTGTGCAACTCGGCGCGAAAGCCGGTGGAGGTGGCGTTGGCGAGGTTGTGCGCGACCGCCGCCTGCTGGTCCATGGTGCCCTTGGCGCCGGTCATCGCGGTGTAGATCAGGCGGTCCATCGCTGGCCTCTTGCGTTACGTGGGGTTCAGGGTCAGCGCAGGTTCACCAGGGTCTGCAGGATCTGGTCCTGCGCCTTGATGGATTGCGCGTTGGCCTGGTAATTGCGCTGCTGGATGATCATCGCCACCAATTCACTCGTCAGTTCCACATTCGCGTCCTCGATCATGCCGGAGGAGATCACGCCCGCAACGCCCTCGCCAGGCTTACCCGGCGCGGTGAGACCCGACTCCAGCGTGGCCTCCCAGTAGTTGTTGCCGATTGAATTCAGGCCATTCGGGTTGCGGAAGGTCTGGACTGCAAGTTGTGCAAGTCCCACCGTCTCACCGTTGGTGTAACGGCCCGTGACGATGCCGTCGCGGCCGATAGATACCCCTGCAAGCTCACCACCCGTATAGCCGTTCTGAGTCCGCTCCGTAATCAGGTAGGGGCCACCGATCTGGCGCATACCCGAAAAATCGATGCTGAACGACATTTGCGAGGCGTCTGGCGTGTATTCCTCCCTCGGCACCTTGAATGGCAATGCCGCTGTCGGGCCAGCAGGCGGATCGATCAACACCCCTTGGTCATCGAACTTTAGTGTCCAGACGTATTTGTCCGTCGCGGTATCAGCGAGTGGCTTATCACCATCGATACTGGTGTGCACCCGCCAAGTGTTGTTGTCTACGGGAGGAACAGCGGTAACAGCCGGTTTGAGCTTTTCAAAGTAGAAAGTAAGTTCATGGGATTTACCCAAGCTATCGAAAACCTCGATCGAGGTCGAGAAGTTGTAGCTCCTTGCATCACGCCAGTTGTCGCCATCCAGAGGGAAAAGCAGATCGCTTTCGCCAGCGAAGACGGATGGATACATCTCAGCAGGGCTCAGCGAGTTGGCGTCCAGGTTGCCGCCTAGCGTGATCTTGTCGGTCGTCCGCGGCAGCGACCCGATGATCGGGATCTGCAGCTCCTTCAAGCCGCCTACGGGAGTAGGCAATTGTCCCGCCGATGTCAGGCTCTGGAACCCCATCAGTCTCTCACCGGTCGGAGTGATGATAAAACCATCCTTGTCGAGTTCGAACTGACCGTTACGCGTATAGACATCCGGCCCGTCCGAACGCCCGACGATGAAGAAGCCGTCGCCCTTGATCGCCAGGTCGAGCGGGTTGTTGGTCGTGGTCAGGTTGCCCTGGGTGAAGGTCTGGCGCACGCCACCGAGCGTGCTGCCAGCGCCCACCTGCTTGCCCGACACCGAACCGGTCAGCGAAGCGGCATAGACGTCGGCGAACACCGCGCCGCCGCTCTTGAAGCCCACGGTGTTGGTGTTGGCGACATTGTTCGAAATGATGTCCAGGGCCTTGGAGGAGACGTTCAGGCCGCTCAAACCTTGCTGGAAAGACATGATCGGGGCTCCGGATCAGAGGATCTGCTTGATGTCGTTGTACTTGAAGATGCCGAGCGTGCCGACCTGGAAGTCGGTGCCAGCGGCGCCGCGGATCACACTGGTGACGGGACCGAATTCGAGCGTGCGGCCGGTGACCTTCTCGCCTTCCATGGTGGCGCTCATCTCGATCGTGTAGACGCCCTGGGCGGCCTGGGTGCCGTCGTTGGCGGTGCCGTCCCAGATGAAGTTCTGGCTGCCCGCCTCGACATCATCGAGCTGGATCTGCTTGACCTCGAGGCCGGACGCATCCTTGATCGACAACACCACCTTGTCGGCAGGCGCATCGAGCTCGAAGCCGCCGATCGCACCGGATTCGGTGAGCGACAGCTTCTTGCCTTCGACCAGCACGCCACGGCCAACCAGGGCGGCGGCCTGCATCGAGTCGCTCGCGCTCTGGTTGTCGACGAAGGACTGGAACATCTTGTTGAGGCGCTCGATGCCGTCAACCGTGCTCATCTGCGCCAGTTGCGAGGTGACCTCGGCGTTCTCCATCGGGTTGAGCGGGTCCTGGTTCTTGAGCTGCGTGGTGAGCAGCGTCAGGAAGCGCGCGTTCATGTCCTCGGAGGCGGTCGCATCTGCCGCCCTCTCGCGGGTGTTGATGTTGGCAAGCACGCTCGCGGCGGTGCTCTGGGTGGTCGATACGGTGCTCATTCCTTTCTCCTGCTCGCGGCGCTGTTCACCTGACGGCCTGCCCGGAAGGCTTACTGGCCGATCTGCAAGGTACGCTGAAGCAAGGTCCGTGCCGTGTTCATCACCTCGGCGTTGTTCTGGTACGAACGCGAGGCGGAGATCATGTTCACCATCTCCTCGACCACATTGACGTTGGGCATCTCGACGTAGCCCTCGGCGTTGGCGGCAGGGTTGTTGGGCTCGAACACCAGGCGCAGCGGCGCGGTGCTCTCGACCACGCCCTTGACCTGCACGCCCACGGCGGCCGGGCCCGCAACCGGCTGGGCCGCGAACACGACCTGCTTGGCGCGGTAGGGCTGGCCATCCTCGGCGGTCACGCTGTCGGCGTTGGCGAGATTGGAGGCTGTAGTGTTGAGCCGCAGCGACTGCGCGTTGAGCGCGGAGCCGGCGATCTGGAAGACGTTGAGCATGCTCATGAGGATTCTCCTTACTGGCCGGTGATCGCGGTGTTCATCGAGCGCAGCATGCCGTTTATGAAGGTGACGCTGGCCTCGTAGTGCAGCGCGTTCTCGGCGAAGGCGGCGCGCTCGACGTCCATGTTGACCGTGTTGCCATCGACCGCGGACTGCAGTTCGGCGCGATAACCGGTGAGGCCCTGGAGCGTGGGCGCGCCGCCGCCCTGGATGTGGCCGGACTGCGTGGTGGCGAGCGGCACCGTCGAGGTCGCGGCCTGCAGCGCCCCCTGCAGCGCGGCGCGAAAGTCCACGTCCTTCGCCTTGTAGTTGGGCGTGTCGGCGTTGGCGATGTTCGAGGCGATCAACTGCTGCCGGTGTGCCTGCAGGTTGAGGGCGGTCTGGTGGAACTGGATCTGCCTGTCGAACAGGGTATTCATCGCGGTGCTCCTGGGGTCGGGCGATCGGCATGGTCCGGTCGCAGTTTCCATGCCAGCCATCTTAGGCGGCGCGGCGCACGCCTCTTGAGCCGATAAGCGGCGGAAACACCGGCCAATTTCGCCGGCAGCAGGCGGCAAGGATTGCCGGACGGCCCGCCCGCGGACGAAGTCAGCCGGCTGTCGGGCGCCGCGACGCCAGTCGCAGGGTGCCGCCCGGCTCTCGCACCGGCGCGCGCCAACCCAGACACCTCTTCCCCGACATCACTTTCGCGGCGCCGCGGTTGCCTCAGGCCGCGGCCTCGTGGTGCAATCCGACGCATGCATCGCCACGCCCTCCAGCACCGCACATCGACGCAAGCACGTCCGGCCCCCCGCACGCCCGTTATTGGCGCCCTCCTCGCCTTACTGCTTGCCGGCGGCGCAGGACTGCCCGCAGCACCCGCGCACGCCCAGCAAGCGCCGGATGTGGTGGAGGCGCGGGTGCGGGACTTCCTGCAAGCCCAGTCCGCCGGCCTGCCGGGCGAGGTGACGATCCAGGTCAGCGCGCTCGACCCCAACAACCAGTTGCCGGCCTGCGCCGCGCTCGAGCCCTTCCTGCCTGCCGCCACCCGTGCCTGGGGACGCATCAGCGTCGGCGTGCGCTGCGATTCGCCGGTAACGTGGACCGCCTATGTGCAGGCGCAGGTGTCGGTGATCGCCGATTACCTGGTGGCGGCGCGGCCCTTGCGCGCGGGGCAGATCGTCGGCCCTGCCGATCTCGGCCAGCGCCGCGGCGATCTCACCGCCCTGGCGGACAACATCCTGACCGACAGCACCCAGGCCATGGGTCACCACACCCGCTTCGCGGTGGCCACCGGCACGCCCTTGCGTGGCGACATGCTGCGTGTGCCGCACGCGGTACGCCAGGGCCAGACGGTGCCGGTCGTCAGCGCGGGGCCGGGTTTTCGGGTGTCCAGCGAAGGCCGGGCGATGAACAATGCCGCGCCAGGCGAGAGCGTGCGCGTGCGTCTGGCCAACGGCCAGGTGGTCACCGGCGTCGCCCAGGCGGGCGGCACGGTGGAGGTGAGCTTCTGACCCGCAAACGGCATCCCGCCTTCAGCGTGAAAAATTTCATGATTTAATCGCTAAAGTTTTTGCGGGGCACGCCGAAAAGAACGTCAGAGTCACTTTGTTTGGGAGCTGCGCCATGAAAATCGAAAGCACGGGCAAACCGGTTGCCCCCAGCGCCACGGCCGAGGCCCGCCCACGCAGCCCGGCGAATCCGGCGTCCACGGTCGCGAGCGGCAGCGAAAAGGTCGAGCTGTCCTCGCTCTCCTCGAGCCTGCAGAAGGCCGAGACCGCGATCGCGCAAGCGCCGGTCGTCGACACCCAACGCGTCGCCGAGATCAAGCAGGCGATCGCCAACGGCGAATTCAAGATCGACGCCGGGCGCATCGCCGACGGCCTGATCAGCAGCGTCCGCGAGATGCTGGCCGGCCAGCGCTGACGCACGCCCCACGACCCACGACCCGCCATGAACCGCCCGCCGGCTGCGCCCACACCCGCAGATCAGCAACGGCTCGCCCTGCTGATCGAGGCCGAGGCCATCCAGCTCGGCGAGTTCGTCGCGTTGCTCGAGCGCGAGGAAGCGCTGCTCACCGCCGGCGACACCGACGCCCTGCTCGCGCTGACGCAGGACAAGAACGAGCGCTATCGCCGGCTGCAACGCCTGTCCGATGATCGCGCCCTGCTGCTCGGCCGGCTTGGGCGCGTCAGCTCCGACACCACGCTGCGCGAGCTGCTCGCCGACCTGCCGCGCGTCCTCGCACGCTGGGACGAAGTCATCGGCCTCGCGCGCCAGGCGGGCGAGCGCAACGCCATCAACGGCAAGCTCATCCTCGAACGCATGGCGCACAACCAGGCCGCGCTCTCGGTGCTGCTCGCCGCCGCCGACCAGCCGCCGCTGTACGACGCCGAAGGCCACACCCGCGCCGTTGGCGGCGGACGCATGCTCGGCAGCGCCTGAGCGCGTCTCGGCCTGAACATACATACAGCGCCCGCCTCTGCTATCCTTGCGCCCTTCGTGAAACCGAACGGGCCCGCAGCATGGCTGGCAAGCAAGACACTCCCAAGCAGTACGACGAATCCTCCTTCCGAGTCCTCAAGGGGCTGGAGCCGGTGCGCGAGCGCCCCGGCATGTACACCCGCACCGACAGCCCGGCGCACATCATCCAGGAGGTGATCGACAACGCCGCCGACGAGGCGCTCGGCGGCTTTGCGAAGAAGATCCACGTCACCCTGCACCTCGACGGCTCGGTCACCATTGCCGACGACGGCCGCGGCATCCCGGTCGGCCTGCACCCCGACGAAGGCGTGCCGGTGGTGGTGCTGGCCTTCACCCGCCTGCACGCCGGCGGCAAGTTCGACAAGCGCGAGGGCAACTCGGCCTATGCGTTCTCGGGCGGCCTGCACGGTGTCGGCGTGTCGGTGACCAACGCGCTGTCGACCCGCATCGAAGTCGAGGTCAGGCGCGACGGCAAGATCCACCGCATCGACTTCGCCGATGGCGGCGAGACGATCAGCCCGGTACGCATCGAGGGCGACTGCGGCCGCCAGACCGGCACCCGGGTGCGGGTGTGGCCGGACGGCAAGTACTTCGAGTCGCCGCGCGTACCGATGAACGAGCTCGAGCGCCTGCTGCGCTCGAAAGCCGTGCTGCTGTCGGGCGTGGCGGTACGGCTCGACATCGAGCAGGCCAATGGCCCTGCGCTGAGCAAGACCTGGTCCTACCCCGAGGGCCTGGCCGGCTACCTGAAGGAGCTCGCCGGCGACGTCGAGGCGGTGGCGCCGATCTTCACCGCAGAGAAATACGCCGCCAAGGACGACCCCACCTTCGCCGCCGGCGAAGGCGCGGCGTGGGCGCTGGCCTGGTTCGAGTCGGCAGTGCCGAGCGAGTCCTACGTCAACCTGATCCCAACGGTGAATGGCGGCACCCACGAATCCGGCCTGCGCGCCGGCGTGTTCGAGGCGATGAAGTCCTTCATCGACCACCACACCCTGCTGCCGCGCGGCGTCAAGCTGCAGCAGGAGGACGTGTGCGGGCGCATGAGCTTCGTGCTCTCGGCGCGCCTGCTCGACCCGCAGTTCCAGGGCCAGGTGAAGGAGAAGCTCAACTCGCGCGAGGCGGTCAAGCTGGTGTCCTCTCAGCTGCGCGACCCCTTCGAGATCTGGCTCAACAACCACGTCGAGGCCGGCCGCGCCATCGCCGAGCTGTCGATCAAGCAGGCGCTCGCGCGCCAGAAGAGCGCGCAGAAGGTCGAGAAGAAGAAGACCTCGGGCGTCGCGGTGCTGCCCGGCAAGCTGTCGGACTGCGAGTCCGAGGACCTCGCCGACAACGAGCTCTTCCTGGTGGAGGGCGACTCCGCCGGCGGCTCGGCCAAGATGGCGCGCAACAAGGAGACCCAGGCCATCCTGCCCCTGCGCGGCAAGGTGCAGAACGCCTGGGAGATCGACCCCGACCGCCTGTTCGCCAACGCCGAGATCCACGACATCGCGGTGGCGCTCGGCGTGGACGCGCACAAGGCCGACAGCGACGTGGACCTCTCCGGCCTGCGCTACGGCAAGGTCGTGATCATGTCCGACGCCGACGTGGACGGTGCCCACATCCAGACCCTGCTGCTCACACTCTTCTTCCGCCACTTCCCCAAGCTCATCGAGCGCGGCCACGTGTATGTGGCACAGCCGCCGCTGTACCGCGTCGACGTGCCCGCGCAAGGCAAGAAGCGCCCGCCGCGCCGCCTGTACGCGCTCGACGAGGGCGAACTCGCTGCCATGCGCGAGCGCCTGGAGAAGGAAGGCTTCAAGCCCGACGCCATCGAGATCGGCCGCTTCAAGGGCCTGGGCGAGATGAACCCCGACCAGCTGCGCGAGACCACCATGGACCCCGCCACCCGCCGCGTGCTGCCGGTGAAGGTGCGCAGCGGCGCGCTCGAGGACACGCTGAAGATGTTCACCCTGCTGATGGGCAAGGGCGAGGCCTCGGGGCGGCGGGCGTGGATGGAAGAAAAGGGCGACAGCGTCGAGGCGGATGTCTGAGCGCCGGAGGACCCGCACATGAATACAAACTCCAATGACAAGCTCACACCGGTCGGCGCGCTCGACGCCCTGACGCTGTTCGAGCCCGATTTTTCGATCACGCGCGATCAGCCTGCCGAGGCGGGAACGCGCGCAGCGATCGAAGCCGGAACCAATGCAGAGAACGTGCCGAGCGAAGGCGAAGATCACCAAGCATGAGCAACGACACTCCCGACCTGTTCGGCGCCCCCGAAGCGCCTGAATCTGCCGCGCCGCTGACGACCACGCCCGCTGCCGCGCAAACCGTGACGAACGAGACGCCCGCGACGATGGCCGGCGTGGACGTACCCCCGCCCCCTGCCCCACCCGCCGACCCGGAGCCCGAGCCCGAGGACGACGGCACGCTGGCGCT